>NZ_LT985980.1:3156694-3511210 GCF_900291985.1 Lysinibacillus timonensis | reverse complement strand
CTTTCCAGGCTTCATTGTGTTGGATACCTAATCTCCTAAGTTGATAGTACCTTGTCTTGACTTTCTTCCACCTTTTCCAAATAAGTTGCCTTAACCGATGGTTTAGCCACTTTCTCATATCTTGAATGAACATTTTCATCAAACCAATGCCATAGTAATTTATCCATCCAACCGTAACTTGATTAATTTCTTTAACGATATCCTCAAATTTACCAGTACGATTTCGTCTAGTTTTATATTTTAGTTTATCTCTGAATCTTTTCTTCGCGGAGTGGTGTGGTCTACATCCTGTACTTTTAGATGTACTGTGGATACAGAAACCTAAAAATTTTTGTTTGGTCGGAGACCCCACCTTACTTTTAGTTTTATTAACTGTCAGCTTCAGGTCCTTCTCCAAAAACTTTGTAATGCTATCAAGGACACGTTCACCAGCTCGTTTACTTTTAACGTAGATGCAAAAATCATCCGCAAAGCGAACGAATTTATGTCCTCTTTCCTCCAGTTCTATATCTAACTGATTTAAATAAACATTACTAAGAATTGGTGAAAGTACACCGCCTTGAGGCGCACCGAATTCAGTTGGTTTGGTAAAGCCATTCTCTAATATTCCGCTTTTAAGAAATTTCCAAATTAGCTTTAATATAATTTTATCTTTAATGAATTCCTTGAGGTATTCCATTAGCTTTTGATGGTTAATGGTGTCAAAGTAACTTTTGAGATCACAATCCACTACCACTTTATAGCCTTGTTCATAGTATTTGATAGATTTCTTTATGGCTTGGTGTTGGTTTCTATTTGGTCGAAAACCAAAACTTGAATCGGAAAATTTCGGGTCTATTATTCCACCTATTACTTGATATATTGCTTGTTGGACCATACGGTCTCTAACACATGGAATGCCTAATTTTCGTTTTGTACCATCCGCCTTCGGGATTTCAACCCGTTTGACTGGAAGAGGCTTATATGAGCCATCTTTCAGTTTTCTCTTAAGATGGGGTAGGTATTTACTGACATGACCAAAAAGTTCATCTACTGTCATTCCATCTATTCCAGGCGCACCTTTGTTGGCTTTAACCTTCTTACATGCTCTGAAAAGATTATTACTATCAATTACTTTATCAATTAAATCGATACCATCTTGTTGACCTACTTCTTTAACGGCAGGACTACACACTCTTGCATACTCTTCAGTTTCCAACTTATCCCTTTGCAAACAGCCATCTTGCGATGTTTTCTGCGGTCTTTGCACTGCCATCACCTCCGTAATTCTTCAAGATTGCTATTGTTCAGTCCTTCATTTCAGAGAAACTACTATGATCTCTGCTGACTTCTTACAATTCAGCTTGCCATCACTGGTAAGCTTGTTCCTGTGAGATATTCCATCTCTCTTGTCGGGAACCCTTGTAAGACCTCCCCGGGTAAGAGCTACAACCTTCCTCCCATGTAACTGCTATATTTACTGTATGGAACTCGTGCAGTATTGGACTTCGTTTTGTTTAGCAAACTCGTCCATTCCAATTCAGCCTTATATATAGTTTCTGTCCGTCAGTTCGGGATTTTGCCTCCGGCTTCCTTCAGATTCCACCTCACGGTGGACACCCTTGCCATCAGCTAACAGTTCCTACTGCCAAGCCTGTAGTGGACTTTCACCACCAAGTTGTAGCCCATGCCGGGCACACTAAAAAAACGACAACCCCAAATTCAATTGGGATTGTCGTTGCATTTACTCTAAAAGCGCACGGGTGAATTTAAAAATCTGTTCGTAATTGTTGAATCCAAGCGATATTAACTTTTCGCGGAAAAATCCTAACCCGCTATAAAGCTGGTTCCTTTTCAGTAACAAAGAAGATGTTTACAATATCTGATGCTAGTTGTTCAGGACCACGCTTCCCTGTAACTAGCTTTGATAAAGTTAATCGTTCTAGTGCACCGATAAGACTTTCCGCATAGATTTTTGTATCCATATTTTCACGAACAAATACTTTTCCTTTATTTTGTAGCCAATCTACTAAGTTGTTTGATAACTCCTCTTTAAGTAGAAGTGCATACTCCGAATCATAAAAAGCTATTTTCGTTAAGAATGGATTGTTAAGGAAGAATTTGAAGATTTCCACTAATCTTAGTTGGAAATTTTCCACTTCATTTTTAGTTGATTCAAACTCTTTGTTAACAATTGCAAAAAAATCATTTTTAAACTGTTCGTTTAAATCTTTATACAACGATTCTTTGCTTTGGAAATAGAGATAAAAAGTTGGTTGCGTTAAATCAGCAGCTTTTACAATATCACTAATTTTTGTCTCATAATAACCATGAATTGAAAATAGCTCAATCGCTTTTGTTAATAACAGCTGTTTACTTCTTTCTCCATTCGAGTTTACCCTTCGACCTCTTGGCATCAATTATCCCTCATTTTCTATGAAACTTAAACATTATACTTTCCAAATATTTTACAGACAATTATATATGAAATTTGTCTTGAAATAAAGATTTTAACACCATTAATAATAATATTACAATGAAATTAGTAAAAATTTATTAACATTTTTGCAATCTTTCATAATCATGTATCTCATTTCCTAATTGTTTGTACTTGACTTATTACTTTTAAATAGTTTTTTCTTTATACCTTTGACTACACTATTTAATTCTTCAAATCTTAACACTACCACAAAGATACCATAAGCAATCATTGTTACAATAAAAGTTACGCTAATATGAAGGAACTTGTTCTCTAGCACAATATATGTTGCAACGAGCCAGTTTACTAATACGAATCCGATTGTAAGTAGAAGAAACTTTCCGAACTGGACAAAGTTTTTGCCTACAATACTCAACTTATATTTATAATGTAAGAACACTACAAGTAATACTAGGTTTAAGATTGCGCTTATTAAATTTCCCCATGCAACGGCATCTGCACCTAACGAATCAATTAATGCAGAAGTAACGGCAATATTTACTCCGAATACAGTCAGTAAACTAAAGATTACTGGTACAATGGAATTGCCCTTTGCATAGTAAAAACGTGTTACATATGTGCTTGCCGCGAGGAAAAACATTGTTAAACTAAAGATTTTTAACAATGGTGCCGTAATAGCTGTAGACTCTGTGGTATAACTACCATATTCAAATACCACTCTTACAACGGCTTCCGGTTGGAAATAGACAAAAACAGAAATCGGTAATACAAGTAGATACAACATACGTAAACCGCGCACATACAGTTTCTTAACCGACTCTGCATCCCCTTCTCCTTCCTTTTTACTTAAAAGGGGATAAATGACCGTCGTAACAGCCGTCATTAACAAAGCTTGTGGAAATTGCGATACTTTCGTTGCATAGTTCATTGCCGATACAAAACCTTCTGCTAAATCATTTGTAAAGAAACGTTGAATTAACGTATACATTTGAGCAGTAGCCCCACCAAGCATAATCGGCAACGCTACTTTCCAAAGTTCTTTTTGGTCATCCGAACGTGCTAAACTCGGTTTGAATGACATATCCTCGACTTTTCTTACACCATAAATTAAGAAGCCAATCATGAACATTGCACCGAGTAATGCCCCGATACCATAGCCTATTGGTCCAATAATGAGCGATAAACCAACAGAAATGATTAAGAATGACAGATTATATACTAATACAGAAAAACTCGATAAATGGAACTTCCCTTGAACATTTAAAATACCACTTAACCAAGTCGATAAAACGAGCATAATAGTTGATGGCATCATCCAGTTATAAAGTAATTTGAGTAGCTCATATTCTTCAACGGTTTCTGGTTGAAAGTATGAGTTAATAATGAAATCTTCTATTCCAATGAAAATAATGACGACAAGCGTAATCGTCACAACAATCGTCGTAAATGTTCTTCGAATATAGTCTTGTATGGAAGACTTTGTTTTATGGTAAATCGATATAAAGGCAGTCGTAAATGCACCGCCTACAACCAAATATAGAAGGTTTGGGATCGTATACGCATTAATAATACTGTCGGCTAGATTCGTAGTACCATACTGAATTCCAATAATAATTTCACGTAAAAAGCCGAAAAGTCTAGCAAATATATTAATGACCGCTACGGCACCAATAATCTTTAAAAAACGGCCCAATGATATCACTTTCCTTTAATCATAAGAAGAAGCTACCTGTCTTCCATTTTAATTTAAATATGAACTATATATTTCTTTTAAACGGTGTATGATTGCTTGTGAATCGTGTAATTGTAGGAGGTTCGTTACTTGCTCCTCATTTACTAATAACTGACCGTTTGCTTGTACTACTTTTTCTAATTCTATATACAGTGAATCCGCATCTTTTGGCGGTACAAGTACCCCAGCTCCATCTCTTAACATATAATGAAGCCCCCCAACATCTGATGCGATGACTGGCGTTCCACAGCTCATGGCTTCTAATGCTACAAGCCCTAAACCTTCTATGTAAGACGGCAAGACAAACACATTCGCTGCTTGAAAATATTCAGCAAGTTCTTTCTGTGGCATAGGTTCTATGAATTGAACATTTTGATTCGACCCGGCTATTTGCTTAACATGTTCTGTAAATGAAGCATCCTTTGTAGAACCGATACAGTAAAGCGCAGCTTGGTCTGGGTATTTTTCATTAAGCTGATTGAATGCAGTTATCAGCTCTTCAACCCCTTTTTCACGAATAATATTTCCAACGAATAAAAAATTGACACGATTAGGATCCATACCAAGTTTTATAGCCACTTCAGTTTTAGATGTTGGCTTTTGGAACATATTTCGATCAATTCCCATACTCATGACTGATATGCGATTTTCCTCTACTTGGAAATCTCGTTTAATATCTGAAGCTAACTCTTCCCCAACAGCAATAACATGGTCGGCGTTTTGTAAGATTTTAGCCGTATGTTCCTTAATGCGGCCACCCTTTTTCGCCATTTTATTTATATCGCCACCATGAGCTGTTACGACATATGGAATGCCATGTTTCATTTTTAACCGATAGGAAAACATTCCACTAGGAAACACGTAATGACTGTGTGTTAATCCGATATCCTTTTTATGTTTACGAAACGTTGAGAAGACACCTAATGCCCATTTTGCGTATTTTTTTAGTACATTGACTTTCCCTGTATTAGGGTTTGTATTTACTGCAAGAACTGATTCTACACCGTTTTCTCTTAATTGTTCAACCTGATTTTTCACAAAAATCCCATAAGATAAATGCTCTTTTGATGGATACATATTACTGATTATGAATACTTTTTTCATATTACTTTGCACCTTCAACGAGCAATTTTAGTCCTAAACTTGCTTTTTCTTTGAACTGATCATTTGTTGTACTAGCAAGCTTAATTGCACCATTCCAATCTGCTTTCATTTTGTTAAAAATAGTTGAAAATTGCTCATCACTTTCATGCAATGAATCGATTGGTAATGAGGACTCTCCTAAGCCTGCCATTTGAAGAAAATCATTTACCTTTCGGTGATAAGAAACCCCTATAACGGGTGTTTTTGCATCTGTTGCTAAAATTAATGAATGTAGTCTAGTTCCGATTAAAACATCAAAAGTCGACGATAAATCCAGTAATTTTTCCGGTTTTAAATTTTCTTCTATAATGGAAGTTTTGTCTTGATGCTTCATTTTACTTTGAATATCTTTTGTGACGTCTGCATCTTGCGGATATTTTGTTGCAAAGAATGTGACTTCAGCATTGTTTTCATCAAGTACACGATCTAAATTCTTCGCCATGCCCTCAATATAATGGTTGTACTTTGTTTCATCTCCTGTTGGCCAGTATGAGGCATTGAAATACGGCACAGCAGTAACACCTATTTTGATAGGTAATTCACTGTACCCTTTACGCTCAACTTCTAAACTAAAAGCTGGGTCCCCAATAACATGGACTTCACGTTTTACCCCAATTTGTTCAAGCAGAGCTTTTGACTCCGGGTCGCGAACTGAAATGTTTTTCGCGTGTTTTGCCATATAGCGGATAAACCATTTTCCTAAACCGGTATTTAAAGGACCTGCTCCACATCCATAAACAACATAAGGCACTTTTGAATTTTTCGCCATCATGGCATATGAACCATACAGAGGGGCTTCTCTTTTATATAAATCCATTAAAATACCGCCGCCGCCTATCACTACAAAATCTAAGTTTTTTACAATCTCTTTGTTTAACTGATACGTTTTAATAAACGTTTTAGCAGCATTCCCATTTTTATAATAAAGCGGATAACTCGTTACGCCGTAAATTTCAGCCGTTTGTTTTGGATTGTTACTAAAAACGGTAATGTCATTCGTTTGTATTTCAAAGGCTTTCTGTAACTGTCGAATGATACTAAGAAGGATTGCTTCATCCCCATTATTGTCATTTCCATAATTTCCTACGATTCCAAGTTTCACGATTCGTTCATCCTTTTTTAATCTATTCTTTACTATTATTTCCAACTATGTATAGTATTTTTCACCTGATTCATTAATATAAACGATTAATTATGCAAAAAGTTTTGGTATTTGCGCATTTCATTTCCCAGAAAATACTTTACTATATTATTTGTGAAATCTCTCTAAATTTCTAACAAAAAGTAGTAAATCATATCAACTTTCTTAGTATAGCACAGAGTTTATTTCAAATATCTTAAATAGATAAAAATGTATTAAAATGCATTCAACTTTTCTTAAGCTTTAAGCAATTGTTAGTCAAGACAGTAATCATATATATATTCACATCGCGCTATGGGTTCAAATATTTGTTATCTAATCGAAACGTTATGTTATGTGCTCCAATCGTTTGGCCATCCGCTCGATTACATTCTAAGTGACCGATTGAATATGCTCTCCAATTGAATCGCTATGTCTTGTGCTCCAATCATTTGGCCATCAGTCCGAATGCATGCTAAGTGACCGATTGCATATGTTATCCGATCGAATCGCTATGTCATGTGCTCCAATCGTTTGGCCATCCGACCGAATGCATGCTAAGTGACCGATTGAATATGTTATCCGATCGAATAATACTCTTGTGTGACCAAGACGAGATACTACGTGATCGAATTCTCACTTCATACGCTCTATTCCGTTTCAAGCATGTATCACTAATAAAAAAATTTTATGCTATCTGACCGAAACATTACGTCATGTGCTCCAATCGTTAGGCTATCCGCTCGATTACATTCTAAGTGACCGAATGAATATGCTTCCACCCGAATACATTCTTATGCCAATCAAAAAGGCAAAATCCATCACAATCGGATTTTGCCTTTTTCATTTTATTTCGTTAATGCACTATATAAGAATAAGCTGAAATGTTTTCGTGATACGGAATCACTAGGTTTGAATGTTTGGTCTGGATAACCTGACGTAATACCATTTGCTGCTAAAGCGTAAATAGCATTCCCTGCCCAATAGTCAGCACTTACATCTGTAAATGTTGTTTCAGGTGTACCTGTATATTTGAATGCATTTACTAGTATGACTGCCATTTGTGCACGTGTGAGTTGTCCATTCGGATCGAAATTACCGTCACCTTTACCATTCATTACGCCAGCATTTTCAATTGCAGCGATTTGTTTATAGTATGGATGATCCTTAGGAACGTCTGTAAAATCTGGATTTGTTACTTTTGACGTATCTAAATCTAAAACATTCGATAATAGAATTGCAGCGTGTGCACGTGTTAGATTTAAATCTGGTTTAAATGTTCCATCTGTATATCCACTAATAAATCCGTTGTCGACTAAATAATCAATTTGTTTTTTATAAACATAGTCATTTGCTACATCTTTAAAGATTGGTTCTTCATATGTTTCTTTATAGACGGCTTGTAATTTGTCAAAATAAACCGCACCTGCTTTTTGTTTAGAAACAGTTGGTTGAGCGATGTAAATAGTATCAAAAGTAAGTGGTCTTGGTGCATCTATCGGTAACTCAGCTTCAACATACTTCCAACCAGTCCATGTTTGGCCGTTTTCTGCTGTGAAATCAACTGTATGCTTCGTTCCTTTAGCATCTTTTACATATCCACGGACCCAAGTTTCATTTCCATCACCGAACATCCAAACACCCAGTTTAGATGGATTACCAGGTAGTACAATCGGTGATTTTGACTCTAAGTAAGCCGCAGCAGTGCCAGATTGATTACCAGTCATATCGTAATTCAACTTCAATGAATACTTTCCTTCTTTACCGAATTTCGAAGAAGAAATTAATTCATGATTACCTTTTGATAAAGTCGTTTTCACTTCCCATTTAGAAGTGTCTTCAAAATTACTAATTGCAAAAGTATCCTTTGTATAGGATTCTTTTACTTCTATTTCTTTTTTCACAGATTTCGTACCTAAAGTTGCAACAATGGCACCTTTACCAATTGTTCCATTGGATGTGAATAGACCTGAACTGCTAACTGATCCAATGTCTCCCTCAACTGTCCATGTTAACTGTGAAGGAGAATAAATTAAATTGTTCCCGTTTGCATCCTTAGCAGTTGCAGTAAATTGCATGTTTGAATTTGGATCAATTGTTGTACTTGTTGCAGAGATTGCTAGAGTACTAGGCGCATCTAATACATCAAATTTAATAGTTTGTGATGCATTTCCATTTGCTACAACGATTGTTTCAGAACCCGGAGAAACTGCTTTGTAGCTTAACCCATTTACTTCAACAAGATTATTTGTCGTAGTTATGTTAAAATCAGCCGTTTTATAAGCAACTGGGTTGTAGTGTTCATCTAGTACATACTCCGGTGTGAGATTTACTGTTGAACCAATTAGCATTGTACCAACTTTATCGCGTGTCACTTTTAACGTTTTTGGTGAACCTGTTGCACCAGTACTAATTGCTTCAAGTACAGCAGATACTCTCCGTTGTGCACCACCAGATGGATTATTCGCTAATACAACTGTATTACTACCATATTTTCGAATACCCATCGTTGTCGATCCACCACCATCAAGGTTAATTGCACGATCAACACCAAGCGTTACAAGATAATTTGCAAATTGCGTCATCGTCATACCGTTACTGCCATTTCCACTATCAACTGTAACGAGGAAAACTTTTTGTTTATCCTTATCAATTGCAATAGCTGTTCTTGCTGTGACTTGTCTTGCGCGTGAGCTATTGGGATCGATTGTTAGATTAACTTTTCCATTGTAGACCAGTAACGGACCACTCGTTGCCATGAACTTTGCATCTTTCCAAATTGGGTTAACATCAATCGTTACAGACATTTGTTCACCTATTTGGACATTTTTAAACTTTTGAAGTGCATCACCATTTACAGAGATAACAAAGCCGTTCCTAGGGATAGTTGATCTATTATCATCTTCATATTTACGAATTTTTGTCACTTTACCAGACAATGTTTGGCCAAATTGAGTTGATGTGATTGTTTCGGATGTTTCGACAACAAACTCCATACCATACTTATTCGTTGGTGTTTTTGAACTATGATGTTGTGGTGTATAAATAATTCCTTCATCGGCCCCACGTTGTACGTTCAATCCATCGAATTCGATTTCTTCACCTTTATAATTTACAACAAATTCCGTGTCATAATAATCAATTTCAGCTTTTCCATCAGCTGTTACACCAAAAGCGATTGGCTTACTTACATAATAGCTATCGTCTGCCGAAATGACTTCAGGTGACAAAATTTTGTTATATTGTGCTATTAAATATAACGGATAGCCATCTGACATATTAAAGAAATTAGAATTGATAGCCCCTACTACTCGATGTCCTTCTTTTGTATCACTATTTGCACGATTTGTGACTGTTGAAAGTGATGTGATTGGAGAAGGTATACTTAACTCTAGTTTAGTGAAAGGATTCGCTAGATTTACTTCTAATAGATTAATATTAGACTTCGTATATGTATAATTCGAATAATTTACACCTTGTGAGACAGGGTATGACTCATTCAGCGTAGGAATAGCAGCATAACTTTTTACGCCTGTAAACGCTACAGACACAGTTAATAAAAAACTCAATACGATCGCTATTTTCTTTTTCATAATGTTGCTCCAAATGGTAAAGAAGCATGTCACCTTCCTTTATTGCATTGATATGTTAAATATATCAAATAAATGTCTATCATTCTATATTTCTATTGTATCAATTATGTAATAACTCTATTACATTCCACCTATCCAATAGATAATTATTATTAAAATAGAGATAAATAGACAAATTATACTATAAAATGGTAGCGAGTTAAGAAGGTCCAAATTTATAAAGTAAAAAAAGGCAGCTCTCGTAGATGAGAGACTGCCTTTCAATGGTCAATTAATGTAGCAATATCTATACTTCTTCTTCTTTTAATAGTTGTAACTTTTGATAATAATTTTTCACTGAAGCAAAGATTCCAAACAACATGAAGTAGAACATCGCGAATACTTTTAACTCCCAAATATTATACACAACGCCTGATGCACCTGTTGCAAACCATAACGCGAACATAATTTGACCAAACGTATTTTGTTTATTTCTTATGAATAACCACAGCATGGATAGTAAAAATCCTGCAAATAAGATAACACCCATTGCTCCAGTTTCAGCAATTACTTGGATATATTGATTGTCCGAGTAAAAGTTCTTACCACCATAAATATCCGATCTAATTCCATATTCCTCATAAATAGGCGAATCGTAGGATAGTGTTGCCGAACCGCCAAACGTACCGAAACCAGCACCAGTTAAGGGATAATCAGCTAATATTTCAAACCCTTTTTTAATATAGAAGAGTCGTCCACTTTCGGCCGCTAATCCAAGAGTATCTTCATCAAAAGTTTCTGCAAAGCGGTTACCTAAACCACCCAATGAACTTGAAGAACCGTTAGGATTTTCAATGCCAATACTTTCCATAATAACAACCGTTAAGTTTACTGGTAAATACACCAAAATAATGGACGCAATAAACGTTATTCCAAACTGTTTTAACATCTTAACTTTTCTAGCAATTAAGAATAAGAACACAATAAAGACGAAAATGAAAATCCACGTACCTCTTGATAACGTTAGTATAATAAGACCTGAAAATGCTACTTGTGATACGATAAAGAACCATTTAAACTTCTCATCTTTATATACCCAACGAAGGAAGAAAACTGCGGCAATAGCAAAGAACATGACTAATGCTAATGAGTTTGGATTATTTAATAAGCCGTAAATACGAACTACATTTGTTGAAGATAATACTTTATCGGACCAGACTTCTGGCATCAGCCACTGACGTCCGGAGATTTTTTCTGCCACACCTTGTATAAACAACACAATCCCTGAAAGGACAGTTATCCAAGAAGCTTTTACAAAGAAATTTTTCGGTAAATTTAGGCGGCTAATGACAAAATACAATAAGTACATAATAAGAAACGTTCGTATTTGGAAAACAACCGATGCAATACTTACTCCATTTAAATAACCGATAATAGCTCCGAATATGAGGAAGATAAAGAAAAACCACTCAAACAGTTTAAAATGGAACCATGATTTCCAATGTTTTATATTTAATAGTAATAATCGAATTAGTACAATAAAGGTAATTAAATCCCCAATTAATTTCAATCCTGTATTTATTTCAATAAAGAAAGAACGAAAAATAACATATGGTATTAGGATTACTAAGCTTTGATAAGGTTTAAAAAAAGCGAACAAAGCAAAGAAAATTGTTGTGCTTATTAATGCAAAGGAAGATGGTAATAGCATTCCTGCAATAAGTACCATTATTGCTAGTGCTATTTCTAGCCATTCTTTTCTTTCAATCTTGGTAGAGATGTCTAACATTTATTTTTCGATCCCCTCTTTTTAAATCTATTTATTGTTATACCTTATAACCCAAATTATTCTACAACTTTTTTTAAGTATAATATGGTTACATTTTGATTACAAATCTTTTCATGCTCCTATTTTCCCTACCATTTATAATTACATACTAATCTACTATTTTAGAGAAAATATCTATCATTTCTCGTCGAATATTGCTATCATTATATCATCTATGATTGCAATTGAGAGGAGGAACTTCAATGTTCAAAAAGTCACTAGCTTTAGTGTGTGCTAGTTTTCTAACATTATCAGTTGCAACGACAACTGAAGCATACGCCAATGATATCAGTGATCATCAAATGAAAACTGAGCTTACATACTGGGCTAACAAAGGAGTTATTCTACCAGATTCAAAAGGGAACTATAACCCAAATCGACACGTTACTCGTGGAGAGTTTGCATCGTATATAGCTCGTGCTCTAGATTTACCCACTTCTACTAAATACACATTCACAGATATTAAAGGTGCTAGACTAACACGTGAAGTACAAAATGCTGCTGGTGCTGGAATTTTAAGTGGTTATCCAGATGGAACATTCAGACCAGACGATGAAATTACCCGTCAGCAAATGGCCGGTATGTTATACAACGCATTAAAGTATCTAGATGTTCCACTAGATGAGGCACCTCTGACATTTAAAGATAATGGGCGAATTTTCCATTCGTTTGAAAAAGGTGTAGCTACATCCGTTTATTATAACATTATCCGTGGCTCACATACAGACAACGGTGTATATTTCAATCCGAAAGATTCAGCAACAATCGCACATGCAGCAGCATTTTTATTCCGTATGTATCATGAAGCTGAAAAATATAATACACCAGAACAAGATGATAATGTAAACGATAACGAAAATGATCAAGAAGAAGTTGTAAAAGATGTTTATTATGTTGGTAGTGTTTCAAATGGCTCAGTAACAAAAAATCCAACAAAATATCAAACATATCAAGAGGCATTAGCTGCGCTTGAAGCATCTTCTTCATTGAATTTAATTTACCTAGGTGAAAATATTATTAAAGCTCCAAATGGACTAGCCTATGCAGCTGATACAGCTGAGAATACTACTCGTATCTTTGCTTATAATAACTTTGTAGAGCAAATATCATATGTTACAGAAGGTCGCGAGTTAAGATACATTGGTACTGAAGTTAATTCAAACGGTGTTGAGTATGTGAAAGTACAAATTGGCGATGTAGTAGGTTATGTGAAGCCTACTGACGTGAGCATTATCCCTAATGCTGTAATTGAAAATCGTGATCAATACTTTGTTCAGAACGGTTTGTTAAATCACCGTATTTATAACCATGTTACTAAAAAATCAGAAGGGTTCTATTCGGTAGGGCCAATCGATTCTTCATTTATGGAAGAAGGAGATACATTCTATAGCTTCGATGGCGTTCATTTTTACAATGAAAACATGAAAGAAGTGGGAACTTACTACCCTTACTTCCAATTTGCTTCTGTTCGTAAGCCGTCAAATTATTCAGCTGAAGAACTAGATGCAATCATCATGAAAGAGTTACAAGCTAAACAAGATTCTGGCGTTAGCAAATATGCAAACGCAACAGTAGATTCTAAATTAATAGGCTTAGGCAGTTACATGAAGGAAATGGAAGAATCTTATCGTGTAAATGCACTATTCATTTTAGCAACTGCTATCCATGAAAGTGACTATGGTTTAAGTGCAAAAGCTCGAGATATTAATAACTTGTTTGGAATTAAAGTATATGATCACGATCCGAACAAAACGGGTGAAAAATACGATAAACCTGAAGAAAGTGTTTATGCATTTGTGAATTATTTCTTAAATCTAAACTACTTACCTCAAAACGGTGATTATCGTAATGAAGGTGCAGTTCCTGGGAACAAAACAGCTGGCATTAACGTAAACTATGCATCTGACCCACATTGGGGTTCAAAAGTAGCCGGCCACATGTACCGCATGGATTCTCGTAATGGATTCAAAGATTACAATAATGGTGAAATTGGTATGGTAATGGCAACTGCTGGTCCTGTAAATGCTCGAGTTGAACCATCAACAAGTAGCGCTATCGCTTATACTTATGATCAAAAACGTGCAGGTGAGCATGCTGAATACGGTTATCCTGTATTTATCGTTCATGAGGAAGAAGCTTCAGACGGTTATGTATGGTATAAAATTTACTCCGATGCAACACCAACAGCAGACAATTCAACACCAGAGTTCGTATGGATTCGTGAAGATTTAATTAATAAAGTAAGTGAATACTAATCTAGCAATACACTAATAAATAACCCCCTCTTGAGCGATTGAATGCTTGAGAGGGGGTATTTGGTTTTGCAGTATTGATTGAGGTTTTTATTCCTCGCTTCTTTTCATAGAACGCTTCTACTAGACATTTCTTCACTTCCTTTTACCCGTTTTGTCTCATAGAATGCTCCTTCGAGACATTTCTTCATTTCCTTTTACCCGTTTTGTCTCATAGAACGCTTCTCCGAGACATTTCTCCATTCCCTCTTCCTGGTTTTGTCTCATAGAACGCTCCTTCGAGACATTTCTTCATTTCCTCTTCCTGGTTTTGTCTCATAGAACGCTTTTACTAGACATTTCTCCATTCCCTCTTCCTGGTTTTGTCTCATAGAACGCTCCTTCGAGACATTTCTTCACTTCCTCTTCCTGGTTTTGTCTCATAGAACCCTTTTACTAGACATTTCTCCATTCCCTCTTCTTGGTTTTGTCTCATAGAACGCTTCTCCGAGACATTTCTCCATTCCCTCTTCCTGGTTTTGTCTCATAGAATGCTCCTTCGAGACATTTCTTCATTTCCTTTTACCCGTTTTGTCTCATAGAATGCTCCTTCGAGACATTTCTCCATTCCCTCTTCCTGGTTTTGTCTCATAGAACGCTTCTCCGAGACATTTCTTCATTTCCTTTTACCCGTTTTGTCTCATAGAATGCTCCTTCGAGACATTTCTCCATTCCCTCTTCCTGGTTTTGTCTCATAGAACGCTATTACTAGACATTTCTCCATTCCCTCTTCCTGGTTTTGTCTCATAGAACGCTTCTCCGAGACATTTCTCCATTCCCTCTTCCTGGTTTTGTCTCATAGAACGCTCCTTCGAGACATTTCTTCATTTCCTCTTCCTGGTTTTGTCTCATAGAACACTTCTACTAGACATTTCTCCATTCCCTCTTCCTGGTTTTGTCTCATAGAACGCTCCTTCGAGACATTTCTTCACTTCCTCTTCCTGGTTTTGTCTCATAGAACGCTTCTACTAGACATTTCTCCATTCCCTCTTCCTGGTTTTGTCTCATAGAACGCTTCTCCGAGACATTTCTTCACTTCCCTTTACCCGTTTTGTCTCATAGAACGCTTCTACAAGACATTTCTCCATTCCCTCTTCCTGGTTTTGTCTCATAGAACGCTCCTTCGAGACATTTCTTCATTTCCCTTTACCCGTTTTGTCTCATAGAAGATCCTACGAGACATTTCTTCTGACTTTTTTTCTCTCTTTGTAATATAGACCCCCTAGAAGATATAGCTTCAGCCGAAGTCCTTCTTATTTTTGTATCATAGAAAGGGCCTTTAAACATTTTCTGATTCTACTCTCCACAACTTTATCACATATACCCTAAACACAACCTTATCAATACATAATCGAGTAGGAAACTAGCCATTAATTGGCTAGTCGACCTCTCACACCACCGTACGTACGGTTCCGTATACGGCGGTTCAATAACTTAAGTATCGACGCTCATACAAATAATTAAGGTCCTTTATTCCCCATTTGATGAGCGTTTTTGTTCTAATAGCTTTATGTAGAGTTTCACTTCCTGAAATCCTCCAATAACCCTTACGGGTATTCGCTACTTTCCAGGCTTCATTGTGTTGGATACCTAATCTCCTAAGTTGATAGTACCTTGTCTTGACTTTCTTCCACCTTTTCCAAATAAGTTGCCTTAACCGATGGTTTAGCCACTTTCTCATATCTTGAATGAACATTTTCATCAAACCAATGCCATAGTAATTTATCCATCCAACCGTAACTTGATTAATTTCTTTAACGATATCCTCAAATTTACCAGTACGATTTCGTCTAGTTTTATATTTTAGTTTATCTCTGAATCTTTTCTTCGCGGAGTGGTGTGGTCTACATCCTGTACTTTTAGATGTACTGTGGATACAGAAACCTAAAAATTTTAGTTTGGTCGGAGACCCCACCTTACTTTTAGTTTTATTAACTGTCAGCTTCAGTTCCTTCTCCAAAAACTTTGTAATGCTATCAAGGACACGTTCACCAGCTCGTTTACTTTTAACGTAGATGCAAAAATCATCCGCAAAGCGAACGAATTTATGTCCTCTTTCCTCCAGTTCTATATCTAACTGATTTAAATAAACATTACTAAGAATTGGTGAAAGTACACCGCCTTGAGGCGCACCGAATTCAGTTGGTTTGGTAAAGCCATTCTCTAATATTCCGCTTTTAAGAAATTTCCAAATTAGCTTTAATATAATTTTATCTTTAATGAATTCCTTGAGGTATTCCATTAGCTTTTGATGGTTAATGGTGTCAAAGTAACTTTTGAGATCACAATCCACTACCACTTTATAGCCTTGTTCATAGTATTTGATAGATTTCTTTATGGCTTGGTGTTGGTTTCTATTTGGTCGAAAACCAAAACTTGAATCGGAAAATTTCGGGTCTATTATTCCACCTATTACTTGATATATTGCTTGTTGGACCATACGGTCTCTAACACATGGAATGCCTAATTTTCGTTTTGTACCATCCGCCTTCGGGATTTCAACCCGTTTGACTGGAAGAGGCTTATATGAGCCATCTTTCAGTTTTCTCTTAAGATGGGGTAGGTATTTACTGACATGACCAAAAAGTTCATCTACTGTCATTCCATCTATTCCAGGCACACCTTTGTTGGCTTTAACCTTCTTACATGCTCTGAAAAGATTATTACTATCAATTACTTTATCAATTAAATCGATACCATCTTGTTGACCTACTTCTTTAACGGCAGGACTACACACTCTTGCATACTCTTCAGTTTCCAACTTATCCCTTTGCAAACAGCCATCTTGCGATGTTTTCTGCGGTCTTTGCACTGCCATCACCTCCGTAATTCTTCAAGATTGCTATTGTTCAGTCCTTCATTTCAGAGAAACTACTATGACCTCTGCTGACTTCTTACAATTCAGCTTGCCATCACTGGTAAGCTTGTTCCTGTGAGATATTCCATCTCTCTTGTCGGGAACCCTTGTAAGACCTCCCCGGGTAAGAGCTACAACCTTCCTCCCATGTAACTGCTATATTTACTGTATGGAACTCGTGCAGTATTGGACTTCGTTTTGTTTAGCAAACTCGTCCATTCCAATTCAGCCTTATATATAGTTTCTGTCCGTCAGTTCGGGATTTTGCCTCCGGCTTCCTTCAGATTCCACCTCACGGTGGACACCCTTGCCATCAGCTAACAGTTCCTACTGCCAAGCCTGTAGTGGACTTTCACCACCAAGTTGTAGCCCATGCCGGGCACACCAAAAAGTGAGATGCCCCGAACCAGGCATCTCACTAAATTCAATCTCTATTTATTATATTTATAAATGAAACGATTAATAAACGCTTCAATATGTGTATGAGTTACATAATCACTAACACCAAATGTGCCATCAGGTCTACCATAAGTTAAACCTGTTGAAGCTAGGATATTCACACCTTCGTATGCCCAATGATCTTTAGGAACGTCTGAGAACTGTTCTCCCTCACCTTGTAATTCCAAATCAAATGCACCAGATAATACATATGAGAGATGACCTCGTGTGATTGGTTCATTTGGTTTAAAGTTACCTTCCTCGTTTCCATTAAATGCCCCTATTTTATTTAATGCCGTCACTGCTCCTGCATATTTCGATGACGGATCGATATCATTAAATGGTGAATTCGTATCAGATGTATCTAAATTTAAAGCCTCCGCTAAATCAAGTGCAACTTGTCCTCGAGATGCGTAGTGACTAAAATCGATAGATGCTCCCTTTACTTGTGGTTCGTCCTTGTCTGTGAAGTTGGCAACCCTTTTTGCACCGACATAACGATTCCCCCAATAATAAGGATCATAGATACTATCAATTGCAACTCCTCTGCTTGTCGTCGCAGAGATAAACTTATTATTCCCTATGTATATACCAACGTGTGAGATTCCTCTTCCTGAAGTATTGAAGAATACTAAATCTCCCGCTTGTAAATTGCTTTTTGAAACGTATGAACCTTCATTATATTGTTCACCTGATGTACGTGGAAGATTGATGCCTAATTTTGAAAATACTAATTGAGTATAGGCTGAACAATCAATACCGTATCTAACTGAAGTACCTCCAAATTGGTATGGTGCGCCAATATATTTATAAGCAGTATTTGTTAGGCCTGAAACAGTTGCTGCCTCTGCGTCATTTGCAGCGACCCCTGAAAATATCATAAATGATGCGAAGATTGGTAGTAGCCATCGCTTCTTCATTTCTCTAGTCTCCCTTCAGTTATATAGCCTCTTTTTTCCCTACTAAAAGACTATCATAGAAAGGAGGTTAGTAATTTTTCATTTCGGTAACTTATTTATTATTATATTACTAACAAATATAATACATTTTCGTAGTAATATCGGGCTTTTTTTGACGTTTTATATGACATCTGTTTTATACACGTAATATGAATGTAAAATTAGGTGAATAATTTACCATTAATTCTTCTATTAATTACCTTTCATGTTTGATAGATTCCTGCTATTATCACATCACTTTTTCACCATATAATCTCCTATTTTACCAAATAATTAACAGTTACTATAAATCTATAAGATACGATAACGGCTAAAATTCCGTACTTATTCCTCCAGCATTCGCACAAAAAAACCCAAAAGCAAAATTGCTTTTGGGGAATATATTATTGTTTTGAGTAATATTTAACGATACCGTTGTAAATAGAATCTGCGTAGATTTCTACATATTCACTATCTATTAATTTCGCCCGGTCTGCGCTGTTTGAAAGGAATCCTAATTCAACTAAGACAGAAGGAATAATCATATTTCGAACGACATAGAAGTCTCTATTTCTGACACCACGGTTAGCCATATCAGCATTTTTAACGATTTCATTGTTAATGTATGTTGCTAGATCTATATCTTCTCTATACATGTCTCCAGTAGTGATACTGTAGTATGTTTCAGTACCGTTAGCTGATTTTGAATCTGCTGAGTTAACATGAATGCTGATAAAAATTTCACCGTATTTATTGTTAGTAATATCGACACGATCTTGTAATGTAGGATATGTGTCGCCTGTTCTTGTCATTACGACAGTAGCGCCAGCATCTTCTAGTTTTTGTTTCACAAGATTCGAAACTTTAAAGACGATATCCTTTTCCGTATATGATGAATAATGTGTACCCGGATCTTTTCCACCGTGACCTGGATCAATGACAATGATACGGTTTTCTAGCACATTATCGCTCTGATTTAATAATTTTAGGTACGATTTGTGTGTAT
Organism: Lysinibacillus timonensis; assembly: GCF_900291985.1. Lineage (NCBI taxonomy): Bacteria > Bacillati > Bacillota > Bacilli > Caryophanales > Bacillaceae > Lysinibacillus > Lysinibacillus timonensis. The sequence continues at coordinate 3,491,866 of NZ_LT985980.1, read as the reverse complement.
AGCCTTCCTTATTGCCATAGGTCACTTTTGCCCAATACTTTGAAATACTATGAACGACAACTTTATCGCCAGTGTTTAGTACGTCAAGTGTTTCATAACTTGCACCAGGACCTGAGCGTAAACGTAATCCATCTACTGTTACACGTCCAATTACATCTCCATCAAGCTCGATGTGATCAGGTACTTCAACTGGCTCTTCGCCAATTTCAGGTGTTTCTTCTGTTTCCTCATCAATAACAGGTACATCTGTTATGTACTTAGTATACTCTTTGCTTATATAAGCAAAGCGATTTTTATAAGAAACCTTTAACCATTCACCTTTGTCTTCATATACCTCTAATATTGTCCCTGTATCCACTTGGCCAATTTTATTTGTAGAAATGGAAGAATTTGCTGAGCTTCTTACGTTGAGATTATCAACTGTTACTTCTACTTTACCGATAGGAAGATTTTGATTTGATTCGTTGTCTGAAGGTTGTGTTGGTTTTTCTTGGTTCTCTTCAGGGTTTTCTGTTTGGTTTTCATCAGGTTTTTCTGATGGTGTTGATTCTGGTTGTTCAGTTACTTTCTCAATGTACTTTGTATATTCTTTGAAAATATAACCGGTTTTACCTTTGTACTCAACTTTTAACCAACCATATTGATCTTCATAGACAGTAAGTATTGTTCCTTTGTTAACTTGCCCAAGTTTATTTGTCGAGATAGTTGAGTTTCTAGAACTTCTTACATTTAGGTTATTTTCAGTAACCTCAACTTTACCTATACTATCGTTTTGGGTAGGACTGACAACACCTTGAACTTCTTTAGTCAATCTAAATGAAGAATTCTTTGCTCTTGCTACATATTCAACAAACTCACCACGAGTGATTGCTTGATTTGGATTAATCTTTGTCGCTTCTGCTAAAATTCCATTATGGTATAATGCACTAATATATTTATAGTACTTACTAGACTTTGGTACATCTGTATATGGAACTGGTTGATTAGTATACTGATCTGCATTTAGTTTAAATGCATTTGCTAGCATATAGCTTGCTTCGTTCAGTGTAAATGCTTTATTTGGATTAAAGTTTCCATCAGCTGCAAGTTCAACATAACCCATTTTTCTAACTCGCTCTGCGTAAAGGGAAACGCTTGTCCCAACTTTCACATCTTTAAAACTTGAACGATCCAATCTTAAAGTCTTGTAACCAAGTGCATTGATTACCATAATAGAAGCCTGTGCCTTTGTAACATTGTTGTCTGGTTTGAAATAACGACTACCGCCAATTAAATAGCCAGATGACACATTATAGTCTGACAAATATGTTAATTCGTCATAGATTTCATGAGACGAAGAAATATCAACAAATTTTGCGCTAGCACTCGCAGTTTGTCCACCCATTAAACTTAACGTCAGGGCTGCGGCAAGTGACAAGCTAGTTATTTTTTTAACAGTCATTTTCTTCTATTACCTCCTTCCATTCCAAGCTATTACTAGTTTACCAAAGATATATGTCGATTTCATTAGACAATTTACACTATTTTCTTCGTTTAACTAACACCCCCTTTATATGGTTCGACACTCTAACTATTCTAATTTTTGTATAGAAAAAGAGAGTTGCATATTTTGCAAACTCTCCTTTCATATCGGTTTAACTATTAATTTTTCAAATGGCAAATTATTGATTTGCAACGCCTTTAGCTCTTGTAATAAAAGCCTCTAATTGTTTTAACGTTACAATGTCGTTTGCTCCGTAAGTACCGTCCGCTTTTCCAGAAATAATACCGTTAGAAGCTAGAGTATAGATTGCATCTGCTGCTGGATGATTAGCAGAAATGTCGGAGAATGTTTTGTCATAAGCACCTTTTTCGAAATCAAATGCTTGCACTAATACTTGAGCTACTTGAGCTCTTGTCATTGGAGAATTTGGATTAAATTTCCCCTCTTTGTCACCTGCAAAGATTCCAGCTTCTTTAACAGCATTGATGGCACCTGCATATTTATGTGTCGATTTTACATCAGCAAAACCTGTATCAGTTTTAGAAGTATCTAAATTTAGAGCTGCAGCTAATTGATTTGCTACTTCACCGCGAGAAGCATGTACTGAAAAATCAATAGCAGCATCCTTTACTGATGCAAAAGTTGTAACACGTTTAGCGCCAATATAACGTGGCCCCCAATAATAAGGATCATTTATGCTTGAGATTGCCACACCTTCGCTTGACTCCGCACTGATCATATTCCCATTTCCAATGTAGATGCCAACATGAGAAACACCACGGCCACTTGTGTTAAAGAATACAAGATCCCCAACCTGCAAATCAGATTTTGCAACCGCTTTCCCTTGAGAATATTGCCCACTAGATGTTCTCTCTAAACTAACACCTAATTCTTTAAATACACTCATTGTAAATCCAGAACAATCTATGCTGGCTCTAGTTGTTCCGCCCAACCCGTATGGAGTGTCTAAGTAACTTTTTGCAGTTGTTGTTAGTTGAGTTTCTGTTGTTGCCTGTGCACTTGCAAAAGATGGTGCTGATACGACCATTAAAGAAGCAAATACAGGTAGTAACCACTTTTTCTTCATCTGGTAATCTCCTCCGACATTGGTTTTTCGTTCTATTTCTTTCGCTGATATTAGATTATCACAAAATTTCGCATTTTTATTTTTCATTTATGTAACGGTTTTATATGAGACTTCCAAAACGAAAAAAACGTTGATATATCAAGGGTTGTCTTGATAATCAACGTCTCATATTTTAAGAGAAATGGTTAAATAATGCATTTCCTGTAACATATTTGTAATAATAGAAAACAAATTACTTACTTGAGAACATTTGGACCCAATAGTAATTTCCGTTAAGTTCTTTTTTAACTCCAACCCCAATGTTTGTAAACTCTGGGCGCAATATATTCTCACGGTGCCCAGGTGAATTTAACCAGGCCTTAACGACTTCTTTAGGTGAATAATAGTTCTTCGCAATATTTTCACCTAAACTAATAAAATCATAATCAAATAAACCAGCTAAATCCCATGGGTGTCCATAATAAGGTGATTCGTGCTCGAAATAATGTCGATCGATAAAATCATTTGCCTTAACTATGGCAATTTGAGTTAATTGAGGATCTTCCATCAGTAATGGTAAGTTGGCTTTCTTACGTTCTTCATTCACAAGCCTAACAACTTCGCTAGACCAATAGGAAAAATCATTCTTTGTCTCAATATAATCTTTTGAGAGAAAGTCATAAATAATTTCATGGTTTTCAATCCGTTTTTGGAATTCCAATGCACGACAAATGAAAATAGCAAGTTGGGCTCTTGTCACATTTCGTTCAGGCGCAAAATATTCTTGACGTACACCACTCACAATTTTTAAATCAGTTAGTGATTCGATATAGTCTTTTAATGGATGATTTTGCACATCTTTAAATGATTTTGTATTCACTGAATCGACTTCAATATGGAAAGCTAAGGCTAACATCTCCATAAATTCAGCTCTTGTAATCATATAATGTGGATGAAACATAAGACTATCTTCTAAGACACCTAAACTAGTTAATTGACATATGGCATTATAATATGAGTCACTTGACTGCACATCTATAAAACGGGCTTCATATTCACACTTATGATCGATTTTTAATGCACGGGCAATCGCCACTGCTGCTTCTGCCTTTGAAATGGGGTTATTCGGTTTAAAATATGGTTGAGGTGCATTTAATAACAAGTTATTAGCTGTAACTATTGCAATTTCATCATATGCCCAATGATTTTCATGAACATCTTGATAAGGTGATGTTTTACTTTGTGCGCTTACTTCAACAGTTCCAAAAATGGAGAATGCAAACAAAAAACTAAAAATAATTATTATATTTTTTAGCATGAGATTTCCCCCAGTGATTCTCTTTATCCCTTACACTATCATTTTCTAATAGATTACCCATCTGCATCTATTTTTATTCTCAAATATTCATTAATTCATAGGGATTGAATCGAACTACCTACAGTAGCTGAAGTAAATTCATACCTTATATTCAATTTTATTCTACCCCAATGACTTCAAAGTCTACATTTTCTACATCCATTGCTGCTGAAAGGAATGTCGCCAGCTGCCCACGAGTTAATTTCATATTCGGACTGAATGTTGTTGGTGAAGTTCCTGCTGTAATATTGTAATTGACTAATGTTTGAATATATCTTTTAGCGTTTGAATCTTTTAGTTTATTAACATCAACAAATTTCGTTGTCGTTGATGTTGCTTCTTCTAAATTGAAAGCTCTAGTGATCATTGTTGCAATTTGTGTACGGGTAATGGAGTCATTTGGACCAAAGTTCCCATTTGTATACCCTCCTATTACTCCCTTGCCATATAAAATAGCAATAGCTTCATAGTTTTCATGGTTCGTTGGTACGTCTGGGAATTTAGGGTTATTTACATTTGTTGTATCGAGACCTAATGCATTGACAATAAACTGTGCTGTTTCCCCTCGAGTTGCTTTAGAGTTTGGTTTAAATTCTGTAGCTGTTACCCCAGTAACAATTCCATCTTGATATAATGATAAAATAGTATTGTAATGTGAATAACCTGGCTTTACATCCGTGAATGGATTTAGTTTTGCATTCGTTTCGGCATTCGTGTGATTTTGGAATGGTGCAAATACAAATAATGCAGTAATCATTGTTGCAACGGTAATTAGAGATGTGAAATTCGAGAATTTCTTCTTTTTAAACATTGTTAATTGCCTCCTTTTAAAGTAAGTTTATATCCTTTACAATTTGTGAAAAGATCCCGACAAAAAGTATATGCACCTAATACACAGGTTATTTGAACGCGAAAAAGCGCTGTCCTAAGTAGTTAAGTGCAGTGAATAAAATCATCCCCACTAGCATTGCAACGTTTTCTTGAACAGAGACACTCGTATGGCTCAACAACAAAACTGTTAAAGGTTTTGCAATGCCATATGCCACTAAAAAACAAACAGCAATGTTAATTGAAAATTTGAGTGCAGAAGATACATTTGCTTCCTTCTTTTGGAATGTAAAATACTTATTTAAAAAGTAACTTAAAATACTTGTTAATATGTAGTTAGCTGCCGATGAAGCCCAATAAGAAAATCCTGCAAAATTATACAATCCAAACATAATGGCGGTACCAACAATGGTGTTAATGATTCCTACTAATATAAACTTCCAAAACTTCTCATCGACAAGTGACAGGAGTGTTAATTTATTTTTTTTCATTTGACGTTTTCCCTGAAACAATATATCGCGGTCTTCTTTTAACTTCCTCATAAATCTTTGAAATATAAAATCCAATAATGCCTAAGCTGATCATTAAAAGACTTCCAATACCTAACAGTAGTAAGATGACCGTAGTAAAACCACCTAATGATTGACCGCTTAAATAATTAATCAATGATTGTACACTTAAAACAATCGAAAACATTAAAAAGAATACACCGATAATCGTAATGATTTGCATTGGTGCAGTTGAGAAAGAAGTAATATTAGTTAATGCATATTTCATTAAGGAGAAAAAAGACCACTTTGTTTCCCCTTCTGTTCGTTCTTGAACCTCAAATTCAACTTGCGTACTTTTGAAACCTAACCAAAAAGATAGTGCTCTAAAGAACAACTTCCTTTCTGGTAATCTGATATATTGTTCAACTACTTTTCGATCTAAAAGTTTAAAATCTGAAGATCTCGACATATCAAAACCAGTTGCTTTATTAATTAATCGGTAGAAGCTTCTTGTAAACAGTCCATGCACTTTCGTTTCTGTCCCTCGAGAAGCTTTTACCCCTTCAACAATTTCAAATCCTTCTTCCCATAGACGAAACATCTGTATAACCGTTTCTGGAGGGTGTTGCAAATCGCAGTCCATCACTACGCAACAATCCCCTTTAGCATGCTCAAGACCGGCTAAAATGGCTGCTTCTTTCCCAAAGTTACGCGAGAAATTAATGCCTTTGACATAACTATATTTTTGACTAACTTGTTCAATTTCTTGCCAAGTTCCGTCTTTTGATCCGTCATTAATGAACAGTAGTTCAGATTCGATATTTTCTTTTTTTAATAAGCTGTAAATTGTTTCTGCAGCTTTTGTAATCATTTTTTCTTCATTATAAGCTGGGATGACTACAGATACTAACGGCATAGCGTACCCCCATATTTATTAGTACGAATTAGGTTTTAATTCGTTTCAATTTCTTCAAATTTTATTACAACTGTGTTACCAATTACTTTGACTGAGTCTTTTGCTGGCCAAGTTGACATCTCTTTAAATTGTTCACTTTGGCTGATTTCAGCTAATTCTTGATCAGTTGGCAGCTCAAGTGAGTATCCTAAAAATTGATCAATTAATTCTTGGTAACTGTAATGCTTATAGAATACAACTTCCCCAACAGATCCTGTCATTACAGGTGTTTCATTTGGAATAATTTCGGAAGTTAATTTAGAATACAATTTCACGTTCCCAAAGACGGCTATTTTTTCGATTGACTCATATTCGTCTAATTGTTCTATACGATCTATTAAACGATTAGCCACATTAATGGATTTTTCATAACGAAGTTCCATATTCATGTAAGCAATATTAGCGATTAATCCAAAGTTGAAGATTGTAAATGCGATGACAATCACCGTTGCCCACGAAGTAATTTTCTCCACTTTGAGTACACGGCCGTTCTTATCGTCAATTTTGTCATACATTAACACAACGAAAATATAAACACTACTTAAGCCGAATACCATCAGCATATGGTAGAAAACGGATGGTGACATGAAGTAAGCAATGTAATAACTGAACGGAAGCGTAATGATACCTATTAGTAAAGTCGCTAGTTTCCCTATATTTTTATATAACTGTTTTTTGGTAATGACGACGATTACACCAACAATTAGGATTATAAATAGCAATACATTTAATATTTCGAGGAAGTTAATTGAGTAATTTGTAAAGATTCCTCTAAAGAAGAATGTTTTTAATTCAGTCATAATTTGTGAGATTCTTCTTGGAATATCTGCCAATGTTAAACTACCAACTTTATCGAGCCCTTGGTAAGTGGAGATTTCTACTGCAAATGCGCTAGTAAATAGTTTATAAACGACTAGATACCCAATCATCCCAATACCAACCATTAACCCAGAGCGTAAAACGTTCGCCCATATTTGTTTTAATGTGCTATTCGTATAAATGATTTCATGAATTAACCAAAACGTTGTAAATGTTAGTACAACTGATAAGTTTGCTTGATAAACTCCTACGGATAGGCAAACAAGTACTGCTCCTAATAAGAAGCCGAACTTTTTATACTTCTTAGTTAGTAAGACGGCAAAGATGGCCATAAAGATGCCAAGCATGTAGCCATCTGCTGTAAACATATATGAAAATGTAGATGAGACACTTGGGAATGTTACGACAATTCCTGAGATTAGAATGATAGATACTTTTTTACGAATTTCGAATAAACTAACAAGACTTACTGCTGCTAAGGCTAAAAAGAAGATGGAAAATAACCCAATTACCCATGGCAAGTCAAAATAAGAACTAATTCCTGCCGCAGGACTTAAGAAAAATCTCCCTGAAGTAACCATTGCTTGAGAGCTATGTAAATTATGTAATCCATCATGATTTGGATACCGATGCATAAACACGTAAAGATGCGTAAGTATCCCTATAATCATTGCTGCATTAAATGCTAAAATCCATTCTGATTTAATGTTTTGCTTCAGTTTTTCAAATACTTTTTCCGGCATTTGTTACCTCCAACAAGTTGTCCAATCCACGATTCGACAGTTTTATGTACAATTTTTAATTATACACCACATGCAAATTTCTGTAAATGAAGATCGGGTCTTGGAGGATGGAGAGGATATGCGGTTTTAGGATAAATAAAGGGTTAGCTTTTTGGTTGCTAAGGTCCGATTTATAGTTACCCAGCGATATAGTTATTTCCAATTAAACTCTTTTTTATTAATAGAAGATATGGAGAGTAGTTGCTAGCTTAGTTTGCGAAAGAAGTAATGGTATCGAATGACTTCAAATTGATATTTTTATGTAGGCACTTCTTAATGGACAATTAATCTCTTTTTTGGCGGATTTGTCCTTGAGACCTCTTCCCGAGGACAATTCAACTGCTTTTCTTGCCCGTTTTGTCCTTGAGACGCTTCTCGAGGACATTTCAGCTGCTTTTCTTGCCCGTTTTGTCCTTGAGACCACTTCTCGAGGACATTTCAGCTGCTTTTCTTGCTGGTTTTGTCCTTGAGATTGCTTCTCGAGGACATTTCAGCTGCTATCCTTGCCCGTTTTGTCCTTGAGACTCCTTCTCAAAGACAATTTAACTTCTATTCTTGCCCGTTTTGTCCTTGAGGCCCTTTCTCACGGACAATTCAGCTGCTTTTCTTGCTGGTTTTGTCCGTGAGATTGCTTCTCGAAGACATTCCCTTTCCTATCCTTGCCCGTTTTGTCCTTGAGACTCCTTCTCAAAGACAATTTAACTTCTATTCTTGCTCGTTTTGTCCTTGAGGCCCTTTCTCACGGATAATGTCCGTATAATTGTGTAAAAAGAAAAAGAGTCTTTTTATTCTCTCTTTGATACAATGTTTTCAGCGACGATAAACATGAAAAGAGGAATAAAAATGACTCAATTACATCTTAACCTAGATATGGACTTATTAAAAGATTCGGTTTTAAATTCTGACCTGAACACAGTTGTTAAATCTGCTTTAGTACTAGTTTTAAATGAGTTTATGGAAAAGGAAAGAGACGAGTATTTACAGGCAGCGGCTTATGAACGATCCAACGAAAGAATCGACTATCGTAACGGCTACTACGAACGTGAGATTGTCATGAGTGTTGGAAAGTTAACATTAAAAGTCCCTAGAACTCGTAACGGTGAATTTTCTACTAGTGTATTTGAAAAATATGCTCGACACGATCAAGCATTAATCTTATCAATGATAGAAATGGTTGTGAATGGTGTCTCTACGAGAAAAGTCACGCAAATTGTGGAACAACTTTGTGGAGAAACGGTATCGAAATCACTAGTATCTTCTTTGACTCAAAAATTAGATCCGATTATTAACGCCTGGGCTAACAGACCTTTAAATACTGTTTACTATCCTTATATTTTTCTAGATGCTATGTATATTAAAGTGCGTGAACATCACCAAGTTGTATCCAAGGCTGTCTATATTGCTACAGCTATTACAGAAGAGAATAAACGTGAAATTCTTGGTTTAAGTGTGGACCATGTGGAAAGTTATGAGAGCTGGAGTCGATTTCTCCAACACTTAAAATCCCGAGGAATTCAATCACCGAAGTTAGTTATATCTGATGCTCACCAAGGCTTACGAAAAGCTATTCAGCGTGAATTTATTGGAACTGTATGGCAAAGATGTAACGTTCATTTTAAACGTAATATTATTGAAAAGCTGCCGAAAAAGGATTCAGGAGATTTTCGTCTCATGATAAAACGTATTTTTGATGCAGTTACTCTTGAAGATATGCGTAATTTCAAAGACGAATTAATGGTTAAGTATGCAGAAGATCGGAAATTTGAAAAAGCACTTCAAGTTTTGGATGAAGGTTTCGAAGATACCATTCAATATATGAGTTTTCCGAAAGAAATACGTGTCAATATTAGAAGCACCAATTCTCTAGAACGTTTGAATCAAGAAGTGCGTAGAAGAGAGAACGTAATCCGTATCTTTCCTAACACCCAATCTGCCTTTAGATTAGTTGGTGCCGTATTAATGCATTATCAAGATAACGATTATTCGAAAAGAAAAGGACTTTCTAAATAGTAGATTGGTTATATTTTCAACCTCAACTCCCACTTATGGAGTATCCCACATTCAGTAAAGGCTATCAAAGTGAAAAGAGCCTTTGACAGCCTTTACTGAATGTGGAGTGATTAGCCCATGGGAGTTAAGGCTGAAAAATGGAATGAGGGTCAATTCATATGCCCCAAATTAACTACTAAACAATAGTTGAAAACATTCGTATTGAATTTTACACAATAATTAGGACTTGACTTTCTCACGGACAATTCAGCTGCTTTTCTTGCCCGTTTTGTCCTTGAGACCGATTCTCGAGGACAATTCAACTACTTTTCTTGCCCGTTTTGTCCTTGAGATCGCTTCTCGAGGACATTCCCTTTCCTATCCATGCCTGTTTTGTCCTTGAAACCACTTCTCGAGGACATTCCCTTTCCTATCCATGCCGGTTTTGTCCTTAAGACTCCTTCTCAAAGACAATTCAACTTCTATTCTTGCTCGTTTTGTCCTTGAGACCCTTTCTCACGGGACAATTCAGCTTCTTTTCTTGCTCAAATTGTCCTGATGAAACTTTTCTTGAAATATACCTGTTCCCTTCGTTTGATCCTCAAGGCAACTTCAAATCCGAAATCGAATATATATTTAAAATGCGAGACTATTTTCCTGTTTACTATGTTCCATATGTTTGTTCGTTATTCGCCATTCAAGCATATGTCAAAGAACGGGAACATCTTCCTTTAGTAATAATTATTTTGACAATCATTTCTAAATGGAAGATGTAGTACATACATTAAATCGTGTTGAAAGGAGGTGTAAAAAAGATGGAATATTATAATGATGTCAATCTAGCTTATCTTTACGGCTACATTGCTGGATTTATTTTAGTCTTTCTGGTTTTTGGAGTAATTGCATACATTCTGCTAGCAATTATTTTATCTAATACATCGAAAACAAATGGGTTCTATGAAGTTGCGGGGTTGAGTTGGATCCCATTTGTTAATATATTTGTCATGTTTGCACTTGGATCGAAAAAACCAACAATGCTTGAAGTTAAATCAGAAGCCTTAAAATATACACTTATCTTCTTTGGACTTATTATTCTCTCCCTTATACCAATTTTAGGTATATTGGCTTCACTCGCTTCATTTGTTCTAATGGCATATTACTACTTTAGATTATTTTTCCGTTGGACAGGTGACCAAGGTAAAGCAATTCTTTTCGTTGTTTTAACTTTTATTACAGGTGGAATTTTCTTCTATATATTCGGATTAATGTCGATGAACAAACAGTTTGTAGCCTTGTAATGAAATGCGGGTATCCAATAAAAGGGTACCTGCTTTTTCGTATATTTTAACCATGTTTCCTTACCACATAAGAAAGACTTCCAATTTAAAAACATATCAATTTCACTTCAATATGACAACAGTGAGGATATTACTAAATATTCTAGGTTATTCACTTTGAGTTAACCTGTTAATTTATGGAACAACTTCATTCTTTTTTTAATTCTATTTTATTACAAACATATTTTTTACTGTCCCTACATAAATAAATGTAAGGGATTACATAATTTGTCTAAAAAATTGCACAAATCACTGTTATATAAGAATAATAAAATAATTGTTGCTGTTATATAACATGATATGGTACTATCAATCTAGTAGGAAGAATCTGAAAATTCTAATAGGGGATGGGGATGATTAAATGATTACATTTTTACTTTGTATTGTTCTTCTTATCGTAGGTTATTTCACGTATGGCAAGTTTGTCGAAAAAGTATTTGGTTCTAAGCCTGCCAGACCAACTCCAGCATATGTAAATGCTGACGGAGTTGACTATGTACCAATGTCTACGCCAAAAAACTCACTAATCCAATTATTAAATATTGCAGGAACAGGGCCAGTATTCGGTCCAATTGCGGGGGCACTTTATGGACCTGTAGCATTTGTTTGGATTGTTGTAGGTTGTATTTTTGCAGGGGCTGTTCACGATTACTTAACTGGAATGATTTCTATTCGTAATAAGGGAGCTCATCTTCCAGAACTTGCTGCAAAATTTTTAGGTAAGTTTATGAAACACGTTGTAAATGTTTTTGCACTTTTATTACTTATTTTAGTTGGTACAGTATTCGTAACTTCACCAGCAATGCTTATTAGTAATTTATTAAATGGTCAGGTAGCACTTGCAGTGATCGTAGGAGTTATTTTCTTCTATTATATTCTTGCAACATTACTTCCTGTTGATAAAATTATCGGTCGCCTTTACCCATGGTTTGGTGCAGTTCTAGTACTATCAGCTGTCGGTATTGGTATTGGTTTAATTGTTACAGGTGCACCAATTCCTGAATTATCATTTACGAATATGCACCCAAATGAATTACCAATTTTCCCATTGATCTTCTTTACAATTACTTGTGGTGCGTTATCTGGTTTCCATGCAACACAAACACCAATCATTTCTCGTACAACGAAAAATGAAAACGAAGGTCGTAAAATTTTCTATGGAATGATGATTGCTGAAGGTATTATTGCAATGATCTGGGCTGCTGCTTCTATGAGCTTATTCGGTGGCTATGGCGGATTAAATGAATTACTTGCTGCTGGTGGTCCTGCTGCTGTAGTAAGTGAAGTTTCATTATTAATGATGGGATCAATCGGTGGTACACTTGCGATTATCGGGGTTATCATTTTACCAATTACTTCGGGTGATACGGCATTCCGTGCAGCACGAATGATTATTGCAGATTATTTCAAATTCGCTCAAGCAAAAATCTTAAGCCGTTTATGGATTGCAATTCCGTTATTCGTTATTTCTTATGGTTTAACTAAAATTGACTTCAACATTTTATGGCGTTACTTCTCTTGGGCAAACGGTGTAACCGCTGTCATAGCACTTTGGGTTGGCGCAATGTACTTGTTCTTAGCAAAGAAAAACCACTGGATTGCGACGATTCCAGCCGCATTTATGACGTCAATGTGTTTAGTTTATATTTTGTATGAACCAACTATGGGCTTCGGCATTCCACTGAATGCATCTTATATTGGTGGTGCGATTTTAACAGTAGCGATTATTGCTATTTTCTTCATCTCTGCACACAAACAACGTGGCAGCTCGTTCTTATTGGATGAAGATGTGTCTGGGTTTAAGGTAAACGAGGTTTAGGATCTACAATGGGGTGTATGATCTTATACAAAAAGACGGGGATGTCTCCTCGTCTTTTTTGCTTGAATTACGATTAGCTTTTAGAGTAAGGCCGGTATTTCGATTGTATAATTTGAGAAATCATCTCACATAGTATGTGGATGTCTTACGAGCCGATAACAACACGAAACGGTCACTTAGGAGAAAGATTCTGCCGGTAACATGCAGAAAGCTGAACCCATAAAAAATTCAGCTAGGTTAAACTAGTACTCCTTATATTAATCTCACAACACCATTTTCTAGTATGAAATCTACACCATATACTAACTTTTCTTTATCCCTGAATGAAATACCTTCTGGTAATGGATTTATGATAGTTTGATCAGTATTACTGTCTTTATCGGTTTCCTCAATTTCTTTTAAATCTAATTCCAAAGTATCCTGTGATGTTGAATCAACATCTTCTACTTGATCTAACTTTCCATCTTCCATTTCATCATTTTGTTTAGTTGTTTCTTCTTCAGGATACTCTTCTAGTTCATCTCGAGAATTTGTTCCATTAGATGGTTCAATACCTTTAGGTTGTTCAACCATTTCTTCATCTAACGGGATCGCTGGAACCAACTCTTCAACCAATGGAACCACTAGTTCTGCAGTATCTTCTGATGTATAGGTTCCATTCATGTATCCATAAGCAGTTACGGAATTTTGTATTTTTGAAATGATTGTTCTGTAATCCTGAACATTATCTAAATCAACGGATTTATTAAGTAAGAATACCTCCATACTAATATTGTGAGAATAAAAACTTTCTAACTCCTCTTTAGTAAGTGAAGATAAGTCAAAGTCGACAATAACACTACCAACCTCGTCATCTGCATTTTTTTCGATTTCATTTGTAAACCTTGGAATCTCATTAACCGCCCAAAGTACTTTGTCTGTTGTACTGTCATACAACACCACTAAATATTCATATCCTAATAAACCAGCTCCGAAACCATCTATTTCCCATTTAGTGTAGGGAGAACTGTTTTCTAGGTCTAAGATAAATTCACTTCCAGAAAACGCCTCAGAATCCAAATATAAATATTGATACGGTTCCTCGAATATATGAATGATTTCTGGGCTACCATCACTTGTGTTCTTATTTGTCACTACGAAACTAACATTGTAATAGAAATCATTTTCTTTATCGTAAATTTCTAACTCATGTAAGCCATTTAAAGACCCATTATTATCAGAATCTATTAGTTCTAATTGAATTGTTCCATCTTCATTTTCAATTAGATAAATTTCATCATTTTCTTCAACAGTAGGAACAGTATACAGTTTGTAGTCAAATGTCGGTTCTTTTAATTCATCATTTACTAGTACTTCGAAATTAAGTAAATTTATTTTTCTATTTTCAAATGTGGCGTCAAAGAATTGTGGAATAATTTTAAACGCATTAATACCCAAATCTATTTCATCAATAACTACGTTAGTGTATTTAAGATTAGGATATTTCATATTAAACTGTTCAATCGCAGCGTTAAATTTATCAACTACACTTGAATGCTGATCTATATTGTACAATTGGCTAAGTGCTAAATTGAAAACAAGTATATTTTTTATTATATATTCTTCTTCCATTTCAGAAGGGATATTAAAATCGTCAAGGTTAATGATTTCATCTAAACTAGAAATTAATTTTATATTACCTTCTGAGTCTTTTGTTATTGCTCTATCAACTAATAAATTGGCGAAATATTCATTATACACATAATCTCGAAGAATCCTTATAAGTTCCTGCTCGTCTTCATTACCAAATTCAACACCATAATAATATTCAATATTATTTAAGCTAAAGTCAGAAGCAAATAGATTTAGTAAATGATATACAATTAAGTTTTCATCTTCACTAAATGTAGAAAACTCCTTATTTTCGTAAGGCGTAAGTTCAATTCCCTCATAAGGTAAAAATTCTAGTTTGACTAATCCTAGGTAAAGATATGGAATAACATAATTAATTACTTCAACTATATCAGAATCAAATTCTTTCAATTCTGTATTGTCATCATTGGTGAATTTGACTAAGTTACTTAAGATTTTTAATGTTGATTCTAATTTTTTTGTATATTCATCAGCTGTATAAGCAGGAGCTTCCACTTCATCTATCTCAGTGAGTGTTTCCATCCCATTCAAAGCTAACCCTTCATACACGGCTTCTGGTAATAACCCTTCTGCTCCAATTAAAGCAGGTAGATTATAATGATCGAGAATATTATCAAAATCAATATTTAATAAAACCAATAATAGTTCTTCCGCTAAAGCAGAAGTTTGCTCTTCTTCTAATAACGGTTTAAATTTCTCCGGCGATTCTTCAGATAGTTCTAAATCCGATAAAATTACCGGAAATGATCCTTCTGATAGATTTGCAGTAAAGGTAGAATGTTCATTTATATTGTTCGTAACTTCTGGAAATGGCTCAGTAGGGATTCCGATTCCGTTCATATTGGAATAATTAATAATAGCCATTAAAATTACATAAGCTTGCTTCAACACCTCTGATGTGAATTCATCTACATCTTGCTCACCCGCTGCATTACTAATGCTAGTTAGACTAATTTCTTCGAGATTTGTTGTTCCATATACCATCATTTCTAATTCTTCAAGCTTCTTTTTAATATAAGAATAGGGATCTTCGAATAAATAAATTGTTGTTAGTTTTGAGATATTACCTGCCTCATCCACTGCATATAAATTATAAGTTCCCTCTGAAAGTCCTTCAGTATTTATCTCTTTGTAAACATTTGCTGTATCAACGGTTGTTGAAAGAACATCTATTTTTTCTAAGTCTTCTACTGAAACCGGAGCTGTGTCACTTGTTGTCGTCAAAAAAACTTTTCCTTTTTCACTACTTTGAACAGATAGATTTTGACCTATTAGGACGATATTACTGATGATAGATGCTACAGGTGCTGTGGTATCTGCTGGTGGTGTTTCAGTGTCGCCACCTCCTGGGTTTCCTCCTCCATTATCATTATCATTATCATCATCGTCATCTCGATCACTGTCTTTGCCCCCAGAGTTACTTCCTCCGCCACCACTGCTACCACCAGGGTTTTCATTCTCTTTCACTTCATTTTCTTCGTTAGAGGCTTGAGTCGCTTCTTCTGCTTTCAGAAGGAAGGTAACAAATTGGCCACGAGTTAAGTTTGCAGATCCACTAAATGTTGTTGGAGTTGAACCAGAAGTCACTTTATTTTCATAGAAGGCACTAACAGCTTCTTTATACGCAGGGTAAACATCAGTGAATGGGAGTTCATAAGGGTTTTTAGCAGTCAACTTGAAGACTTTTGTAAGAATTAATGCAGCGTGATAACGATTGTTGGTTTCTCCAGGTTTGAAAGTACCATCTTCAAAACCCTTTATATAACCCGCTTTGTATAATGCTGCAATTGCTCCATAGTATGGATGGGTCTTTGGTACGTCCGTAAAACCAGGATCCTCTACGTTCGACGTATCTAGCTTTAAGAGGTTTGCTAAAATAACAGCAACTTGTCCACGTGTCACCTTTTGATAGGGCTTAAAAGTTCCATCTGGAAACCCTTTAATAATACCTCTTTCCGTTAAAATCTTTACAGCTTCATAAAAATAATCGGTTACCTTCACATCTGAGAAATTAAGTGAGTTCGTTGAATTGGATGGAGTTGACGTTTCGGCTCCCAAAGCTGTTCCACCTAAAACACTAGTAGCTACTACTGCTGATGTAATCGTTGAATTAAAGAATTTTTTATAGAACTTCTTTTTCATATTAAACTCCCTTCTGATTGAACATGTATTAACAAATCAAGATATGTTAATGAAGGGTAGTAATATGTTAGTCATACGTTAAATTTAATTATTTTTTAGTAAAACTTAATTATAAACTGAATATGATATAGTTAGAAATATAGTAATGAAGAACATAGTAGTTATTAGTTTTCTCACTAATTTTAAAAGACCTGGATCGGCTGTAAACCGAACACAGGTCTTGAAGACAAGAAGAAGGAATAGTCACCCTTTATGAATGTATTTCACTTTAAATAATTTACCTTAATCTTAAGATTCTAATTCATAAAAATATACATCATTAAATACCCATACATCAGTATTGGTACGTCTTATAGAAAGAGCCCCAATACCGTATTCAAACGTTATATAATTATAATACTCATTAACAGTATCATCAAACTCTACAGTAATTGTATTATCAGCTTCAACAGAAACATTGACAGTATCGCTAGTTGCAATAGTTACTATCGAATCAGAAGTTGTATTCGCAAAAGTGGCTGTATCAATACTTGTTAAATCTAGTCGATTCATTTCTAATAATGCCTCAGAGAAAGTAAAAGTGAACAAGTTATTATCTAAGGTATTAACCATCACCGAATCCGATGTCGTTTCACTAGCGTCATCGTTATTTTCAATTTCTGGTGTTGTAGTTTCAGTTTCGTTATCTGGATTTGGTGTTGTTTCACTAGAGTTCTCATTAGTATCTTCTTCTTGTGCTGGGATATCTTCCTCATCATTTGGATTCGAAGTTCCAGGCTCTTGGATGTTTAGTGTAACATGAGTTTCCCCAACAACTACTCCATCCTTAACTGCAATTGCATATAAAGAACTATTTTGACTAATACTGAATTCCTCTGTATACAATTGACCATTTAAAGCATCCTCAACAGAATTATTATCGTATTCTTCATAGTAATTTTCACCATCAAAATTATTGGCGTATGAAGTCAATTGGTAATAAACTTCTGTTCCCTCACTAACTGCCAATCCAATTGAATCTGATGTAGAAACATTTAAGTTTCCATAATAATGATTATTTTGACCATTAACTGTAATTATTGGGTTTTCAGTATCCATTAACTCATTGACTGGTACTATTTCATGTGTTTCGCCATTATTACTTACGATTAAATCGAATACAGCCCAGTAAATTTCATTACCTTCTCCTGAAGGAACATTAAATGTTTGATTAGGAGTTGTTGCATTTCCTAAAAAGACCTTTACTGCTGCTCCAGAATTACGTAATGTATTGCTACCAGAAAAATGATGCACGTAGAAGCGATATTTTCCATCAACCAATTCGCGAATTGTTGTTGTTTCTGGGCCATAAGACTGTGTATCATCCCAGTCTAAGTCAGCATAAGTAATTCCATTATGAATCTCTTTCTCATCATAATAAGCAATATGGAATAGAGAATTATCTGCACCAGGACCTGTTAAATGCGAATCTAAATCCCTAGGATTTTCTCCCCAAGATAACATAATTTTTACTTCGTTTGTAGCAGCAGCTCGAATTGCTGTTTCATTTTGATCTGTTAAAAATTCATCAGAAGCTGCATTTGCAATCATGTATGTTGTTAAATAACCAGGACTTGTAAATTCACCTGTATATGTTCCTGCAGGTAGATTAATAGAATAATAGCCGTAGCGATCTGTTGTAGCAGTTCCTACAACTTCGCCCTCAGTCGAGCCTATTCCTGCTCTAAACTGAATCTCTAGATTTGGAATACCTACACGTTGAATATCTGTAATTCGACCAGAGAAACCAGTTTGGACTTCAAATGAAGCCGTTTTTGCTTCACCCGTTACTTTACCTGATAGAGGAGTCACTGTAATTTCAACAATCTCACCAATATTATCAACTATATCAATAATGTCAAAATTGTATCTCTGTTGATTTGCGTTATAATATAAACCGTTCAATTCAACTTCTTCGCCATCTATTGTCGCTACTATCGCCACGTCAGCAGATGTTATTTCTGTAACAAAATTCTCTAACTCTAACGAAATACTTCCATTATATACACTTATAGAATTGAGTGTTGTAGTAGCATCTGAATCTGCGTAGCTTTCATCAATTGTTTCTGTATTTTCACCATCTGAAATTGTTAATGTACCATTATTCAAGACAACATTTTGAGGTCTTTGAGATAATGTTGAACCATTTGCATTTACTTCCGCTAAACGAATATTACCAGTACCTAATACTGTTGCAGCTGCGTTTAATACTAAAGTACGGATATCGGTCTGTTCACTCAAATTAATTCGAACACTTGTAGCTCTAGAGTTAATTGTTTCAAATGTACCATTAAGTTGAACTTCATATCCAGATTGCATAGCTTCCGTTAAAATAATGTCGTCAAAACCTGAAGAGCCTTGATCTAAGCTGTCTTCCACTACAATTGTTGGCGTTTCAAGTTGGACTTCATACACTTGTGTACTACCTTGTGCAACAATACGAACTGCTCCGTTATTTTTATTTACAATGACTGTTGCTAACACTGAATCATTGAAATAAACACTGTTTTGTCCGCCACCATTTACAACAGTTTCACCTTGTACAGTAACTCCATCTAAATGTACGTCGCCTTCACCGATTTCCTCACCTAAAACTAACTTACCAGTAACCGTTACATTTCGAAGAGTAACGTCTGGGCTAGAAATGGTTAAATCACCTTCGATTGTTTGAATTCCGGATGCAGGGCCATAAATACCATTACTAGCAATTACATTTCCGTTAATTGGTTTAACTGAAACATTGTCATCATCGTCGTCATCATTATTACTGTTTCCTGATGATCCACTACTACTAGAGCTTTCGTTTGTAGCTGTTTCATCTTTTGTCCCTTTACTATCAACAACCTCAGTAATTTTCCCTTTTACTGCACTATAGTTGCTAATAATATCCGCTACTTTAGAACCTTCAGGTGTTACTAATTTTGTAACCTCGACATTTGCACCAAGTTCAACTTTAGTTTCTTTGTTAGGAATTACAAGTTCCGCCACTTTACCTGTAATATTTAGAATGACCTCACCAGCATGCGCCACTGTGATTTTATCGATGTCTGAGTTGACTTCAATTTCCTTTACGCCCTCAGAAATCGTTACTCGAGCAAGTTTCGTATCAGAAGTAATTGACACATTGTTTCGTTTTACAACAATATCGTTTACTGAAGTTTGTTTTAAAGTAATTTCCGGGCCGTTTGTCTCTGTAGCAAACAATAGATTAGTTGACGCTACATACTCGTTATTCGATTCAACGATTAGTTGACCGTTCGATTCTACATTTTCTAGTGTAGATGATTTTAAAACCTGACTTGTCACCTGGATATCACCAGTAATTGTCATATTTTTCACAATTACATTGTCAGCATTGATCGTTAATTCTACTAATTCAGTATTATTTCCATCGAATACAAGAGACTCTTCTGAAGTGCCTTCTGCATTCAGTGTTAACGATTTTACAGAAACAATTTCACCATTTTCTACTTTCGCTAATACACTAGCACCTTTTAATGCACTTGCATTGTCATTTGAAAAGATACCTGTAGCCGCTGAACCTAAAGTAAAGTCTCCAATATTTGTTTTAATTGTAGAATTCGAAATTTCTTCGATAGTGAATTCACTAACTTCGTTTATTTTTTCCGCTTTTACTATAAACTGCGCAAGTTGACCGCGCGTTACGTTTAAAGAACCACCAAAAGTAGTTGGTGAGTTACCCGCTGTTACACCGTTTGCATAAAGAGCTGCAATTTGATTTTTGTAGGCTGGGTAAATATCACTAAATGGTAATGTTGTACCAGCAGGCGCTTCTAAGTTGAACGCTTTTGAAATAATAATGGCCATATGATTGCGCGTAACAAACTTGTCTGGACCAAAAGTTCCATCTTCAAAACCATTGATATATCCAGCATTTGCAAGCGCTGCAATTGCACCATGATATGGGTGAGACGTCGGTACATCTTTAAAACCTGGATCTTGTACATTTGTTGTATCTAAACCTAAAGCACCCGAAATAATAACTGCGGCTTGTCCACGAGTTACATTGTTATACGGTTTAAATGTTCCATCTGGGAATCCATTAACGATTCCTCTTTCAGACAGATTTTTCACAGCTTCAAAGAAATAATCTGTTGTTTTCACATCAGAAAATTCTGCACTTGCACCTGCGACAGAACCTCCTGCCACTGTTGATGCAACTAGAGTAGCAACCATAGTTGCATTAAAATACTTTTTTTGATTACTTTTACTCATCATTCTTCCCCTTTCACTAAAGGTTAATGGCGAAAAAATATGAAAATATGTATATTATGAATTATTACAAAGCCATTAACAGATATTATTATACAATGATAATTTTTGGAATTCTAATACCATTATTACCATCATTAGTAACTTAGGAGATTCAAAAGGCTTATTAATAAGGTTCATTTTACCTACAATCCATTTTAATGAAGTAATTAAATTTGATAATACTATTAAAATTATGATAAATCTATTTTTAGGAATATTTTACCTCCCAATTCAATTCAGTTAGAAATACCACAACTTTTGACTCATCCTAGGTGAAAATATGCGCCATGTAGGGTCTTAAACGGAAGCGAAGAGAAATTTTCTAACGATCAAGAAGAGTTTATGCCAGCAGCATTAACTGTTTATTTCTATACAATCGAATACACCGGGAACTGAGAAATGTCTATTGATTGGAGCATACTAGTAGATTATGTGGTAAATTAATACTTCAACCAAATTTATTGTAGGGAATTTCAGTTTTTCTAAATAGAAAAACGTGTAGATTTAACCGAGGAAAAGATAAAGCTACCTAGGCTACTTTGATCGTAAAATAGCCTAGGTTAATTACATTTTTCGCAAAAAAGTATTTGTGTTCGACTAAATTCCGAACTCTAATCAATAGGAGTTATTAAATAAAGGGGCGAATCAATTTATTAAGAAAACAATCATTAATATTACTTAAATATAATATCTTCTTTACTAGCACCATCTAAATATTCAATATCTTGAATGTTTTCATAGCCCCGAATTTCTTTAACATTTTTACCAATCATCACTTTCTGTACAACAGTACCTTTAAAGTCGATAACGGCACCTGGTGACACTGGATCTAGTGTTACTGTTATACCAGCAAAATCCTCACCACTAAATTCTCCGTATGATCCTGTAAATAGAATACCTTCTGGAATTATAGATTCGCCATTAAGTGTTAATGAAATACTTGGTTTTGTTATGGTTAATTTATTCGTATCAAAATTTGTAATATGATAAGTTGCTTCTGGTATTACTGGATCAACTGGAGACTTCGCTTTATTAATTTCAAATGAATCTACTAACTCATTATTAATTGTATAAACATTGCCTTTTAATACGTTTCCATCAATAGATATAGATGTAAATACTTGCGTGTCCGAATCAAATTGAACGTCGACATATTCATTACTTTCTACTGGGTAAAATTTTGGTCCAGCTGAGCCACCGATGACATATACAGTTCCTTCACCATTTTCTTGAACAAGTCCATCTTTCATTGCGTGAGTTCTCATATAAGCATGGTCATGCCCATTTAAAACTAAATCAACACCTAGTTCTTCTAAAAGTGGTGCAAAAGTAGATGCTGTCGCATTCTGACCAGTTAATGGATTACTCTTATACGGTGGACGATGGAACATGGCGATAGTCCATTGTTTTGTTGAACCTTCCACTTCCTCACGAATCCATTGTTCTTGCTGTTCCATATCTTGTATACCAAACTCTGAATTTAACATAATGAACTTCGCATTTTCATATTCAAAAGAATAAACAAAGCCTTCTTTGCCTTCTGGTCCATTTTGCGGATATGAGAATAACGATGAATAAATAGATTCACCGTTCCCATACACATCATGATTTCCTAAAACAGACATGAATGGAACTTTTGGTGTCAATTCTTTAGAAGCTTGTAAGAACAATTCCCATTGGCTCATCACACTACCATCTTCAACAATATCTCCACCATGTAGTACGAATTTTGTATTCGGGAATTTTTCTAAACCTAATTCATATAGTTTTGTCCAAATAGCAAATCCATTTGCATCTTGTGATTGCGTATCTGTAAAGAATAAGAAATTAAACGCTTCTTCATTATTAGATGCAGTTGTAAAATGACCAACTTCACTCCATCCATTTTGAGTACCATCGCCTACACGGTATTGATAAATAGTACCTGGTGTTAAACCATTTACATTTGCATGATGAATCGTCATTTCGACCTTATCATCTGCATAAAATTCAATGTCGCCATCTACACGTATGACAGATTCACTCGAAAAACCGTTAGGATCCGTTTCTTCTACAACTTCTACAACAGAATTTTGAGTAGCTGTACCAGTACGCCATGTGAAATGCTGCGACGTTGATGGATCATTTGTCCATGTCAACGTGATATTTTCTGGTTTTTGAGTGCCTAGTTGTGGCGTTACAGTAAATGATTCAACTTGACTGACTAACTCTCCCTTGCTTGCTTGAATGCTTAGAGGAATTTGAGAAAGTGTCAGCTTGTCAGTATAGATTTCTCCATTTTCATCTGTACCATCAAATAATGTATTCCAATCAACAACCTCTGCATCATCTTTTGGAACATGATAATAGCGTTGTTGTCCGTTTGGCATAAAAATTCGGTAATAGCTAAATTTACTCGTTGGTGCATTGGCATATGGAATATAAGTACCAGCTGAAACGTCCTGATAGGGATCTCCAGCAACGCCACTTCCACCTTTATATATTTGTGTATCTTTAGTAATTTTTATCAGTTTATTTCCATTAGTAATTTCTATTTTGGCTCCTTCAACTGGGTTTCCTTGAAGATCTTTCACTGTAATTTTACTTGGAGTACCTACAGATTTTCCTTCTATTGATAAAACATAAGGTTGTGAAATTACAAGGTCAAGTGGGTTTGAAAAGAAAGGTAATGTTCCTATCGATTCTTCTACATATGAAAATTGCCCATCTGTTAATTCAAGCTTAGCTGTCCCAGCAGCATCATTTCCTAAAGCAAATGATACCGTTGCAACTACTTCTTCTTCACTTGTTTCAACAGCATTGAATCCATCAAATTGTAGTGAAATTTCCCCATGTTGCTCATCGACACTATTCACTTTTACAGTACTTTTGAATATATCTTCAACTCTTCCCTGAAGACCTTCAACAGTTTGATCACCATCAACGAAATCTATTAAATTCGGATCATATTTCAATGTAAACTCTGCACCATTTAGTTCCTTAATATTCTTTAATTTCAATTGTACGTCAAATACCGAACCAGCTAGAGCAGCTTCTGGTTCACCCCATAGAAATGCAGGTCCACCAGATGAAATCGCAAAAGTAAATGTATTAAATTTATGGTTTCCTTCTTTGTCGAATACTTCAATATATACCTGATGCAGGCCATCTGCTAAAGGAGTACTTGGTGTATAAGAAATCATTCCAGAGGCTTCATTATATTCTGGTGTTACGATTTGTCCATCGATTTCCATCACTATTTTGTTCGGATCAATGCCAGATTCGTAATCAATAGCCGTTATACTAATTTCAGGTTTGTTTGTTGACGTTTCAGATGGTTTAAAGTTTGATAATTGTGGATTTTTTACATCTGCATTGAATTCACCATAAATCGCTATAATATTATCTACATAAATAGTGTCAGCCGATTTGCCTTCATCTTTTGTTGCCATATAACGAACTGCCAAATCAATTTTGAATGGTGCTTGCCAATTAGCTGGAATATCTGCCTCAACATACTGCCATCCTTCCCATGTAACACCATTTGGATAATCTCCTGTAAAATCGATATTAAAATTTTGACCATTCGCATCGACTAACTGTTGTCTTAACCAATGTTTCTTACCATCTCCATAAATCCACATCCCAATTTTTTTCGGATTTCCAGGTACTTCGATTCGTGTATCCCTACTTGCATAGATTCCAGATGTCCCTTGTTGATTTAAAAAGTCATAGTCAAGACGTAGTGAATTTTCCCCAAAGCGAACTTCATCACTAGAAACTGTTGCATCCACAGTATTATATTTTGCTCCTGTTGCTTTCCATGTACTACTAGACTCAAAATCTTCTAAAACTATATAAGGTTCTTCTACTTCAATGACCACGCTATCAGGCGTTGTTTGTTCGTTATCTTCTGTCGCCATATAAATAGTTTGCACGTCTGTATCAAAAGGTAGCTCTGTTGCTTTAGTATTTAGTGGTGTGAATATGTTGATCATGAGTACAAAGATCATAAATAGATAAGTCATTTTTTTCTTATGTTTTCGTGCCATATTTATACTCCTCACAATGTTATTTTTTTGAAAACTCTCTCTAATCTTTAAAACAGAACATATGTAGCTGCAAAAATATGGTATATCCCTATCGCTGAGCGGTATATGAAGTCGTTTAAAGATGAAGTGCCAGGCAAGTTATATGTCTGGCACTCATCTTACGTTATTGATTATTTGTTTAAAGAATTTAAATTGATTTCAAATTGGTTATCTGGTGTGTCGTCATTATATAAAGTGAATAATGCATTACCTAGGAATCTCTGCATTGGATCTTCACTATTTTGTAATCCATTTACAACACCTTCTGTAATTGGATTTGCTTTTTCATCACCTGTGTAGTGTTGAACTAATGCGTCTGTAATAATGTCACCAAGTGTAATAGATGGGTCGACTTCTGGTACTACTGGCATATTTGTGAATGCTTGAGCTTGCTGTTCAGCTAATTCAGGTGGTAATCCTTGCGATTCTAATAATTGCGCAAGTGTTGATGGGACTAGCGTTTCCATTCCCTTTACTAGAAACTCCTCGGCATACTCAGGAAATGGTTTGCCATTTGTATCAAAAGCAATTTTATCTACTGTTTCTGTATCTACCTTAACGATTCCATTAGCAATTTCAACAACTCGATAAGGTGCTGGATATGTTACAAGTGAGCCAGTTTCAATATCATAGATTACATTTCCAGATTCAGTCGTTTTCTTAACAGCATCTTGTGCATGGAAGTGACCAGTAAATACGATATTCAACCCTGCATCAGCTAATTTCGTCGATACGTTTTCCCAATTATTAATTACATATTGAGGGAAAATTTGATCTTGAACACCAAAATGTTGAATAATACCGTGGTGAGTCATTCCAAAAACGAAATCTCCATTTTCTTTAGCAGCTTTAATTTGATCTAAAATCCAAGTAAGTCTTTCGTCACTAAATTCACCATCAGTTTCTGGTCTACCAATTTCAAAATTATTCTCGTATAAAGCTGAATCCATTACAATAATACGTACACCTTTTTTAGGTTGGACAACATAGCTTAATGAATTTGGATCTTGTGCAATGGCTTCACCATAACCAAAGTCGTTATACAATTCTTTGTATTCTTTCACTGTTACAGTATCTACAGCTTCTGTTACACTATCTACAAACTTAACCGCATGTGGGTTGTTGATATCGTGGTTACCATGAGTCACATATACTTTTTTACCAGCAGCCTCTAATTCTTCTAATATTTTAGCCACATTTTGATGGCCAATTAGTTCGCCATCTTTTGTTAAATCACCTGAAATTAATACTACTTCGGAATCATTAAACTTAATCTCTTGAACTGCTGCTTCAAGTATTTCCTCACTTTCAATCAACAGCTTTCTATCATTTGCTAAATAGTTTTCCAGTGCTTCGCCCGTTGTACCAAGTGATTTATCATAGAAATGAGTATCAGATAGAATAGTGAATTTAAATGAATCATTAATTTGATCTATAATTTGACCATCAGCCTGGTTATCAAATTGAACATTGTAAGGTCCTTCGACAATGATTTCCTTAACTAATGTGCCCTTTAAATCGATAACTGTTCCTTCATTATCAGGGCGGATCGTTAGAGTTGTATTGGCGAATCCATTACCTTCGATTTCAGCATAATCACCTGTAAACAAGATACCCTCTGGAATTTCTGATTCGTTATCTAGTTTTAATGCCACGCTTGGTTTGTTAATAATTAATTGGTTTGTATCATAGTTCTGAAGATTGAATGTTTGTTCAACAGCTGGTACTTCTTTAGCTTTTAAATCTATTTGAACCATTACTGGGTCATGGTCAGAAGCACGACCAGCCATGTCAGTGAAGTCTGCATTAATATGAAGTATATCAATTTCAGTGTTGTCTACTAGATTATTAGATACTAATATATGGTCTAGCACTTGAGAATTACCTTGGTATAGGTATGTGTAACGATCACTTTCTTCTACATGATTAATCATGTTCGTCATTAATTCACCTTCGTGAATTTTCAATGTTTCAGAGAATTGGAAGTCATTGAAGTCCCCTACTGAAACGATATTAGCATCTGGATTTTTTGTTTTAATGTCTTCAATAAAACTATAAACTACATTTGCAATTTTGTGACGTTGTTCTTCACTTCCGTACACAGGTGGTTGTGTTGAACCAAATAATGGTGTATCACCTGATTTTGAATTCCAATGATTTGCAATGACGATTACTTCTTCACCTTGGAAATTGAATTGTGCCGCTAATGGTTTACGGCTATCATAAAATGCATCATTATCTGGATCGATACGACCTGGATTATGAGTTAATTGTCCATCTTCGTAACCTACTGCTGTTGTTGCATTGCCAGCTTGAATACCTTCTGGAAGCGAAACTCGATCCGGATTGTATAAGAAACCAACACGGATATTTGCATTTGGTGCTCCACCATCTTCATTTACTATTGGGTCGATGTTTAAATATTCATAGCGTGGGCCACCAGCATCCTCAATCGCTTGGATTAGTCGCTCATAGCTTTCACTTGCCTCTGCATTACCAGAATCTTGTCCATTATTATCTTGCACTTCTGTTACACCAATAATATCTGGGCTCTGCATATCTGTTACAAAAGCTCTAGCTAATTTTTGTGCTTTGTCATTTGAAGTTTCGCTTGTATTATTCGAGAAGTTTTCTAGGTTATATGAAGCAATTGTTAATTTATTATCATCTTTTACAATCGTTGTAGTCTCTGGTTCAGCTGCCCCCACAATATGTTTCGTTTTCATATCTTCATAATCAGCATATATTTTGTAGTTCTGGAAGCCATAGTTAACAACACCTTGAATTGGACCTTCGAATTTATCGCCTGTTGCTACTTCAAAATCTCTTGCAGCGTCGTTATCATAAAGTTTAAATTGAATACGATCAGCGTTCGCATTATCTTCTTTTAATAAAACACCACCGTTAATAGTGTCTGTTACTCTATCTTCTAGTACTGTAATTAAATCTCCATGTTCTTGTGGTGCTACTGCTTTAACGGTGCCAACTTCAACTCGCATACCTTCTAAACTTTCCCAGAAGTCAATTGCATCTTCTTGTGGATCAAATTCTGCAAAACCATCATTATCGATAACTTCGCTCGGTAAATTTGATGCATTAATAACCACTGGTTCTGGAAGAGCTACATTATTTTCTACTACTTCAATTTTTCCTCCACGGTCATTTCTTGCATTAATTTGTGTTACTGATAAATCTGTATCTTGTTTCGTATCATAATAGCCATCTATATGATATTCATCAACAGTACCCGTTACAGATACTAAATTACCTACTTGTATACTAGCTTTTTGATTTCCAGTAAATACAACAATACCTTCTGATGTATTGGGGTTACCATCTACTAAGTCATCTGGTGTTTGGATATGGAAGTAATGATTTCCTCCAAGTTCATACTGATACGTCACAATACCCTGGATATTTTGAACTTGTGTACCATCTAGAGAAGAGTTATGTGACTCACCTTGAATGTCATGGATCTGCATACCTTCCTCTTGGTTATATACAGTGTAAGTAAATTCAGTTACTTGACTTGATGTTAAACCTTCTTTAATAGCAACCGCTTTGATGTTCATATCATCATTTACAACAATCGGTTCATCATACAATTGTCCTTCTGCTATTGGATCAGACCCATCAATTGTAAAGTAGATGTCAGCACCATCTGTAAGTGTAGAAAGTGTTACTTCTGTTCCTGTAGGAATAAGTCCAGGGGCAGGATTTGCAGTTACGGCCTGTACCACAGATGAATCTTCTAAAATATCAGCTTGATTTCTAGGAATGATTTGGAAAACCCCATTAAATTCTTGAACAATTCCCGTAATGGATTCGTAAGTTGTACCAACTGAAAGATCCAATGTTCCTAATTCATCTCGAACTGTAAATTGAGTACCATCAGTTGCAGTATAGTTTTTCCAACTACTACCATTAACAGATTCAAGAGTTACATTTTCAACTGTTACTAATTTTGATTCATTCTCTTCATTTAACTCTGCTCCTGTTAAATATAAAGGAGCTGGAACAGTTACTTGACCAATATTTTCAGCAATTGTCGGATTCTGTAATTGGAGTAGCCCATTATAATCGTCCAAAGTTCCTGTAATAATGATTTCATCACCAATTTGAGCATTGATTGAAGATGGGTAGATTGCAATTGCTCCAGTACTATCTTGTATATGCAAGGTATTTTTTAGTTTTGCAGTTACTGTACCTTTAACTTTTACTTCCCCTGACCCTAAAGTACGAGCTTCTAAAATTGAAATAGTTTCTAAAGGGGTTTCTGGTACCTCTGGTTCAGGTTCTTGACCTACGATTGAATAAGTTGATGGAGATTTTAAACCAGGTACACTAAAATACGGTTCAAGACTTCCTGTAATTGTTACCTCGATTTGAAAGTACTCAGGGTTTTCTTTAAGATTTAAAACTTCACGGATTTCACCTTTAGTAAGTTGTACCGGTAAGATTTTTGCTGGGTCTGTTTCATTAGGGTCGTCTGCTAATCCGAGATTGGTATTTGAATCAAAAGGCGCTTCTTGATCATATTTTGTCCCACTTATTGCTGTCCCAACTATATACCCACGGACTGTTGCAATACCGGAATTATTTGCAATAGCATCAGCAACTGATATGAATTCGGCTGATTCTACCTGCTCTTCAATTTTAACAGTATCTTCAGTTGAAATGGATTGACTTTCTGAACTGATCTTTGAATTACTTACAATTTCTTTCTCATTATTAGAAATGTTTAAATTTGTGACTTCAGCAGATTCTTCTGCATGTACAACAGGTATAGTAGTAGGAACAACGACACTTGCTACTAAACTTGTAGCTAAAAATGCATTTACAGTTCTTGTTAACTTTCGTTTACTCATTATATTGGTCTCCTTTTAGATAAAATCAGATCCGAATGTTTGTTAACTATTTCAAATTACTAGCCTTCCAACACGTACTGTGATGAAAGGCTAAAGTAATTAAGGCGTAAAATCTTATTCAGCTATTATAGTAGTACCTTCTACTTTCATATTTGAGATACTATACTCCCCATTTGGGAAACCAACTAAAGTTAAGTTACCCTTAACTATTGCATTTTCTAGTTTTGTAGTAGTACCATCAAATTTAACTAATACATTTGTTTCATATATTTTTGATTCTGCTTCTGTACCTGAGAAATTATCGCTACTTACTTCCAGTTCGGCTACAGGCGGTTCTTGAGACAGTGTTCCACTTAATTCATACACAGCTACAGTACCAGAAATTTCGTGAGTCGCCACTAGTAATGCATTACCAGTTGGGCTATTTTCAGCAGAGATAAATAGTAAGCCTTCTGGAGAAACGTCACCAGCGATACCTGCTACTTCTGCTGGGTCAAGATTTCCATCCTCTATTTCATCCTCAAAGTTCTTACCATCCGCTTTATGGCTTACGAAATCACGACTTGAGATTAATGCTACAAACTTAGGATTCGTTACATCTGATAAATCATAAACCATAATTCCACTGTAACGTTCTAACGCGATAAATCCGTAAGTTGTACTACCAATTGTTCCTGTCACCGCTGTTTCTGGTTCTGGACCCTTGTCATCACTACGGTTATCTTTTTTAACTTCAGCATGGTTAGTATTAAAATAGTCCGGTGTTAATTGATTGATTAATTTTTCGAACTCACTGCCACTATCAAATACTTCTTCCATAGTAGTAGCATTGAAGATTGAGAAACTCCGTCCACCATAACCATAGATGGCTTCATATACAGAACCATCATCACTTAAACCACTTTCTAAAGTTGTTTTGTAGCCTTCGAGTGTTGATAAATCAAATGAATTTAATTCTTCTTGATCGTAACCCTTGTATTTCTCAGCATTTAAATCAATAGTAAATTCAACTTTTTCACCATTTACTTTACCTTCTATAACTACTGTTCCATCATCTTTTACTACGATTTCGCCTTCTTCTGAATAACCTTCCCAGTCACGAGAGTCCCCTTCATTTGGTGTAATGATGTATTCAGTACCATCAATTGTGAACGTGTCAATTGCGTCAGGCATATGGTATGTTAAAATTGGTGTTTTAACGATATTTGCTGTCTTATCTTCTTTGTTTGCGTCCATTTCATTTCCATTTTCAGAATGATCGATAACACCAAGACCTTTTACACTAATAATTTCTTTTGTCTCAAGGTTTACTGTCGCAATTGCATTGTTTTCTTGTAAAGAGACATATGCTGTTTTGCTATCTTCAGAAACGGTTACATATTCAGGTTCTAGTTGTTCTAAGTAGTTTTCATCTTCTCCATTAAATGTCATACGAACTTTATCATCTAACATAGCAGTAGTGAATGTGAGTTCCGTATGTTGATATGAAGGAATGTCAATGATTGAAATAGAACCAGCAGGGTCAATCAATGGTAATGCATCGTTTGGCTCGCCTTCGTTCGCAACGATTGCTTTTGCGCCATCAGGAGTAAATGTTACCATGTCTGGTAAATAGCCTACTTGAACATGATTTACATACTTACCATTTTTATCAGCAAATACGATATATCCACGATCCGTTTTTTCACCGTAAGCAGAGATAGCGATTAAATCTAAAGTTGGATGTGCAGCAATACTTGTTATGTTTTCTGCCCCTGCAATACCGTAATCAGCTATTACAACTCGTTTTTCAGATTGGATAGCTTTTAAATCTGTTGAATCATCTGTTAAATCTGCAAAAGACAGAATATCGAATCCTCCAACCGCTCCGTTTGTCACGAATGCTTTATGAGAAGTTACATCATATGCTAATATTTCAGTACCCGTTGGACCATGACCACTGTCATAGCGAGCAATTTGTTTAACAGTTAACTTAGTCGTGTCTTCGCTTGTTTGTACTGTTAATGTATCTTTTGTCGTTACTACTTCTGCAGGTTTTTTACCTGGATCTTCAACGATATCAGTTCCTGGTTGTTCTGGATCTACAACTTCTCCTGCAACATCCACAATACGTCCTTCAATTTGAGTTGGGATTGAATCAAGACTTTGTAAATGTTCGGCAAAGTTTTGCCAGTCTGATAAACCTAAGTCCGTTACACGGCCTTCCGCATATGCTTTTGCAAATGGTGTATAGCCATCTCCACCTTGTGCAGTGAATGCATTGGTTGCAACTGTATAAGTCTCAGAATCTAATATGTCTATATAATTGCCCGTTGCGTCTTGATATTGTAGCGAGATTACACGTTCACCTGAAGGTTTTGAAGAATCAAACTGAACTTTAGCACCAGCTACATGTAAGAATCCGCCGTTCTCTCCTGGCAATTTACCTAAGCTAATTTCAAATGCTTCTTTTAGTTCTGCACCTGTAACATCCATTACCGCTAATGTATTGCCAAATGGAAGTACTGTAATTACTTCTCCTACTGTAATCGGACCTGCATCGATAGAAGAACGAATACCTCCACCGTTTTGGAATGCCATAATGACATTTTTACCTGTTGTTTCTTTTGCTTTTACAAGCATACCATCCGTAATTAGGTTACCTAAGATTGTTTCATTTTTACGTACACTTTCACCGGTTGTATTTCCTTCATCACCTACTCTTGGATTCAATAGGGCAACATCTGCTGTTACTCCGATTGGTTGTTCTGCTAATTCTTGAACTTTCTCTTTATATGGTGTTAATATTTTCTTCGCTTCAGCATCTTCAACTTGGTCACCAATAGCGATTAATTTACCAGCTTGTCCAACAACAACACCGTTTTTATCAAATTCAACATCTAGTAAACCTAAATTACTGTTGTTAGCGCCAGCTTGTACAATGACTGTTGGCGTTGCATCTTCTTTAACTACAATAGGCTCTTTTAGTGTTGTATGACTATGTCCGCCTACAATTACGTCGATACCCTCTACTTCTTTTGCTAACGTTAGGTCATTATCGATGGCTGCATTGTCGTCATAACCGATATGTGTGATTGCGATAATTTTATCTACACCTTTATCTTCAAATGCTTTAACGGCTTTTTCAGCTTCTACTTTATAATCTTCGAAAGTGATTGCACCTGGGCTAGAAAGATCTTTTGTTTCGGCAGTTGTTAAACCGAAGATCCCTACTTTTTCTCCGTTGATTTCTTTAATGATACCGTTGTAGATTTTTCCATTTTCAGGTTCACTTGAAATTAAGTCACTAAATAATCCTGTAAATTTCTCATCAGCTGTGAAGTTAACATTAGAGCTTACAAATGGGAAGTTTGCTCCTTTTATGAAGTCAACTAATCCTTGATGTCCATCTTCACTTGAACCTAAATCAAATTCATGGTTACCGAATGTCATGGCATCATAACCCATTAAATTCATCATTTTTAAATCTGCTTGACCTTGGAACTCATTGAAATACAATGTACCTGAGAACACGTCACCTGCATTTAGCAATAATGCGTCTGGTTTTTCTGCTCTAACTTCTTTGACAGCTGTTACTGTTTTAGGAGCATTATCTAAACTAGCGTGCGTATCGTTTGTATGCATGATGGATAATGAGAAGTTTTTATTGTTGTTGCCACCACCATTGTTTGACCCGCCACCAGATCCTCCACCTGTGCTTGGTTTGTTCACAGTAGCACCTTTAGCATCTTTTACTTCTTTAATGTTGTTTCGAACTTGATTGAAATTTTTGATGACTTCATCTACTTTTTTACCTTCTGGTACAACAAGTTGTTCAATTTGGACATTTACACCAACATCAACTTTTGTTGTTTGGTTTGCAACGACTAATTCTTTAACGATACCTGCAACTAGAAGTGCGATTTCTTCCGCTTTTTCAATAGTTACCTGGTCAAGTGTTCCTTTACCAGTAATTTCTATTTTTAACGTAACGTTTACTGTAACTTTTGCAACATTCGCATTCACTTCTATGTTAGTTACTTCTGCTGAAATCTTTAGTTCTGGTAACTTACTATCAGAAGAGATTTTTACGCCGTTTCTTTCTGCTAAAATCGACTTAATCGTTGATTCTAGTAGTTCAACTTCTGGACCTTTTGTTTCCGCTGCAACTACCCCATTTATTGATGCGACTGGACTGGCTGGAGCTTTTTCAACGATTAATTCACCGTTTGTTACTAACCCTTTACTAGCGAATTTATTAACAACCTTTGCTGTTAAAGTTAAATCACCATTTACTGTTACATTATTTAACGCAACATAGTCAGCATTCACTTTCACATCGCCAGAAATCGTTGCTTTACTTCCATCAAATACAACTGGAGTATTGGCAGTACCAGAAGCATTTAATGTAATAGATGAGATCGATTTCACTTCACCATTTGAAACAACCGCTTTTACTTCAGCATTTTTTAGAGCTGCTGCATTTGATGATTTGAAGATAGATTGAAGTGAAGAATTAACTGCTAACTCGCCTTGACTTGTTTGAATCTTTGAATCTGAAATACTTTCAATCGTAAACGTAGTTGAATTTTCTACATCTTCAGATTTACTTACGTTTTCTGCCTTCACAACGAATTGAGCTAATTGGCCTCTTGTAACATTTGAAGATCCACCAAATGTAGATTTTGAAGTACCTGATGTTATGCCATTTGTGAAAAGTGCTGCAATTTGATTTTTATAAGCAGGATATACATCCGTGAATGGTAGAGTTGTATTAGCTGGCGCTTCTAATTTAAAAGCTTTTGCGATAATAATTGCCATTTGATTACGTGTAATTGGTTGAGTTGCTCCGAAAGTACCATCTTCAAATCCATTAATATAACCAGCGTTTGCAAGAGCTGAAATAGCTCCGTAATATGGATGAGAAGTCGGAACATCTTTAAATCCTGGATTTGTAACATTGTTCGTATTAAGGCCTAGTACACCAGCAATAATCACAGCGGCTTGTCCACGAGTAACATTGTTATTCGGACGGAATGTACCATCTTCAAAACCTTTAATAACACCCCGCTCCGATAATTCCATTACTGCATTGTAGAAATAATCGCTTGTCTTTACATCAGGGAAAGTACTATTCGCATTTGCAGGACTTGGTGCTGCTACTCCAGAAGCTGCTACTACTGTTGCTGCTGAAGCGATAAACAATTTGTTCAATTTCTTCTTTCTCATTTTGTACCCTCTTCCTCCAATAGTTTTCTATAATTTACAATTTTTATCATATCTTTCATTTGTAAATCTTTTATTCTACTATTGATTAATATTCGTTAATTTTTGTAATTCTCATATTAAATTACGAACAAGTTGTGATCCTCTTAAAATACTTAGATTATCAGTGTTACCATGAGAAAATTTACAAAACTTTAACAATAGCAGTTAGTTACTTGAAAAGGATAAATTTTGCACTCTATTTGTATACCCCTAGAAATGCAAAAAACCAGACAGCAAAGGCTATTCACCTCTGATATCTGGCTCATTATAAGTATTAAAAATAATCTATAAAAGTCGGAATCCCTACTGGAAGAATATCCTCCAATATGGAAATGATTTCACTATTCCCCTGTAAACGTTCAATTTTCTCTAAATATTTTGGTCGTTTATAACCTAACATCATCGTGACAAGCGTTTGGATTGAACAATTTACTGTAATTGCTTCGTCGACATCATTTACTTTTTTCACAGATACAATGCCATTTACTGACTCAACATCAAACGTTCCATTATTCCACTCAATTAAGCGGTCTCTTACTACAAAGCGAATATGGAAGTCAGGTTCATCAAACGGGAATCGCTCTAAAAATTTCTCTACATCCACAATTCTTGCCATGAAATACGGCGATACTTCTTGAATAATTTCGCTATCCTCTAATAGGAATGCAACAGGCTCATTCCCCGTTGTTTTTCCGTATGCGTTGTACACCATGGACGTATGGGCAGAGACAAAATTCCAAATCCCTTTCCGCGCTTCTTCAGTTAGATAAACAATTTCATCGATATAAAAGTTCTCTTCCATAATCCGATAGTACATATAGGCTTGCGGAACATCATCTTCATCATAATAAACAGCTGCTTGCAAAATAACATCAGTATCAACGAATTTTTCTTCCCAATAATCTTCGTGAAATTTTTCATTCCAAGCAATGGTGTTACGAATCATCGCGCCATGTGTTTTTGCAGCAAACCGGTCATAGATGTTGACGAGGTCATTATCTCTTGTGTCTACGCGACGAATTTTACCAGGTACTTCTTTATAGTTTGGGAATTGCGTGTCTTTTACTTGAAACTCCACAATATCAGTTATGATTTCCCAACCCTTTTTACGATAGTAAGGAATCGAGAAAGGGAATAGGTATGATATATAACGGCCTTCATCCCGCATAACCGTAAGCGTTTCTCTAATTAATTGATCCATCAGCCCTTGCTTTGAATACTCAGGATACGTTCCAATCGCCGTGATCCCGCCCATTTCATAAGGAACGCCATAAATGTTCACTTGGAACGGTAAGCTTAAAATTTGTGAAACAAGGTGGTCACCATCGAACCAACCTAATGCATGCCCTTCATTGAATTGCCTACTTTTTTCACTTACAAAGCGGCGATCCTTTTTTATGGACATAGACATTTGAAATACATAGTTGAGAAGATCAATGGATTTCGCCATCTCATCCATTCGAATTTCTCGCATTACTAGCCCTTTTCGTTGACTCATATTTTCACCTGTCTTGTTTAATTATGGTGCCTTTATGCTACTTAGGTGTGGTATATTTAGCCACCACCAGTTTGTAGGTCACCTTTGTATCTCTATTTTATGAGTTTTTACCGTGTTTAAGTCATTGTGGAGAAAATACGTAATCCAGTAATGCAATGGATTACATATTAGATTAAAAAATGCGTTAGGTAAGATTTAATTCCATTCACTAAATGACAACACAAAATAAGTTTGTTGGTAGGAATTTTTTTCTGCAAAAATAGACCAGGTACACAAACAATTCATAACACTTCGAATTGTTTGTGTACCTGGTATCTATGACATTTGTTCTAAGTATTGTTTAAATTCTTTTAAAGCAAATAATTGATCCTCTTTTAACTGTACTTCCATTGCATTGGCTAAGCTAGCTACGGATTTGTAAATCTCTTGTGATACGTAAATAGTGCTCGGTTTAAAAGGTAGAATCTTGATCATTTCTTTAAATGTAGCCTGTGCTATAAAACGATCCTTTCCGAGCGGGACCATTTCCTGGTGGATGACCATTCCTGTTGAGCGGCTTAATGCAATAACTAATAATGGGTAAAATGGGCGATCATCTGGTTCTTCTTTTACAGCATGAGGCATGTACATTAAGTCAAATTCAATTTCTTCTCTCTCTACTTTTTTCTTCGCTAATTGTTTTAGTTCGAACTCTGATATATTAATAATAATGGGGTCAACTTCTTCTTTACTCTCTTCTTCTACAAATCCGATAATTTGCTCTGATATTTGTGCTTTACCATCCACAAATTCAAGTTGTCGGAAATAGTAGTCGCCGAACGGTAATTCAGGAAATTCCCAACCTTCTTTTATCTGATGAACGACCTCCATTGTTTGCAACATTGCAAATAGGATTAAATCGCATTCTGCTTCATCTGGAATCCAAGGAAACTTACCTGGTAAATAGGAACGGAATTGTACCCAATTTTTCTTTCCACGGAAGGAAAGCCCTTGTGATTTTATAAGCTGATAATCTTCTTTCGTAATTTCTTCACGATCAACAAAAGTAACATTTAAACAGTGCATATCATAATAATAATCTGGAGGCAATGTATCCAATTCAATTTGTTCTAAGATTTTCCGTCCATAATCTCCTATGTAAATAGCTAATCCGAACTCTTGTCCACCTGCACCCATCACACAAATATAGAGCATCTCTTCTGTTACAGGGTGCTCAACAACAATCACATGATGGTTTTCTAAATACTCCCACGGTTTTAATTTTTTCAACTCAATTGCCATTTCAAATAAATCATGCCAAGTTATATTTGCTTCATCCAAATTGTTGTCAAAACTATTTTGATTTTTATTCACTCTACTACCTCCATACTTTGCTTTTTTTATTGTAACAGGATATAAAAAAGTTTTATAGAAAGTTCTAATGACCGTACTGGTTTTTCTGAGATTAGTTGGGTAAAATCTCATATTCTAGTAATGACCAATTTTTCTATTTTATAAACAAGGAGATAAATTTACTATTAGAAATATAAAAAAACGTGCATGGCATTGACCAAGCACTTAGGATTTCACTTATTTCATTGGGCTTACTTTTTTGAGTGAGCTATAAATTTGCTTCTTGTTTACAATGGCCTGTTTTAGGTTACGATTCACAAAGTTGGCCATTTGCTTATCATTTTCTTCGATGCCAAACATGACGTACTCCCATTCTTTCCTTGCAAATAATTGCATCGTTCCGACTATAATAAACTGCTTACTATTGGAGAAACTCCGATAATCTTCGTGAAGAAAGATCGATTTTACTAACCCCATTTTTCTCGTCACTTCCTGTGTCAAAAACCAACCTATCACTTTTCCTTCTGCTTTCACTGCAACACTAGCAGCTCGATCGATTTCATTCTGTTGGTTATTAAACGGAGAATGTTTTTTAGGATACCAAACCCCTTCACCCTCCTGCAACTCTTGAAGCTCTTCTGAACTGAGCAATCCCCACTCAGTAAAAACGAGCGATTTATTATTTTGTAAATATTTTCGAAACCAACTTTCTTTTTCTATATAAAACCTTTTTGCTATATAAATACATTTCTTTGGTTGCAAGGCAGACCAATTATTTTTACGAAGAATTCCATCAATATATTTAAAATAATCCTGATTATTACCCAGGTAATCAAAATTAATAAAGCGAATCTCTTCTTTCCGCGCAATATCTTCTAATGTATAAATCAACATTTCCTCAACACCTGTATTACTATTCCATTCACTAACGGCTAAATAAATAATATGCATAATGGATACATGGAGATTTTTCTTGGCAATGATCATTCCTATGAAAGCATCTTCACTTCTAGCTCCCAAAGCCGTATATTGGGAAGGATTTTCTTCTATCATTTTTTGATAGTTGAAAGGAATATTATTTTTATAAAATGTTAGATTCGTATTCGCATCTTCAATAATGATATTCATCTATTCTCCCTCCCTATCCAAGTACATACTTTTGAACTAAATCATACAGGTGATATTCAAGTACTATTAATTTATGATTCTCGTACTCATAGAATTCTCGAAATTTTGTTTTTGTTTTATTGTCGATACATACAAGCTGTTCTTTTTATTTGTTGAGCTGTTAGGTATAACTTTGGGTAACTTAGATGGGATTCGGAGATACTGTTGTTGTACGAGCGGATGTTCATTACATGCGGTCATTTAGAAGATTGGACAAATTTTGAGAATCATTAAAGGTGTTGGTTTGAAAGCGTTTTAATGTTTTTTAGTTTAGGTTTATATTTTCAAGGAGGAGGTTTGGGGAACAGATTAAATGCTGCATCTGGCTTAATTAAACGGACAAATTCCGCTTAATTGAAAATAAAAGTGAATAATAGCTCAATTAGACGGAGAAAATACGGTTACCACCTCGAAAAATATTAAAAATCAAGGTTTTTTCTATGCATAGTCGGAAAACTTCCTCTTATATACCCCTAATATGATCTCCATTTTGCATATAACCGAACAATTTCCGCTTATTTACTTCGGTATGCTACTTGAGGAAGACTCGGGAAAGTCTCTTTGCTGATTTGGAG
The DNA here is from genome assembly GCF_900291985.1 of Lysinibacillus timonensis. NCBI lineage: Bacteria > Bacillati > Bacillota > Bacilli > Caryophanales > Bacillaceae > Lysinibacillus > Lysinibacillus timonensis. The sequence goes on along the minus strand of NZ_LT985980.1, from coordinate 3,452,095 downwards.
CAACTTACGATAATCAATGACCATCCTGTTATTATTCGAGCAGATATTCTTTGCATACGATCACATAAAGTAACTCTTCTTGATGGAGTATGGGCTTACGAATTCGATTCGGTCAGATAGATTAAGCATTCGAGCGGATAGTTTTGGCACTTGATCACTTGTAGATCTGTTTTGAGCAGATAACATGGTCTTTTGGTCACTTAGCCGGGATTTGGTCGCATAGGAACGACATTCTATCACTTAGCCCGTGCATTCGGTCGCATTGTAACGACATTCGGTCACATTGTAGCAACATTCGGTCACTTAGCCCAAGCATTCGGTCACATTGGAACGACATTCGATCACTTAGCTCGAGCATTCGGTCACTTAGACCCTTTTTTCGAGCACCTAGCCGGTTTTCTTATAAACCTAACCAAAATAAAAAACGCCCAGCACCACAAAGTGCCAGACGCCTTTATCAAAATTGAACCATTTAACACGTAACGACCACAAGATCGCCATCACCCAGTACAGTACCCTTAATATATCTCCACCACATTATAATTCCGATCATTGTAAACAAAGAACACGTGATCTGGGCTCAATGCGGAAATTACATCGGCTGGATTTCCTTCCACATAACGTAAGTCCAGAACCGTTACTTGTTTGAAGTGATCCGCAACATGGAATTGGATTGCATTGAAATATGAATCTTTCACGATAACGATATGTTTATCTGATTCCGCATTTTCATTAACAATGTTTAGTTCTGCATAGTCAGATGTATAGCCTGTGGCGTACGATACTGATTGGTCTGATGCAAAAGTTCTCGCAAATCCGTAAATACTATTAAATTCAATTTCCTTGCCTTCTTCGACAGGGCCTTTGTATATCTTAAATTGTGTTTCAAAGTTTTTTGGATAGTTGTAGCAAACTTGGTCATCACTATTTACAGTCATGTATAATTGTTTATTCCATGAACCGGAAAATTCATTTGGCAAACAACTATTATTTGCTTCATCGTAGGCTACTGGTTCAATCTCTTCTCCGATGCGCTCACCGATATTTTTCATCAGTGCCAAGTATCCTTGATAAGCTCCGTAAAAATTCCAATGGTGGTCTGTTTTAAAGTACATATCATGCACATCAACATCCTCTGAAATGGATTCCATTAGAATAGCATTATCGATTCCTTTTTCAGTAAGAATTTCATGAAGCACCCGATTGTTCACTTTTCCTGTATCTTCAGGCATAAAGGATGGACCTGGCTCACGTATATAGGTCGCCTTTGCAGGAAACGTGAAGAATGACATCGGAATTCCAGAAGCTTTTAAACCTGCCTGAATATCCGCAAATCCATCTGCAAACTCTTCCAATTCCTCTTTTGGCTTAGGCTCTACTACAGGTTTCGCGACAATCCAACCACTCCCATAATCAACATAATAGGAATCATTAATATAAGTTGTCCCTGTCATCGCCTGTGTTTGTACATAAGCCTTCATCCATACGTCACGAAGAGGAAACTGGTCTGAAATATAGCTTTCAACTTTTTTCGTTACGTCTCCATTTAGGACATTTTCAACAGAAGGGTCAATGTCTGTAGCCATTTGTAATGTGCGGTTCTCCATCTCCGACAGTTCACGATCATCAATGATAAAATGAAGAACCAATCCTCCAGCTAAGGCAAATATAAATGCAATTGGTAGTAAAAAATTTAGTATTTTCATGTTTTTCACCTAAAATCTAAAGTAAATGAATGGGTTATGTGTTGCATTTACTAAATACATTGTTATCACTAAAATTAACGCCATGTAATAAACCATTTGCCATATACGTAACGGAGCTGCAAATGCAAGCGAACTTTCCGCCTTTGCCTCTGACCATTTTTGATAAATTATATAAATTGGGAATGACAATACGATAGCGACTACAAAGTAAACTCCATAGTCTTGTAAATAAAGCAATGTATGATAATCAAAAGTAGCATTCTCTGTTATAAAGAACATTGTCTTAATATAATCGAACGAATATGTAAAGTTATCCGCTCTAAAGAACACCCAGCCAATCATCACAAGTATTAGCACATAAACATGACGTAATACTCTTGGAATTTTACTCAGCCAGTTTAATAAAAATTTCTTTTCTAAACTAATGATAATCCCGTAATAGAAGCCCCACGCCATAAATGTCCAACTCGCCCCATGCCAAAAACCTGTCAACGTCCAAACAACTAATAGGTTTCGATAAACTTTCCATTGATGGCTTACACGACTACCACCTAATGGGAAGTAGACATAATCTCTAAACCAAGAGCTTAATGAAATATGCCATCTACGCCAGAAATCCGTAATTGATTGTGCGATGTATGGATAGTTGAAGTTTTCATCGAATTTAAACCCAAAGATACGAGCTAGCCCGATTGCCATATCACTATAACCTGAGAAGTCAAAGTATATCTGTAAAGAATATGCTAAAATACCAATCCAAGCTGTACCAGTTGTTAAATCACCAGCTGATATAGCAAAAACTTCATCTGCAACTGAACCCATAGGATTAGCAATTAAAACTTTTTTCGCTAAACCTTGAATAAAGCGTCTAGTACCGATCATTAAATCAGAGCTTGCAATAACTCGTTGTTTAATTTGCTCTGCAACTGATTGATAACGAACAATAGGTCCTGCAACAAGCTGAGGGAACAGTGTAATAAATAATGACAAGTCGATTAAACTTTTTTGTGCCCCAACTTCTCGGCGATAGACATCAATAATATAGCTTACTGCTTGGAATGTATAGAAAGAAATACCGATTGGTAATGGTACTGCTTCCCATTCTATTACTTGTCCTGTTAAATTAGAATAAATATCTATAAAGAATCCCGCGTATTTATAATATCCAAGAATCGCAAAGTTCAAAAGAATCGTAATCCAAAGCATTGTTAATCGCTTCGATTTGCCATCTGCTCGATCCATCACGATTCCCATCACATAGTTAACCAAGATGGAAATTAGCATTAAAATAACGTAAGTCGGTTCACCCCATGCATAGAAAAACAAACTAGCAACTAAGAGAATCGTATTACGTAAAAACCTAGGTGAAATAAAATATAAAATGATCACTAATGGTAAAAATACATATAAAAATATAAGGCTACTAAAAACCATAAATAGATTTCTCCACTCTAATATAAAATCAATTTGCTAAATATTAGTATTCACTCTCTTACAATCAACAAGTATACACTAGTTTCCTAGATTATAGAATATTTTTTGAGAAATGTGTATTTACGAGTCGTTTAGTGCAATATCTTGTCATACTTGTATAAATCCTCTTAATTTTATGTTTTATAATGTAGATATAACAATTGATTCACATGCTATAATAAGTGAGCCGATGCTTTTCCAGTAGTACGAATGAACCTCCTCAGACCAAAAAGCCATTTCAGGCTAAAAATTGTCGCAAGCCTCCTACATTCTCTGATGAAAGACAGTTCAGAACGAGATTTGATTTCAAATGTCCTTCATCAACCTTATGAACGACAGTTCTGAACGACATCTACTTTCAAATGTCCTTCATCTCCCTTATGAACGACATTTCTGAACGACATCTACTTTCAAATGTCTTTCATCACCCTTATGAACGACAGTTCTGAACGACATCTACTTTCAAATGTCCTTCATCAACCTTATGAAAGACATTTCCGGACTAGGTACTTTTTCAATTGTCCTTCATCCTCCTTATGAAAGACAGTTCGGGACGAGATTCTTTTTCAATTATCCTTCATCCTCCTTATGAAAGACAGTTCGGGACAGATTCTTTTTCAATTGTCCTTCACCCTCCTTATGAAAGACAGTTCAGGTCAATAATCCATTTCAAATGTCCTTCATAACTAAGTTGGAATCTATGTAAATTCCATACATAAAATTACATAAAAATACTCCCTCAGATGTTTGAGGGAGTACATGTATCATCACTACATGGAATGTTATTACTTGGTTGGTAGCCCGTATTAACAATCCAAAAGAGGTATAGCGAGTTATATTATTCTGTTACTTGTTGAGTAGATTCTGTTTCTGGCACTTCTGTTGTTTCAGGCGCGTTAGTTTCTTCAGTTACTGTTTCTTCAACGATTACAGATGGAGTACCACCGAACCATACGAAGTTCGCTTCTTCTTTCGTAGATACAACGTTTAATTCCACATTATTCGTAGAATCTACTACTTTCAGAACATAAACAGGAGCAGGAAGTACGTTACCTGGGTCTGTTACATAAACAGCTGGGTCGATATTTTTAGCCGCGTTGTCAATATACACGATTGGTGTTACTTGACCATTTGCTTTTACAGCACCAGTGTAAATCACTCTTGAGCCTTCAACTACAGTTAAATGAGAGCCTTCTTTACTTACGTCAATACCACCCCATGCGTTATTAGCAAGTGTGATTTCACCTTTTAATGTTACATGACCACCAGCAAGTACTGCGATTCCAGCACGTTTGCTATCTTGAACTGTTACATTTTCAAGTAGTACATTCGCATTTTCAACTTCAATTAAGTTGTCGTTTGTTAATTCGCCACTAACAACTTTTACATTTCGTAATGTTGCATCAGCTGAAATGTATAACGATTTTAATGTGTTGCTGTACGTATCTGCACCTGTGTTTACTGTAATTATGTGATCATTACCTTCGATAACGATAGCTTCATCGATTGTTAAAGGTTCTGTTAAAGTCATGTCACCCACAAGTGATACAGTATCGCCAGACGTAGCTAGTGCAAGGTCATTTAAGAATTTTGCTTTTGCATATTCAGCAGTAATTGTTGGTGTACCACCGAACCATACGAAGTTTGCTTCTTCTTTAAGAGCAGCAACGTTTGTTTCAACACCATCTTTTACTACTTTTAAAACATGAACCGCTTCTGCTTCAAATTCATCTGAAAGATCTGTTACATAAACAGTAGGGTCAATATTTCCAGCTTCATTGTCAATGTAAATGATTGGAGTTGTTTGGCCGTTTTCTTTTACTGCACCAGTGTATGCAATTGTTGCACCTTCAGCGATAGTTAAGTGTGACCCTTCTTTACTTACATCAATACCGCCCCATGCGTTGTCGACTAATTCGGTTTGACCTTCTAACGTTACAGTACCACCAGCTAGAATTGCGATCCCTGCACGTTTACTTCCTTCAACCGATACGTTTTCTAACGTTACATCTGCATTTTGTACTTCGATTAAGTTATCATCTGTACCTTCACCATTTACAATATCTACATCTTGTAATGTAGCATCTGCGCTGATGAATACTGATTTTAATGTGTTGCTATAGTCATCTGCACCTGTTGCAACTGTAATTGTACGTCCATTACCATCTAATGTAATTTCATTGTCGATTGATAAAGGCTCAGAGATTGTGATATCTGCAACAAGTTCAACTGTTTCGCCTGCTTCAGCATTCGCAATATCAAATTCTAGTTGATTAACTAGATATTCATTTGTTACAAGCTCTCCACCGAACCATACGAAGTTTGATTCTTCTAAAGTACCACGATCATTCGATTCAGTTTCAGTGCCACTTGCTCCACCTTTAACAACATGAACTGCTTCAGGAAGAATAGCTGCATTGTCTGTTACATAGTTAGCTGGATCAATGTTTTTCTCTGCATTATCAATGTAAACGATTGGCGTTACTTGGCCATTTGCTTTCACAGCGCCGTCATATTGAATTTCGGCACCTTCTGCAACAGTTAAGTGAGAGCCTTCTTTACTTACATCAATGCCGCCCCATGCGTTATTTGATAAAGTTGTTGTACCTTCTAGCGTTACGTTACCATCTTTTAGAATCGCGATACCTGCACGTTTACTTCCTTCAACAGTTACGTTTTCTAATGTAACATTTGCAGCTTGAACCTCGATTAAGTTATCGTCAGTAGCTTCTCCATTAACGATTGCGATGTCTTTTAATGTTGCATCCGCGCTAACGAATACAGATTTTAACGTATTGCTCCAGTCGTCTTTACCTGTTTCAACTGTTACTGCAAATCCATTACCATCTACTGTAATAGCTTTGTCAATTGCAAGTGGTTGCGTTAATGTAATGTCACGTGCTAATTCAACAGTGTCGCCTGCTTCAGCAGCTTCGATATCGCCTAAGAATTTTTCAATTGCATCCTCTTCTGAAATTGGTGTACCACCAAACCATACAAAGTTTGCTTCTTCTTTTGTTGAAATATCATTTGTTTCTACGCCTGCTTCGTCTTTACCTTTTAGTACATAAACTGCTTCTGGTAAAACATCTGCATTGTCAGTAACATAAACAGTTGGGTCAATGTTTTTCGCAGCATTGTCAATGTAAACGATTGGAGTTACTTGACCGTTTGCTTTTTTAGCGCCGTCATAGTTGATGATTGCACCTTCAGCAATTGTTAAGTGAGAACCTTCTTTACTTACATCAATACCGCCCCATGCGTTGCCGTTTAATGTAATTTCACCTTCAAGTGTCATAGTACCACCAGCAAGTAATGCGATACCTGCACGTTTACTACCATTTACTTCAACATTATTTAATGTAACATTAGCATTTTGAACTTCTACTAAGTTATCATTTGTTAATTCGCCATTTTCAATAATAACGTTTTGAATTGTTGCATCTGCACTAACAAATAATGATTTTAACGTGTTGCTCCAATCATCGCTTCCAGTGTTGATTAGTAATTTATGACCATTACCTTCTAAAGTAATTGCTTTATCAATTACTAATGGTTCTGAAACTGTAATGTCACGGCGAAGTTCTACTGTATCTCCTGTAGATGCATTCGCAATTTCAGTTAATAGAATTTCATAAGCTTCTTCATCTGTTAATGCATCGATTTCTTTACCTTCATTATCTACGATTGATGTGATGTTTTCTTTTACTTGATCGTAGTTAGAAATAATTTTTGTTGAATCTGCATCAACTGGAACTTTCACTGCTTCAACTTTTGTATCAGCACCTAAAGCGACTTTTGCCGTTTGATCTTTTACAACTAAATTACGAACTTTTCCGTTAATGTTAACTGATACGTCATCAGCTTTTTCTACTGAAATCTCACCAATTGTTGCATTACCAGAGATTGCTAGAGCACCGTCTACTACAACTCTATCTACTTTACTATCTACTTTAATAGTAGAAACAGATGGTGCAACTGTAATTTGGCGTAAGTTTGTATCAGAAACGAAAGCAACATTGTTACGTTTTGCTTGTACACCTTGAACAGAGGATTGTTCTAAAGTGATTGTTGGTCCAGCTTCTTCTGTTGCTGCCATTAATGAGAAGAATGAAAGTGCTGCTACTGGTTCAACTGATTCTTCAACAATTAATTCACCATTAGATTTTACTTGAATTAATTTTGTTTGAGTTGACACACTATCTGTAACTGTAATATTTCCAGCCACTTCTAAGTTATTCACTTCAACGTGATCGGCATTGATTGTTAATGAACCAACTTTTGCTGCGCTACCGTTGAATACAACTGGAGTATCAGCAGTTCCAGCGCTGTTTAAAGTTAATGATTGAACTTCTACAATTTGACCAGCTTCCACTTTCACTTGCATTTCTGCATTTTTTAGAGCTGTTTCATTTGCTTCAGCAAAGATACCTGCAACTTCTGGTGCGAAAGTGAATTCACCTTCCGTAGAAACTACTTTATTGTCTGCGATTTTGCTAATTGTAATAGTTGGATTTACTGCCTTTTCTGCTGCTACGATGAATAATGCCATTTGGCTACGTGTAACGTTATCTAAGCCATTGAATGTAGTTGCTGTTTTACCAGCTGTTACTCCATTTTCGTAAAGAGCAGCGATTGATTCTTTGTAACCTTCATATACGTCAGTGAATGGTAGTGCATCCACATCTGTTGCTGTTAAGTTATAAGCCTTTTTAAGAATTAATGCCATATGATATCGGTTAATTGACTCACCTGGTTTGAAAGTATCATCTTCGTAACCATTTACATATCCAGCATTTTCTAAAGCGGCAATGTATTTATAATAAGGATGGTCTGTCGAAACATCTTCAAATTCTGGATTTGTTACATTTTCAGTATCTAATCCTAATGCGTTTGAAAGGATGACAGCCACCTGTCCGCGTGTAATACTTTTATGCGGACCGTATGTACCGTCCGGGAATCCATTTACAATATTCCTTTCTTTTAAACTCATTACAGCATTATAGAAATTGTCCGTTACTTTTATATCTGAAAACTTCTCGCTTGCATCTGCTGTAGTTGGCATTGCGATTGCTGCACCTGATGCTACCACTGTTGCTGCGATTGCTGTATTTAAAAATTGCTTATATTGCTTTTTCGTCATGTAATTTATTTCCCCCAAGTAATAGTTTTGATATTACTTTTTAATAATAATTTAATAGAGATGATAAATAAATGATATATTTGTGGTTTATGTGGTAGTTCGTGGCAGATAATTATCTTAATTGTTGATTAGACGCGTTTGAAAGTGGATAGATAAAAGGCTTTAAGTCATAAATTATAGGGTTGTGCTGTGAAATAAATGCTATGGTGTAGATTTTTCCATATGTTTTAAGGAATTTGAGATTCCGACTGATTTGGTTTTCCGCTCGATGATTACAGTTATGTGACCGATTAACGGCCCTTTCCGCTCGAAAGTATGCTATGTGACCAAGATGATTGCTATCCGCTCTATTGTTGTTGCTATGTGATCATTTCATTTACTTATGTGATCAAATGAACGCTCCAATCGCTCGAAAGTATGTTGTATGATTAAGACGGTTTCCTATCCGCTCTATTGTTGTTGCTATGTGACCATTTCATTTACTTATGCGATCAAATGAACGCTCCAATCGCTCGAAAGTATGTTACGTGATCAAGGCGGTTTGTTATCCGCTCTATTGTTGTTGCTATGTGACCATTTCATTTACTTATGTGATCAAATGAACGCTCCATCCGCTCGAAAGTATGCTACGTGATCAAGACGGTTTGTTATCCGCTCTATTGTTGTTGCTATGTGATCATTTCAACTACTTATGTGATCAAATGAACGCTCCAATCGCTCGAAAGTATGTTGTATGATCAAGACGGTTTCCTATCCGCTCTATTGTTTTTGCTATGTGACCGATTCTTTTTTCATATGATCAAAATGGACACTCTATCAGCTCGAAAGTAAGTTACTTGGCCCAGAGGGTTTGCTTTTCACTCTATTGTTGTTGCTATACGATCATTTCATTTACTTATGCGATCAAATGAACGCTCCAATCGCTCGAAAGTATGCTACGTGATCAAGGCGGTTTGTTATCCGCTCTATTGTTGTTGCTATGTGACCATTTCATTTACTTATGTGATCAAATGAACGCTCCAATCGCTCGAAATAAAATAATTTTTATTACTTTCTACATATAAACAATGGTTATCTGATCGATTAAACATGTTAAAGTGACCTAATCATAAAAGTATCCGCTCCAGTTTCCTATCCTGCAGATAGTTTTGTCCGCGCACGTTTACCTTTTGTCCATTTGCTAGATAATTATGTCCGTACACGCCATTCTTTTGTCCACTCATCTACTTGTTTTGTCCAGAGCCTAATTTTATGTCCATTCACTTAATTGTTTTGTCCATTGGCAACTATGTTTTGTCCATTCGTAAACATCTTTTGTCCAGCGGCTCTCACTTATCGCAACATAAAAAACCACACACAAATAAACTTCGTGAGTGGTTTCTATAAGATTCACTACGCCACAACCTAATATTTCGTTGTTTCATACAAGGTCTATTAGTCTGAAAGCGCTATCTTTTTTTCTCTACAAATTAAGACGCATATATGCTGCTACAACTTTTCATATCTCTTCGACATTTCCATTAAGTCTTTTAACTGGGTTGATAATTCTTTTACTAACTCTTGCACAGTGATGGATTGATTTTCATTTCCACGTCGAATACCGTATTCTAAGATTCTTTTAAATTCTTCCTGAATATCCTTCATAAATAATAATCCTCCTAGGCACATATTGTTAACACTTCCATATATGCTTACTAGTTATTTACTCTAAACACTATATATCTAACAAACTAGTATTGACGGATTTCTCAATTTCTATGTAATGAACAAACACTAAACATTGGTTCTATGTCTCTATTTAATCATATTTAGATGAATTATGTAAATTGTTAGGATAGATTCTAGAAAATCACCTCTAAAAGTATGATATGTAATGAACATTATTTGGTGCCTGTTACCTAATGGATGATCAAATTAATACGCTATCTGACCAAAAGAGTGGTAAGTGACCAAAACAAACCGCCTTCCGCCCAAACCACTATTATATGTGATCAAATTAGCCTCCCATGTGATCAAATTAGCCTCCCATGTGACCAAAACAACGATGTATCCGCTCGAATAGACATATTTTATGATCGAAACACAAAGCGGTTCGACGATTCAACTCTTAAAATCAAAACCAACATCTATCCATAAAAAAGAAGTCATCATAAAGATAACCTCTTAAAAAACACTATAGTTCCTAAAGCTTTTAGGCATAGCAAGCACCAATAAAACCTTAAAAACATGCCTATACCACATGAATTTATGCAACCAAAACACCTTTACCAAATATCTCTTCCAATTGAAGTAATTGAAACACTTGCTTGACGTCTTCATTTAAATTTATAATGGTCGGGTTTCGATTCGATTCTTTTAGAATACTTATTATTGTTATGAGTAGGCCAATTCCAGAAGAGTCGACAAAATCAATTTGTTGAAAATCGAGTTCTACTTGTCCGGATGTATCTTGAAGTTGGAAACTTAATTCATCTTCAACGATCTCAGTTGCTTCAATGTCCAAGTCTCCTACTAATGAAACTTTCAACTTTTCATCTTGTTCTATTATATTAAAACTGAACATGTAGTTCCTCCTTTGAGACAACTAATTTTCCCATCTCATCTAATCTTGCGTAAATGTTAGAGGCTTGGTTGTACAAGATTTGGGATTGTCCACCAACTTGAATTGTTGTATTTCCTGATGCTTTTTTAATTTTAATGAAGCCTCCTTTTTCTACTGAGACTTTCACAAAAGAACTACCTCTATATCCTACTTCATTAATGATGACACTTTCACCTGCATAAATCTCGCCACCTCGGATAAAGCCGTTGATTTTTACATTTTTCCTTGCGAATAAATTAGAACTATAAACACCTTGGCCGGAAATGATAATATCCCCACTCGAATAAAGATCACTTTTTTGAACAAAGTCAGCTCGGATAAAGGATGAATCACTTTCGTTTTCATTTAATATTGGTGTGTACAAGAGTTTTGCTAGATTTACAATTCCTTCTATTTGTTCTACATCTCTTATTGATGAGTGATGGGGAATGGCAAAAGCTCTAGTTGCCATGTCGGCAAATTCCATCCATTCAGATTCTAACACAGAAGAATGTTCATGTATTTTATTGACGAGAGTCGCAATTAAAGTTGGGATTGTTCTAAATTTACTATTAAAAAAGATAGATAGCAGAGGGCCAAGACCAGTCTCTTTTAATGAATTCGCTTTGAAAGCAGCAACATTTGATAGTTGCTTAATTGCGGAAATCATATTCACTAAATCATCTGTCAATCTCAACAATCCATTCGCCAAATCAAGTTTGACCAAAACTCCATTTCCAGAAGTAATACAACTCGCAATAATGTTTTTATCGATTATGACCGACTTGTTTGATAGGACTTTGGCACGAATGACATTTCCCTCTATTTTAATATTTCCTTTCGCTTCGACTGTCATATTATCTTGAATGGACGCCTTTACTTCTACAGCACCTAAATAGTGAACGTTTCCTGTCTCAATTGTTACATCGTGATGAATAATTAATTTCGGTACTACAGATACGGTAACAAGTTGACCAATTTTTTTAACCTCAGGATATCCTGATTGTGTCGACACTACTTTTACACCATCTACTAAAATCACACCTGTACCAGCTTTTAATATAATTGGATAAACTCTTTCCGGTTTAATTTCTTCCCCAGTAACCGCAATACCCGTTTTTCCTTTTACAGGTGGTATAGCTTCACCTATAATTTGTCCAACATGCACGGAAGGAAATTCTCTCGTTTCTCTAAAATCTACTGAGCCATTAACACGTTCTTTTAGTTGTTTTTTTATTTCATAATCATTGAAAAGGCGAAAAGCTCCATTTTTTCCTTGTGTAGCTGGTGTTCCTTTTGCAATTAAGAAACGTCCATCTTCAATTGAAGTACACGCAGCATTTATTGCAGCATGGTCTAATCCATGAATGACTTGTAATTCAGTTAGTCTATTCCATACATCACTTGGGTCGATAAATATTAATTGGCATTCTTCATCGACCTCAATTTTAACGCGATGACGAGGCATCATATCTTTCGGTTTTCGACTTATTCTTTTCCCCGTCTTCACGTCCATATATACTTCTAATCGATCTGCACTTATTTTGATATCCCATTCCGGGAAAATCTCTTCAATCGTTTCTTCAATTTTAACTACATCTTTCTCGCTCATGATTTCTGTTGATGTGATTAATTTACCATTTTTAAATATACGAATATCTTTTGTAGGTTCAATTAATGGATAGCGATCTTCTGCATCTTTGCAATACACTACTCCATTGACAACCCATGCTTTTCCGCTTAGGCTCTCTGCATTTAATTGATCCATTGAACTAGATAATTGACTGCTTGTACTAGTAGTTAGATATTGTTCATGCGACTGGTGATTCATAGGTTGATGATTTCCTGTACGATTCCCTTTTTCCATATCAGTTAACAATTGTTCAATGAATTGTGGCTCCATCGTATTCACCACTTCGGGTTTCTCATTCTCCATTTTTGAATGATAATGAATAGATGAAGATTCATTCGTGATTTCATCCATCACTCTTACTTGGACGACAGCTGGTTTGGATTTCATACCAAAAAATTTCTTTTCTTCTGGTTTTATTATTTCAATTTCAACTTCAGATATTTCCCTGCCTAATAATGCTAAAGCTAAATCAACGGCTTCTTTTGCGTCTCTACCCTTCGAAGTGATGAATTCTCCCATAACTGATCCTCCTTATTTTTACACTAATGGGACATTGTAACTTGAAATCTCTGAACTTCCTTTACCAATTTTCAACATCACCATTGTAATATCATCTTTTTGCGGCATACCTCTAGTAAATTCTTCTAAACTGTCAATGATATCATCTTCAATTTTCTTTAGATTTTTTGTACATATTGATTCCAACGTTCGTTGTAACCTTTCAACTTTATACATCTCTCCGTCCTGATTTACTGCTTCCACAATTCCGTCTGTATATAGGAATACCAAATCACCCTCAGACAAGAAAACTTCTTTTTCCTTATATATTTGGCTTGGCAATCCACCTAACATAATTCCTTTAACAGGTGGAATCATAACCTGTTTCTTATTACTCTTTATGACAACTGGGGTTGAATGCCCTGCACTTGCATATGTAAACGTTCCGGACACTAAATCCCAATCAGCACAAAAGACGGTAACAAATGAATTCAATGTTCTTAAATCTTTATAGATGGCTTTATTCATGGCGGTTAACGTATCTCCTGGCCCTTTTGTTGATTCGGCAGCAGTTCGAAATGCTCCCCGCGTCAAAATCATTAACATCGCAGCTGGGATCCCTTTCCCCATGACATCTCCGATAACAATCCGAATTTTTCCATTCGGAAGAGGGTAAAAATCGAAATAATCTCCACCAATTAATCTTGCGGGGATTGAAATACCTGAAACTTCGTCTTTCTTTAATTTTGGCAGCTCGCCATTTAATAATTTATTTTGAATATCCTTTGCTAAATGTATCTCACGTTCTAGTGTTTTGTTATTTGAATTCATCAAAATATTTTCTTGAATTAATGAACGGTTATACATCATGGTTGTCCCCATCTAGCAGTGATTTTTTAATCTCGAATAACCCAATTGTTTCAAAAAGATTAACAATTTGATTAGACATTCCTGTGAATTTCACTTTTGAACGGAAACTTGTAGCTACATGTATGATGGATAAAATAGCACCGATCCCTGTAGAATCAATAAACTCCAATTGAGAAAAATCTACTTCTATCTCGTTTATGTCCTCACTAATACTTTCATTTAAATAAAAGGAATCTGCTGTTGTATAGTCAAGTATCCCTTTCAATCGGATTATTAGAGTACTTCCTTCTACTAAACTATCTACTTGTAAAAGCATGAGCTACACTCCTATTGTTATTTTCTGTAGATAAGTGGATAATAAAATTCAAATTTATCTATTAGAGAATCACTTTTTAAACTTATACATATTATATTTTGGAGCGATTAAACAGCCTATCCCCTTCAACTCTCATCTTTTATTTCTATACTCCTATTTAAGTAGGAAGGCATTCCTATTTTTATATCACCTCAGATGGGGTTAACCATTAGAATAAAGTGGAGATCATTGAGGTACCAAAAAGCACCAATGATAGAATAAAAAAAGGAATCGCCTACTCCAGTCACCAACTGAAAAAGTAAGAGATTCCTATCTCATATACGTACTCTTGTAAAAGGACATTTGCCGGACACATATAAAATACGTTTCTAGAATAGAAACGCATACACATGCTCGTTAAATTACACTTTTCGTATTAATTTAGTAAATTAAGTTTCTAGAACTTGATGAAATCAGTTCCTCTGTCTTCGTTGTGAAATATCACGACCTACAACAATTAATTGTTTGACTTCATTATCTTCATCAAGAACAGGAGTTCCAACGCCTTCAATATTTACCCAATTCCCTGTCTTATGTTTATAACGGAACACATAATAGCTTGGAAGTTTGGAATAAAACGCCTTCTTATAGTATTTCTTAATTAATGAAGCATCGTCTGGGTGTAAAAAATCAAACATAGCGTTACCCTCAATTACTTGCGCTGGATAGCCCAACACTTTCTCATGAGAAGGAGATGCATAATGAACAACACCTTTAGCATCTAAAACGCTAATGATATCTTGCGTATTATCGGCGATAAGTCGGTATTTATATTCACTTTGCTTTAAACTCTCTTCTGCTTTTTTCCTTTTAGTAATATCAACACAAGACCCGATTACTTCAACAATTTTTCCATTTCTTATAATAGGACGTAATGTGGCTAAATACCAAATGTCTCCGACGTTCCCTTCATAAATGACAGTTTCTTTACTTTCCCAAACCTTTTTATAATATTGTAATTTTGTTTCTACAGTAGATTTGGGAAAAATCTCATTTAGTTCTTTACCAATTACCTGTGCTGGAGTTAAATTCATTTGGTAAAGCAATTCTCCATCACATAATGTATGTATAAACTTTCCATCCAATTGAATAAATTTAAAAATCATCCCTTGTTGCATTCTAATCGTATCATGGAGTTCTTGGCGAGCCTGTTCCAGGGATTCTTCCAACCAGTTCTGTTGATTTTCCTCATATGATATCCCAAACTGTTCAACCATTTGCTCCATAAGGGAGAACTTTTCTACGATTTCTTCTGAAGGGACGGGTTTACTAAATAAATAACCTTGGGCTTTATTGCATAGATTTTGCTGTAAAAAAATTAATTGATCCCTTGTTTCAACGCCTTCAGCAATAACAACTAAATTTAATTGATGCGCCATCGCAATAATCGTTTTGACGATCGTAGCGTCTTTTGGGTCTGTTGTACAATTTCTAACAAAAGATTGGTCAATTTTCAGTTTATCAATTGGAATTTCCTTTAAGTAACTAAGCGAGCTGTAACCGGTCCCAAAGTCATCCATACTTATACAAACACCTAGTTTTTTTAAATTATGTATGATAGGTAATGTTTTTTGGATATCCATCATCATACTTTCAGTGATTTCAAGCTCCAAATATTTCGGAGGAACCCCCGTTTCATCTAAAATTTGTTGAACTTTGTTCACTAAATCACGTTGAAAAAGCTGGGAAGCAGACAAATTAACTGCTACAATCATTGGTGGAAGACCGATTTCTCTCCATGCCTGTAATTGCTCACAAGCTGTTCTCAATACCCATTCACCAATGGGTTGAATCATTCCTGTTTTTTCAGCGAGTGGAATAAATTCTAGTGGTGAGATCATTCCTTTTTCAGGATGTACCCAGCGAATGAGCGCTTCAACACCGACAATCTTCCCAGTAACTAAATTTAACTTTGGCTGGTAATAAAGGGTAAACTCATTATTATATAGTGCGTTTCTTAAGTTAGTTTCTGTAAAAGATAATTCGTTTGTTTCTACTAGTTCAAACATCGCATCCTCCAAAATTATTCCGGGCAGAATTTCCTACTAAATTTAGATTATTTTAACGTTTCATATCATTCAGTAACTTTCAATGAAATTTGTTGATTTCGTTCTATTAATCAAATAACACCACTGAAACAAGTAGAACTTTTTAACTATTGCTTCTAATGACTTCGTAGAGACCTTTCTCACTAAGAAATCAAATTATATAAAGGTCATATGTACCTATAATACATCTTTTATTACTAAAATTCCATAATTATGGAATAAATCATCTTTTCTGAATTTTTCGATGGAATTCCTATTCTCCCTTTTACAGAGGGCATTTCAAGATAATGGATACAACAACAAGTTGAAGCAGCAAGATTAATGATGAACCTTCAATACAAAAAAACACTACCCGCAGATTTTTATCCACAAGTAGTGCTTTGCAACATCCTTTATTCTTTTAGACTCTCTTTTTCTTTTTTAGCGCCTCCGAAAAGTTTGCGCTTTTTCTTCAGTTCTTTTTTAGCTTCTTTATTATTTTCTTCCACAACTTTTTCGACTTGTTCAACAACGGTAGGGTCAACTTCTTTTCCTTTACGTCGGCTGAACCAGCGCTTTTTCGGACCTTTTTCTTTCTTTTCTTTTTTCTCTTTCGGACCGAACCAGCCTTTCACTTTTGTCGCCATATTATCAATAATGACATACATCACCGGTACAAATACTAATGTAAACATTGTCGATGCAGATAAACCAAATACGACTACTACCGCCATTGGTTGTTGCGATTCTGCCCCTTCACCAATTGCTAAAGCAAGCGGAATCATCGCAAGTACTGTCGTTAACGTCGTCATAAAGATTGGACGCACACGGCTCTTACCTGCTTCAATAATCGCTTCCATTCGTTCCATACCTTTGTCACGCAGAATATTAATGTACTCAACAAGCAAGATACCATTGTTTACTACGATACCTGCAAGTAAAATCATCCCGATAAAACCTGGCATACTTAACGGCACACCCGAGATGAATAGACCTACAATAACCCCAATGATCATCGTCGGCATTGAGAACATGATAATAAATGGATATACGAAAGATTCAAACTGTACTGCCATTACCATATAAACAAGGAAAATCCCTAATAGTAATGCTAATGCTAACTGACCAAATGATTCCATCATCTGTTCAGATTGACCACCCATTGACACTTCATAACCATCAGGTAATGACAGTTTTTCCATGGCTAGCATAATATCTGTTGAGACACTACCTAAATCTCGACCATATACATCACTTGTCACATTAATTGTTTTTACTTGATCTTGTCTTGTAATTTGAGAAGGTCCTTGAATTTGCACAAATTGAGCAACCGTTGATAATGGAATATTCATTCCTTCATTATTTCGAATCATCATCGTTTCTAAGTCACGAACAGTTTCTGTTTCATCGCTCGGTAAAGCAACAGTTACATCATACTCACTACCATCTTCTTTATAGTAGGTTGCGACTTGTCCATCAAACGATAAGTTAACTTCATTCATAATTTGTTGATACGTAAGACCAAATGCACTAGCAATTTCTCGATCGACAACCACTTGAACCTCTGGATTACCTTCAGATAATGAACTTTCTACGTTTAGTGTACCGTCAATATCTTCGATTAACCAAACCACTTGTTGTGCTAAATCACCTAATACGTCTTGATCATCACCTGAAATTTGTACTTGGATAGGTGAACCAGAACTCATACCTGAGCTTTGATCTGCTACTGTAATTTCAGCACCTGGGATATCACTTACTAATTCGCTCACTTCTGCGATAAAATCTTGCGTCGTTATGTCACGTTCAGTAGAGCTAACCAATTCAATCATATAGGATGCCTGATTCGCCGTACCAGCACTTACCCCGTCTGTACTACCACCGATACTTACATAACTTACTTTAATGATATCTTTATATTTTGCTAATCGTTCATCAATTTGTTCAACAACAGCTTCTGATTCAGAAAGTTGTGAACCACTTTGAATTTCGGCAGTGATACCAACCTGACCACTGTCACTAGCAGGCATAAATTCAACACCAACTGAGCCACTTAATGCAAAGCTTCCAGCAAACGCAGCTAACACAATTAATATAACAGTTTTTCTAAATTTTAATGCTTTCTCTAGTACTTTACCGTATATTTTAATGAATACTGCTAAAAGGCGATTCACAATTCCTTTTGGTGCTTCACCTTCCATTTGGATTTTAACTTTACCTAGCATCTTAGAAGATAGCATCGGTACAATTGTAACGGCTGCTATTAAAGCGGCAGTTAATGAAAAGACAACCGCTAATGCTAATGGGCGGAAAATTTGAGCTGCCAAACCTTCAACGAATACGATTGGTAAGAACACTACCGCAGTTGTTAAGGTTGATGCAATTACTGCTCCTACTAATTCCCCTCCACCTTCAATTGCTGCATCTTTAATGGACAATCCTTCTTGTCTCTTTTTAAAGATATTTTCTAGTATAACGATGGAGCTATCAACCATCATCCCGATACCAAGTGCTAAACCACCCATCGAAATAACGTTTAACGTTTCACCTGTAAAATACATTAATGTAAACGTTGTAATAATTGCAATTGGCATGGAAATCCCAATAACTAATGTTGCTCTTATACTACGTAAAAATAGTAATAGGATGATCGCTGAAAGAACGCCCCCTATTAACATATTGTTAACAACCGAATCAATAGAATCCGTAATAAATGTAGAGGTATCCATTACGGTTGTAATTTTTAATCCACGTTCCGCAAATTCTGCATTTAACTCATCAATCGCTTTTTGAACTTCTTTTGCAACTTCAACAGTATTCGCATCTGACTGTTTCATAATGGAGAATAAAAGTGTCTCTTCCCCATTTACTTTTGAAATAGAAGATTGTTCTTTGAAAGTATCAACAACTTCTGCAACATCTTCTACACGGATTGTTTCCCCATTAGCCAGTGTCAGCTGTGTATTGCGAATATCATTAATGGATGTATATTCCCCAACAATACGAAGTTGTACATCTTTACCGCCTTGTTCAACAGTACCAGCAGAAATAGAACGGTTTTCAGCACCTAACGCCGACATTACTTGTGAACCAGTCACACCAAAATTCAGCAGCTGTGCCTGGTCAAGATTGACACGAATTTCTCGTTCTATTCCACCTGATACTGTGGCAGAAGCAACACCACTTGCTCGTTCAAGTGCTGGTTGAACTTCATTTTCGGCAATATCTTGTAATACATTTAAATCTGCACCTGACAGACTCGCATATACGACAGCTGTAGCATTAGGATCTAAACGCATTACCATAGGGTCATTCGCATTTTCCGGCAATGCTCCAGATATTTGATCAATTTTCTCACGCACATCTGTCATAGCACTTTCTATATCTCGACCAAAATCAAACATCATGACAACTAATGAAGAAGATGGTTGAGAAATAGATTGAATTGTATCTAATCCTTCAATCGTTCCTACTGCCGATTCGATCGGTTTGGAAATTAACTCCTCTACTTCTTGAGGAGCACCACCTGGATAACTTGTTGCAACAACCGCAACTGGTAAGTCCATTTTAGGGAATAAATCGAGCTTTAAACCCGTTAAGGAAATAAACCCTAATAGCATTGCCACCACAACAAACATGATAACGCCGACTGGACGGCTAATCGATGTTTTAACTAAATTCTTCAAAGGTTACTCCTCCTCCATGATTTTCACTAAATCGCCATCATTAAGGAGGTTCTGACCAGACGTTACAACTAAATCTTCTTCTTTAAGGTCACCAACAACTGCAGTGACATCGGTGTTATAACGAATGACTTCAACTTCTTTCGCTACTGCTTTATTATCCACGACAATAAAAACAAGCGATTTTCCTTCTTTTTGAATAATTGATTTGGTTGGAACTAAGATTTTGTCTTGTTCTAGTACCTCTTCAGTTTTAATAGAAGCAACCATACCAGGTTTAATTAATTGCTCTGAATTATCAATCTTAGCCTCTAAAGTGAATAAACCTGAGCCTGAACTAATTGGTGAAATATATGTAACCGTTCCTTCGAAAGGCTCTTCAAACCCAATCACTTCAACATCAACAACATCGCCTACATTAAAAACATTTAGTTGATCTTGTAAAATATTCACACTAACTTTAACTTGATTCGTTGAAACAATGGTTGCAAATGGACTTTGTGCAGATGCTGTTTCCCCAACTTTAGCATTTAATTCGGTCACTTCGCCTGAAATCGTAGCTTTGATCACTTTATCATCCAGACGTTGTTGTGCAGTTTGCAATGTAAGCTCAGAAAGTTCAATGCTCGTTTCAACTGTCTTAATGCCCAAAGAATTTACAATCTGCTCTTTATTTAGATTTAATTGGTCAACCTGATTTTTAGCATTTTGTTCTTGTAAAACATAACCTTCCAACTCTTTTGCAGAGATGAGCCCTTCATCAAATAACGCTTGGTTACGCTCTAAATCTTTTTTCGCCGTATCCCAAGCCTTTTGAGCTGGCTCAAGTTGCAATTCTAGTTTCGCCAGGCTGTCTTCTTGTGAAAGTTTTGCATCTTCCAATTGAATTTGAGACTGTTTCAAATTAATCTCAGCTTGCTTCACTGCATTTTGTTCATCTGTATTGTCTAATTGAGCAATGACTTGACCAGCACTCACAAAGTCACCCTTTTTAATGAAAATGTTTGTAATTTCTCCCATTGCACTTGGTAACACAGTCACTTCATCTTCGGCCTCAATTTTTCCAGTTAACAGCTGGTCATCTACTAGAGCCCCAAATGTAACTTTTGCAGTTTCAACTGGAATTTCTCGAACTTCAACTTCTTCCTCTGTAACAGTTGTTTCTGCGTTACTACACCCTGTTATCAACAGAGCTACACTCAATACAAGAGCTCCGCTGAGTCTATATCTCTTTGTCTTCATAAAAAATATTATCCTCCTATAGTATCAATCTAATAAACTTGCAACATTCAGATAGAATGGAATTTAGCAAAGTTAAAAAAAACTACGAATCAATCGCCTTATGCATATTATGTAGGAAAAAATGAACTATGTACGATGTTAAAAACGAATGAATGTTTTGCAGTTTTCAGACAATAGTTTACCATTTCTAGTTGAAAACCGCATTCAATTACTCTATTAAAATATAAAGTTTTTATTAAGAAAATGTAAACAAATACACCATTTTGTAATACTTTTCATCCACTCGGGAACGATTTAGAAGCATGTCCTTTTGAAAGGGACGGTCAAATTAATCTTTGCAGACATTTTCCCATAGATACATACGAAATTAATTAACGAAATGTTTCATTTTTTTCAAGGAATATTGCATGAATAGGTGAAATTCTTGGGAAAAATTCACTTTTACGGTTAGGTTGGCACGTTTGTGGGGGCGTTTTGTTTGATTGTGTTTATCGTGGCACCCTGGATTTGGGTTTGTTCGCACTTGCATACTTCTGATTATTTCTATAGCTGAAAGGGATGTAGCTGCAGAGAAAAAAATACTGCGGAACACACTGATGCAAATAGCCGTGAAATATTTTCGCTGAGAATTGACACACTATTTGATCGAAAGTGCTAGCTATCCGCTCGATTAATTCGTAAGTGACCAATTCTAACTTCTTTCCGCTCCAGTCATTTTGTTAAATGCTCCTATGTTATTGCTATGTGACCAATTCGATATTGTATCCGCTCGAATGAAGCCCCATGCCTTTTTTTGTTTGAAGTCATGATGTCCAAGTGCTCGATTATATTCACTAAGTGATCAAAAGTTTAATCTATTCGCCCCAATACTTTCTGTGGCTATTTATTTTTGTCCATTCGTTCAATGTATTTGTCCACTCGAAAACCGATGTTGTCCATTCACGTAATAGTTTTGTCCAGACCTTTAATTTTTGTCCGATCGTGCTAAGGTTTTGTCCACTCATAAGCCAATTTTGTCCATATAGACAATAGTTTTGTCCTTTCATGGATGCGTTCTGTCCAGAGCCTAAAATTTTGTCCATTTCGGGCTAAGAGCATGATTACCTAGGTTAAACATATGTCCATTAGACAACACTATTTACAGCCATAGCTACATAGAATTTACACTAACACGCGACAACCAACTTTCAGTAATCAAAAAACCGCGCGTATCATTGTACGCACGGCCTAAGTTTGTTATTTATTTTTTAAGCTTGTCGTTTAGACGTTTAATTTCTTTTTCTGCACGTTTGATGGCTTCATCCAGATTTTTTT
This sequence comes from Lysinibacillus timonensis, assembly GCF_900291985.1. Classification (NCBI taxonomy): domain Bacteria; kingdom Bacillati; phylum Bacillota; class Bacilli; order Caryophanales; family Bacillaceae; genus Lysinibacillus; species Lysinibacillus timonensis. Next base: position 3,429,570 of record NZ_LT985980.1, on the reverse strand, counting down.
TGTTGCGGTCTAGCACTTTAACGTCAATATCTTTATAGTCATCCTTCAAACGTTTCGCTTTATCGATAGCTGTATTTAGATTTTTAATGGCTTGAATAATTTCACCATCGTCGTTCAAATACTTCGATGCTTTAATAAGATCGTCTATAGAGGCTTCCTGATCTCCCACTAAATCGTCAAAATCGTCTTTTATTCTTTGTGCGAGATCTTCTAATGCATCCTCAACTTGATCTAGCGTTTTAACCAGACTCTCTTTTTCATCTTTCAACGTGTTAATGGATGCATCGGAGTATAACTCAAGTAATTCATTTGTTTCCTTTATAGCAGTTTCGATTGAATCGTAAGTTTTATCTACTGCCGATAAAGTCGGATTGGATAATTTAAGTAGACGGTCAACATCCTCAATATAAGTGTCTAGTTCTTCTTGTTTTGAATTCAACTCGCGTTCAAAATAATATCGATTGTAAGACTGTTCGTAGGCATTTGAGGCAATTTTGCTCGCCCAATCCATTTCTTTCGATAAATCATCTTCTAACCTTTGGAGTACCTCATTTTTCATTTTAGCAATGATGAATATTCCTTGTGCTTTTTGAATGATTTGGTTTAATTCTTTTAATGCGCTGTCTAATTTTTTTTGTTCCTCAGCAACTTCGGCGGCATCATCCTCTTTAAGTGCCGCAACTAAATCCTCCAAAATTCGGTCGGCTTTGTCTTGAGCATCTGTCACTTCGTTAATAGCATTGTTCAATGTTACTTCTAAATCATTTAAACTGTTGATGTTCACAGGTTGGGAAAGGAAGGATTTTGTTTTAAATCGACTCACATCCCCCCCTAATCTCTTAACTTCCTGTTCAAGTTTTTTTAATACTTTGTTAGCAGCATCTAATGCAACTTCTAAATCTTCTTTTTCATCCTCCAACGATTTGACGGACGAAGCGCGATATAAAGTTAACACTTTATTGGCTTGTTCAATCACTGTTGCCATTTCCCCATACTTATTTTCTAAAATCCCTCTATTTGAACCTGCAGAGATAAGATTGTTTATTTCAGTTGTCAAATCCTTAAGCTCATCTTCTGAGTCGTCCATTTCCCGATCATAATATTTTTTGTCGTGCGATTTATTTTCTGCATCCGTAACAAATTTACGGGCATCGGTTAGTTTTTTCTCTAAATTATCTTGCAACTTTTGAAGAACATCATTTTTAGATTTTGTGATGTCAAATACTTCTTCCGCACCATTCATGGCATTGTTGAGTTCATCTAAAGATTTTGTAAGCTCTAGCTGACTTTTCTCAATTTCTTTTTTATCCCCACCACGAATTGTGGCTAATAGCGTATCTAAATCTTGTTTCGTATTTACTCTTTCTGTAGATAAATCTGTTGTTACTTTATGTATCAGTTTCTCAACATCATTAACCTTCGTGATGTCAATTGGAGTGTTAACAATTGAGTTATCTCCCTGTACTGGAGATTTCTCATTCCCTGTATCATGAGAGATGACTCCACGACCATCCCAACTTCCCCAAGAATCCCACATATCAAGCATGTTATCATTACGTTTTATGTTAATAATCCGTTCAATAAACACCGCAAAATTAGCACGTTTGACCCCATCTTCCGGACGAAAATCGCCGACCGTTTTCGTAATGCCAAGACCTCCAAGGATCCCGATGGCTTCTGAATATTTATTGTTCCGTTTCACATCTTCATAAGATTCCACAGTGTCGGAAATAAGGTCAAAAGCTTCGACTAATATCCCTGCCATTTCTGCTCGCGTAATTTGTCGATTCGGATAGAAGTTACTAGATTTATCCAATATGCCCATTTCCATTAACTTCGCAATTGCGGGATAGTGCGAATTTTCCTTTGAAACATCTTTAAATCCAGGGTCTTTCAGATTATTCATTTCAACTTCTAATATTCTCGCAATCATTGTAGCCGCTTGACCACGAGTTAGAAGATTGTTTGGCTTAAATGTTCCATCACTGTACCCACTGATTACATTGAATTCAACGAGTTTTTGTACAGTTTGATAATAGTTTGCATCCTTCGACACATCTTTAAACTCTTTGGCTGCAGCTCCAGTAGGTAATGCTACAGTCGAAAATAGCGCCGTTGCCATTAATGACGGCATAAGATATTTCTTAAAATGCTTCATAATAATCTCCTTACCTTAAATAAATTCATTTTATCTGTAATTCTATTATCCCAAGATTAACTCTATCAGTCTAATACTTTTCATATTATTTTCAAAAGTGGAAGTAAATCCAATACTAAAGCAGTAAAATACTCACTATTATTTGATAAGTACTGTCTTTAACAATTGGACTAGAATCGAAATAAAAAAGAGAAAGCTTAAGGATTTTACCCCTCCACTTTCTCCATGTTCGTCTTTATTATTTTGAATCTTTAAGTTCTTTTTCTGCATCTTTGATGAGTTTTTCTAGAGATTCGATTTCATCGCTTAATGTGCTTATATTAAAGTTTTTGTAATCTTTTAGTACTTTTTCAGCATTTTCGATTACTTCTTCCAATTCTTCTTGTGCATCATAGATATCACCTTTATCTTTATCATCGATTGCTTCATCTAACTCTTTGATGATATCTTTAAATCTGTCTTTAAAATAATCGATTTGATCATCCAATTTATCTTCTAGCGTATCTTCAATCTTTTCAATTAAGTCTTCCGCTTCCTTAATTGCTTGTTCAAGATCTTCCTCTTCGTCTTCTAACGATTCAACATTGGAGTCTTGGTAAGATTCAAGTGTTTTTTCTGCATCTTCAAATGAAGATACAAGAGCTTCGTAGTCCTTTTTAAGACCAGACAAACTATTATCTTTTAGCGCCTTGTTGGCATCCTTTATCGCATCTTCCAGTTCGTCTAATGCATCGTCAAGTTTTTCTTCATGATAATCTTCATCGAATGAGTTTGCATTCGCTTCACTTACTGTTTTATTCGCTTTACGAATTGCATTTTCTAATTTATCTTCTGCTTTATCAAGTTCTTCATAGTCTGCTTTTTGTACATCTTTTAAAACGTCTTCTGCTTCCTCTATGAATCGATCCATCTCTTTTAAAGCATCCGACAAATTGTCTTTTTCTTCTTCAATATCATCTTCTTCCTCTTCTTCTTCAGCCGCTTTCAAATCATCCATAATATCATCGATTTCCTTTTCAGCGTCTTCTAATTCATCAATTGCGTCATCGATTGCTTTTTCAAGCTTTTCAATTTTTTCTTCTTTTTCTTTATCTGGTTTTGAGTCATTATTTTTGTCTTCGTCGTCATCGTTATCGTCATCATTTTCTGGATTAGTTGGTTTGGTATGCTTGATGACCCCTTTACTATCCCAATTACCCCACGAATCCCAAAGGTCTTCTTTGTCATCAGCACGTTTAAAGTTAATGACACGTTCAATAAATACCGCAAAGTTCGCACGTTTCACACCATCTTCTGGACGGAATTTCCCTTCATTTCGTGTGATATCTAATGCGCCGATAATTCCAATTTCTTTATAATAAGCTGCAGCCTGATCCACATCATCAAATGTTTTAATTTCGTCTGATACTAGATTAAAGGCATTGACTAAAATGTCTGCCATCTCCGCACGCGTTAAATTACGATTAGGGTCAAACTTTTCAGCAGCATCAAAAATCCCCATTTCTGTTAACTTTGCAATTGCAGGGTAATGAGTATATGCTGTCGATACATCTTTAAAACCTGGATCCTTCACATTTTTTAAGTCAACATTTAAAATTCGTGCAACCATAGATGCCGCTTGGCCACGAGTTACATAATTACCAGGTTTAAATGTACCATCACTATAACCACCAATAATTTTAAAATTTACTAGTTTTTTTACAGTGTGGTAATAGTCCGCACTATTCGACACATCTTTAAATTCTTTCCCGCTAGCTTCAGCTGATACACCCGCCGTTGTGAATAAAGCAGCCGCGATTAATGACGGTACAACATATTTTTTTAAATTCTTCATTTTTAACTCCTTTCAAAAACCAATATTTAACTTAATTACTAACTCTATTATCACAATAAGAACTCTAGCAGTCTATGAATCTCCTAATTTTTCATAAAAAAGAGTAACTTAGTCCTATGTTTTTATACTCTCTAAGTGTAACAATTTTTTTTAGATTGCTTAAAATTGCAACTCATCTGTTTTATTTGACGTATCAGAAGTGGGATAGTTACAAAATTGTAAATAAAAAACACAAAAATGCATGTATTTAGCATTTTTGTGTTTTACTTTTAAAGTAAAATTCTATTCACTGAGATGTTATTATTTAGACAGCCCGGTACAACATATATTATTTACTAATTAGCCGGAATAACGCCAGCTTCAACCAATTCGATTTGCTTAGTTACTAAATAATATTGGTATTTTGCGTTGTTGTAATCAAATTCAGCTTGTTTAACAGGTGTGTAAGCAGACTCAAATTCGTGTTTTGATAATAGACCTAGGTCATAATAGAATTGTAAATCTTGATTATCAACTTTCGCTAACTCTAATTCTCGTTCGGCTGTTTTTAGTGCTGAGTATTGTTGTTGCACTTGAAGATACAGGTTGTTAATAACTTTTTCTAAATCGACTTCAAGCTTTTCTTTGCTTAATTTAGCAATTTCTAATTCAATTTCAGCTAGCTCTTCGTCTTCTTTGACTCTACCTTCAATATCTTCTACTTCATCTAATTTATCTTCCGCTCGCAATACTTCATTTTTTGCATTAACCATATTAAAGCTATTTTTAATTAAATCTTCTGTTGCAGTTCTCTGTTCCACCAATACAATATCACCTAATTCAGGATTCTCTAGGTAATAATCTTCATCATATGTAATTCCAATTGTTAAAGCAAATGTAGCCTTATCACTTTTAAGCTTTTTCTCTAAATCGGCGATTTGTGTCTCTAAATCTACGAGACTGCGTGTTTCCTTTTCATAGTCACGAGCAGAAATTAATCCAAGATCAAAACGGACTTTCATCGCATCAATTTGCGTTTGTTGTGTGTTCAACATGTCTCTCAGATAGTTTATTTGATCTTGCAACATCACTAACCCGAGATAAGAAGATGTGATTGATACTTCCATGCTTTCACGCGCGACTACACGGTTGTTAAAGATTGTCTCGTATTGTGAATCAAGGTCATCAAGGGTGTTTTCTAGAGTAGTTACTGTATTTCTCAATGATGAAATTTGGGCTTCAATTAGCTTCAACTTTTCTTGATTTAATTGATTCTCTTGATACTTCTCATATTCATCAACGTATTTTTGAAGTTGTTCTAAGAAACCTTTTAATGAATCTATACTATCTTCTAAACCATTTGTTGGCTCTTCAGAAGCTGGTCGCACTTCGCCATCTTCACTCGCATTTTCATCGGCACCTTCAGTTGGCTCATTAATAACATCATCAATATTAATATTCGCCTCTTCAAGAGAACCAATCAACTTATCTAGTTCGCTTTCTAAGTTAACCGTAATCGTATCACCTGAGGCCGCTTCAATTTGTTTCTTTAATTCATCTCTTTTTTTTATAGCAGTCTCGAGAGAACTTTCTGCTACATCATAACTGTCATCCAGTTTATCTTCCGTCACATTCAATTGCTCAAGTGTGTACTCTAATTCCAATAATGAATAACTACTATTTATACCATATTGAAGTGCATCTTCTAACGATAATGATTCCACCTTTACTTTTTCAAAGAATCGTTCATTTTCGTCATTTTTACTAGTTGCAGCAAGTGTTTCAACGGGTGATGTGCTTAATTCTGCTGCTAGTACCGCTGGGGAAATGCTACCCGTTACTAATAATGCAGCCAGTCCCATCGTGATTCCTTTTTTCATGAACATATCACTCTTTTCTAATTTTCTAATGCTTCAAAATCCCACTTCTACAATTTGACTACACTGGTAAGGCTTTTGTCATTTCGTCATCAATTATATCCTTTAAAGCCAATTCGTACAAGAAATCGCTAATAGAATTTTAGATTTATAGAGTGTAAATTATGCTTGCCTGTTGCCTTTCCATAAAAAACAAGTTCGGTCAGTTGTAAATTTCATAGGACTTGTTCAGTATAACTCTATTCTATTTATTATTTGAGTAAATTTCATAATTCCGATCCCTTTGGAATCAGAGGTTTGAATGTGAAAAATAAGCACTTCCCTAAATTGGTATAATGGTAAGTGACCAAACCAACCAAAACCAAGAAAGGTAAATGCCTTATGGCTATTTTAAAACAAATTAGCTTTTACATCCAAGTATTAATGGAAATGCAAAATTTTAATTGTTTTAATGCTATTTTCTCTACATTTGTTGTTCAGTCGATTTTCCAATTGTTTCCAAAAAAACGTTACATGTTGCACCCAGAGAACCCAATTATTGAGCAAGATTCAATCACTACTCGTTAGGATTGTTGAGCGTATTCCAACCATGAAGGATTTAGTAAAACTTTTAGTTCATGATCCTTTATTTCGCTTTGATTGTGGTTTTCTGGTTTCTGATGTGGTCCCATCAAAAGCCTCAATTTGATGTATAATTGATCTTATCAGTCAATCGGATGTACTTAACCAGATGCAAGATGAGCTAATACAAACAGCTTTTACATATGATTATCTTTGCAATGAACACATAAGCCATCCATCGACATATGAAAAAAAATTGAACATCAACTAAAAATACACCCTTGAAATACTTTGGAGCGACGTTCCTATCGATCCAAACAGGAGCATTAAGAAAAATAATGATGGTAAAAACACTTTCTGGTACGGATTCAAAGGACATTTAGCAGTATCAACAAAGAATCAATATTTTGTTAGTCGCCTAATGACATTAGGCAATTTACATGATAGTAAGGCAACGATACCACTTCTGAAAAGGTGGATCTCTTAATACCATAACACTTTACAACGTCATTATTCGATGCTGGCTATGATTATGAGCCGATTTAACGTCATTCTTATCAACAATCAATGCATGTAGTAATATCACGTGAAGGTGAATAAATCGGATTTGACGATCATTTCAGACCTACTTGTGTCCGTGAATATAGCTACTGTTACGATAGCTATAACGAAAAATATAGGACATTGAAATTCACACGACCAAAATAATGTGCAACATGTCAGTTACGTCAAGATTTCTCTGTCAAAAGGTTTATAAAACCATGTATGAAACAGATATTTGAAAATACATGTATCCAGCTAGAGGCTCAGAATTATGGAAAATGCATTATAAAGAACGCACAGCAGTCGAGCGTGTCAATGCCTATTTAAAGCAATAATTTCAATTAACAAATGTTCGTCACCGAACAGGTAGAAATGCAAAACTTCTTTTCAATCTCGTGACGTTTATTTATAGTGCTGTAAGTTAGCAGTTGAACGTATTAATCGCATTTATACAGACATAAAATCAAGCAGCATTGTTTAAAAAACGCAAGTTTTTGTCATAGGAGTAGTCAAGCTTCCGGAAAGACCGAGTTATGAAATTGATTCATTTAATAATTAAAATAATAATAATTATATTTATTTATACTGTATCGATTCCAAAACAGAGCACTAAAATAAAACGGCAATTTTGGATAAAAATAAGGTCTAGGGTGTTCTGCGGTGAGTCGCTTTATTATTAAGGGACTCATTAAATACAATATAATGGAAATAAGTACAACATCAAGTCAGTCAGAAGCACTTGTTGTATTTAGAAATCGACAATTACAAGAACAAACCCCTTATCGAGGTTGATGTACGAAATAATCAATAACTTCTTCTTAACTTGATTAACATTAATCATTATAATTCTTTTCAAATCTCCAAGCATCCCGGCACATTGTTATAAGATCTCGCTTTGCTGTCCATCCTAGTTCTTGCTTCGCCTTTGAAGCATCTGCATAGCAGGAAGCAATATCTCCGAGTCTACGATCCACAATCTCATAAGGAATTTCAATATTATTAGCTTCTTCAAAAGCCTTTACTAATTCTAGCACACTGGTACCTTTTCCCGTTCCTAAATTATATATATGAACACCTTCTGTTAGTTTTTCTAGAGCGGCTACATGTCCCTCAGCAAGATCCATTACATGTATATAGTCTCTAACTCCTGTGCCATCCAGTGTTTGGTAATCATCCCCAAAAATACGTAACTTAACTAATTTACCTTTAGCAACCTGAGTTATATATGGCATAAGATTATTGGGAATTCCATTAGGTACTTCACCGATTAATCCACTCTCGTGAGCTCCTACAGGATTGAAATATCGAAGAATTGATACCGAAAAAGAAGGATTTACTTTCGCTATATCAGTAAGTATTCGCTCACTCATGGCCTTTGTTTCTCCATAAGGATTCGTAGTTGGAAGAAGATTCATTGTCTCTACAAACGGTACTTTATTATCTCCGTACACTGTCGATGAGGAACTGAAAACAAACCGATTCACACCGTATTTTAGACAAGCTTTTGTCAGTACTAGGGTACTAACAACGTTGTTATAATAATAATTGAGAGGTATTCTAACAGATTCACCAACAGCCTTGTATCCGGCAAAATGAATAACACCATCAATTTTATTATTTTTAAAAATATAATCGACAGATTGTGTATCAGTTACATCCATTTCATAAAAAACAATATTCTTATTAGATAGAAATTTAATCTTCTCAACAATCTCTCGTTTACTGTTATAAAGATTATCGGCAATAATAACTGAGTGTCCTGATTCCAACAAAGAAATGCACGTATGTGACCCAATATAACCAACGCCACCAGTTACAAGAATGTTCATTGTAGCCCACCTTGTCTAATTTATTTTTAATGTTTTTATGAATTAAATTTGTTTTAATACCACTGATTTACAAAAAACTATTATCCAATTTTTTGATAAAATTAAAAGTATAGATTGGTAGTATTATTGCTGGAATACAAAGTGATATTATTGTTCCAATAATGATAGCTGTAACACCTAAAGTTGTATTTTGAATTAAGAATATAGATACTGGGATATTGATTATAGTTGCTATGCCATAGCAGTACATTTGTATTCTTAGTTTATTCAATCCATTTAAGATATTTTGAAATATATTACACCACATATGTATAATGGTAAAAACCATCATAAAAAGAATCAAGCTTTTTGCAATATTTAAATGATCTCCAGTCCATATTTTCATTATAAATGGTGTTAGGAATCCCATCAGGATGACACTAAGAATTAATAATAAATAAAATTTAAATAATTTTAAAAAAGTGTTTTTTAATTCTTTTACATTATTCATAGAAGAGTCTCTTATTACTTTTGTCCAAATTGGTGTTAAAACTATTCCTAAAAGGATAGTGTTAATACTCATCAATTTATAAGTCAATTCATATGTAGTTACATGTTGTGCACCTAAAAATTTACTTATTAAAAAATTATCAGTATTGAAAAGTACGATAATTGCTAATTGAAGAATAAGAAACTTAATTCCAACACTAAATATATCCTTAATATAAGGTTTATAAAAAAAACGGACGCTAAAAGATAAATTATTTTTTTTTAATTTAAATATATATATTGTTGAAATTATTAATATAATTATTGAAGTACTAATATAGATATTACCAAGTATTATTAAATCATTTATACCTAAAAACATTAGCAATAAAATAATTAAAATGTTGACAATATTGGTGCATAATTGCATAACAGAAATAATATATGATTTATATAATGCGTGGAACACTGCATATACTAAGGAGAAATAAAAGTTAAAAGAGAATAATGTGATAACAGTAAAAATAAAAATTGATAAATATTCCTCAGAAATTTCAATGCTAGATATATTAAAAATCCCTATCCAATCAATGGTAAACGCTATAATAGCACCAATAAAAACTACGATAACGGTCGGAATTAACATTAAAATATAAGTTGTACTAATATATTTATTCGAAGCTTCATAATCTTTCTTTAATATTGACTCTGTTAGCTTATTTCTTAAGCTATTACCCATACCAAAGTCAAAAAATGTAATCCAGGTAAGTACTGAACTTACTGTTAACCATATACCATTTAATTCTTCGTTTCCAAAGTATCGATAGATGACTCCAATCAATAAAAAATTTGTAAAAATACCTAAAAATCGAGATAATCCAATACCTAGAATATTTTTTAGAACGGGACTTTTTGAAAAAATTAATATTACATTAGGAAAGTTCTTCATTGTTTATTAACTCAATTCCTTCTTTACTACTGCTGGTACACCAGCTGCTAATGTATCATTCCTAATATCTTCTATTATCACAGAACCAGCAGCTACAACTACAGATTCGCCAATATTTGCCCCATTGACAATTGTTACATTAGTACCTATCCATGAACCGTCACCTATTTTTGAATTAAAAATCACACCGTCTCCAGCTCTTCTACCCTTATCTCCAATTTTATGTCCACCTGTATTGATAATTACATGTGGTGCTATATCTACATTATCTCCAATCTCAACTTGACCATTTCCATCTATATTCAGATTTTTACCAATCCAACAGTTAGATCCTATTTTCACTTTAATGTCAGTCCCAAAATAAATTGGTCCAACTATTTTTGTATTACTCCCTATTTCCATTCCGGTACTTATTAATAATTTTCTTTTCAATTCAAAGAACCTTGTAAAACTTAAAAAATTATTAATAATAAATAGTATAAAATATTGCCATATTTTCATATTAATCCCCTTACAGTAAACGTAAAATAATGGACTATTCACATTATTTACTTTTATGTATCTCCTTTTTTAGAGTAAAATCATTGATGATTGCCTCCAAGTTTTTTCTAGAGTTTTCAAAAGTCCATTCCGAAATAATTATTTTTGATTGCTCTCCAAACATATTAATATTCTCCTTAGATAAAACGTGGTTTATTTTTTCAGCTATATCCTCTACACTAGATGGATTAATAGTAAATCCATTCACACCATTTTTTACCAAATCTAGAGAACATCCACAAATATCAGAAGCTATTACTGGTAGTCCTGCTACCATGGCTTCATTTACAACTAATCCCCAAGGTTCATCTATTGAAGGTAAAATTAAACAATCTGCTGCAAAGTAATGTTTAAATAACTCTTCTTGTACATCGATAAAACCAGTTATAATGATATTTATGTCTAATTCTTCTGCAAGTATTCTTAATCTTTCTTCTAATATACCACCACCAGTAATTAGGAATGTAATATCATCTCTCTTAAGCTTTGAAAGGGCATATATAACCTTTTCAACATTTTTTTTATCGATTAGTCTCCCAGAATATAATAATACTTTAGCAGAATCATCAATATTATATTTATTACGGTAATATGCTCTGTACTTATCTTTATCTATTGCTAGCTGATTTATTGCCTTGTAATCAATACTTAGATATTGATTATAAATTTTTTCTTTTGGACACGAAAGAACATTTTGTAAATATAAACGCCCTATACTACCATTTGCCATAACTGCTGTACTTTTATTAACAATAAACTTTTTCAATAATTTTTTAAATTTGCTTTCCCTTATACTCAATCTATTTTTACTAATTCCGTCGAAGAATACAACATAGGGTTTGTTAAAAAGAAAACACAATATACTCATAAAAATCATACTTAGTTGATCATAGCCAGAAATAATAATTAAGTCGCTTTTATATAAAATTTTAAAAATCCCTTTATTTAGGATTAAATTTAATCTAGAGAAAAAGTTAATTTGTTTTAATGGAACTTCCTTAAATCTTGCTATTTTTTCTTCCCATTTAATTTTTTTATTATTTGGCTCGGTGTAATAAACCGTTATATTTACATTTTTAATATTACAATACTCATTAATTTGAAGTGTTTTATAAGGAGATGCAATATTCGTAAGTAATCCTATTTCCATAGTCAACCTCCAAATAACTTTAATAATATATTTTCATATGGTAAATATGGTTGGTTCGATGTAGAACCATCATTAATTGGGCCTGTGATAGAGTTTACCGATAGTAAGATTACTAAGATGAGCATCAAAAATCTTAAATAAATATGTGACATGGATTTCATTACTATTGCGAAAATAAAGATTTGCAAGAAATATAATCCCGTTGATCCTCTTCCACCGATAATATCAATACTTGAAAACAATCCCATAATCACAATTGATAGGAAATATCCATTTAAGTATATATAAGAATCTGAATCAGAAATTTTCTTCACTTTAAAATATTCTATAAATAACACTAGAAATAATACTCTTTTTATTAATGAAGTGGCCAATTCACCAGTCTCTAACGAAGAGTACCACATTAATTTCGATTGAATAATTCCAATAGGTATATACATCAAAAGATTGACAATCAATTTCGTTAAATCGGCAAATGAAATAATTAATACTACTAAGGTAATGAAATAATAGGTCTTCCTTGAAAAAGATTTATTCCCTAAAAAATATAGGGGCAAGAAAATTATCGCAGAAACATGAAACAATGCTGCAAAACAAATAATGAATAAAAATTTAGTAAAAGAACGTTCTTTAATATGCTTTATACTTAATAATGTAATCCCAATAGAAAGTCCTTGTCTTATCACACCCATATCAAACATGATAAAAACACCAGAAAAATATAATAATAAGCTAATTATTTTGTCTTTACTATACCTATCAATATAAATTACTTTTAATAAGATCGAAATTGTAGCTGTGAAAAATACTACTAAATAATTATTAGTGAATAGTTTCATTATCGCGTAAAAACCTAATTCAATATTCACTTCAGAACTAGATGCATCTCTATAATGTATTAAGTCAAACAACTTTTTATAATTTGCATAATCATATCCTATGCCATCCCTAAAAGCTGCAATAAATAGCATAAATAAAGATATAATAATAAAATAAATATTTACTAGAGATTTATGTTTATAATTTGTTAATATATTTACCAATGCAGCTATTACTATTATTCCAAAAATTATTGCATAAATCATCTTATGGCATCCTTTTCATTTCCTGAGAACGTGATATATTCAGATAAAAATCTTCTAGAATTTTTACTTGTTTTTCTATATCGTAATCAGCAAATTCACTTTTACTGTACCTTACCCTCTGCTTCTCTTTAAAATCTAAAACTATATTAGCCCAATACTCTGGAGATTGGTTTAAATCGATAAATTTTATACGATCAGATATTTCTACTTCCGTTGTAATATTACTAGAAACTATAGACATTAAAGAATTTATTTGTGCTTCAATCAACGTAACGGGTAGACCTTCAAAATGCGAAGGGAAAACCATTACATCTAGTGCATTTAAATATTCATTAACATTATCAATTAACCCCATGAACCTTACATGATTTTTTAATTGTAATTCGTTTACTCTATCTTTAATCTCGTTTTCTAAATGTCCAGAACCAATTAGAAGTAATACACTATTTTCATTCTTCCTAACGACTTCCGCAAAAATATCTAGTAAATATTGATGGTTCTTTTGATAATCCATTCTTCCTATATGACCAATTACAAATTTATCATCTACTTCAAGCTTCTCTCTAAGTTCTTTTCTAATAGAATCATTAAATATGAATCTATCAATTTCAATGGCGTTTCTAGCTAAAATAACTTTCTCCTCATTAACTGCCTTTTCACCAAACAACCAATTTCCAGCTGCATAAGAACAAGCAAATTGATGTGTACAATATTTCCCTATATTTTTTCGAGCATGCTCATTCAAAAGTAATTTTATTTTGTTGTTAGTTAAATGATTGGTATTATGGCTGTGTGCTATTCTAACTGGTATTCCATATTTTTTTGCTTCTTTTAGTACCAAATAGCTCATCGCATCCATATGAGAATGAATGATTTGATAATTATTATCACTAAATACTTTTCTTAAAGCACGAATATTTCCAATATAGTTTTTACTTTTTACAGGTACATGATAAATTCTACCACCCATGCTTTTTATTTCATCATCATAATTACCTTTTTGAAAACCATGTACTATAAAGTCAATCTGAATTTTTGAACGGTCTAAATTGCGATAATAGTTCATCATATAGGATTCAATTCCACCTCGGTGCATAACACCTCCATTAACATAAAGAACTCTAATTGGTTCCATAAAACACCTCTAAAAATAGTATTTTTTTGATTATCTATCCAAGTTCAATTTGATTTAGATGTACTTATTTTCAACACATAAAAATTTAATTAATAAGAATTTTCATAAAGGTTTATATATTCTTTATATTTTTTCTCACTTATATAATATTCTTTAACCCTCGCTATACATGCGTCACGAAATTCACGATTCGAGTTTTTAATGGTCATAATTGTATCAACCAGTTCTTCAAAATTGCCTTGTTCGACAATAATCCCCGTATTCACATCAATACTCTCTACACTTCCACCAGTTTCAAATGTAATAACTGGAGTACCACATGCCATCGCCTCTATATTAGTTGTAGGGAAATTATCCTCTAAAGTGGTGTTTACAAATACATTGGCAGCTGAATATATTTCTACAAGTTCTTGAACATCATTTGTTTGTGTAATTCCTATTATGTTTTCAGGTAGTCTTTTAAGTTGTTTATCGGTTAAACCGACAATCACTATTTGATATTCATCATTAAGTTCTTTAGATAATCGAACAAAATAATCAAGTCCCTTTCTTTTATCCCACCTAGCAACCCCTAGTATTATAAAACGATTACCAATTTCATATTTTTCTCTGAAACTGCTTTGTGTTGGTTTAAAGACTTTAATATCTATACCATTATTAATTGTTTTCACAGGGTATTTTTTTAAAAATGACTGCTGAACTAAATTTGCTAACCAGTCTGAAGGTGTCACAATTGTCATATTTTCCAAGCTAGTGAATAGTTCTTTCTTTTTTTTGTAATTTAATTCTGAATTATCAGCCAGCATACTTTTCGGATACTCTTTTTTTTGGGGACAAGAGTAACAACCAGTTTTCCATTTATCACAATTAACATATTCAAAATGAACACAATGACCTGTAAATGCCCAACAATCGTGTAATGTCCAGATAACTGGTTTATTTACTTTTTTCAGATAATTAAATAATGTTTTAATATTGATATAATAACCATGTATATTATGTAAATGAATAATATCTGGATTAATTTCTTCAATCTTTTGGATAAATCGTTCAGTTGATGACTTAGATCCATACCCATGCAAATCCAACATTCTAGTTTTAGCAACATGGAAGTAGTTATCTAAATTGTTACCAATTTTAAAGATATTATCTGTTTCTTCTACAGTACCTCTCCCATATGCAATATAGCCTTCATGACCGTTTGTCTGTAATAACACATTGATACTTGTAGCAATCCGTCCCGTACTACCTACTCCACATACTGAATTAATTTGTAATACTTTCATTATTTACTCCATACCACTCTATTTATATAATCTGTATATGATAATATAATCCTAAGTACCTTATCTGATACATTCGGCATAGAATAGTCATTAACGGTTCTTAAAGTTCCGTTAATTTGCGATTCTAAAATTTCTAGTCCCTGCAAAATTCTCTCTTTTTTTAGTCCGACCATCATAACAGATGCTTCTTCCATTGCTTCGGGTCTTTCATGGGCTTGTCGAATATTAAGTGCTCTAAAACCTAGAATTGATGACTCTTCACTTATTGTACCACTATCACTTAGCACTGCTTTCGCATTAATTTGCAATTTATTATAATCGTTAAATCCTAATGGTTTCATTGTATTTACAAGCGAATTAAACTTTATTCCTTTTTCGTCAATCATTTTTTGAGTTCTTGGATGTGTACTTACTATTACTGGAATTTCATACTTTTCTGCAACTGCATTTAAACTATCCACTAGATCTAAGAAATTCTGTTCAGAATTAATATTTTCTTCTCTATGAGCTGAAACTACAAAATATTTTCCTTCTTCTAAGCCTAATCGTTCTAGGACATCCGATTTTTTGATGTCTTCTGTTCGAGAGTTCAGAACTTCAAACATTGGACTACCTGTTTTAATGATACGGTCAGCAGGTAACCCTTCACGTAATAAGTATTCACGTGCAATATCACTATATGTTAAATTAATATCTGCCGTATGATCGACGATTTTTCGATTTGTTTCTTCAGGTACTCTTTGATCAAAACATCTGTTTCCTGCTTCCATATGGAAAATTGGAATTTGTCTTCTTTTTGCTGCAATTGCACATAAACAACTATTCGTGTCACCTAGCACTAAAAAAGCATCTGGTTGTACTTTTTCTAAAATGGGATCAATTTTAATAAGGATGTTTCCAACTGTTTCAATTGCTGTTCCAGTAGCAGCGTTTAAAAAATAATCTGGTTTTTTTAAATTGAAATCTTTAAAAAAAACTTCATTTAATTCATAATCGTAATTTTGTCCTGTATGAACAAGCGTATGTTCAATGGCATTTGACTCTTCCAGTTTATTAATAACAGCTGACAACCTGATGATTTCTGGTCTTGTACCTACTACAGTCATTACTTTTAACTTTTTCATTTATTAAACCTCCACATAGTAAGTATCCGGTTTTTCTGGGTCATAACATTCATTTGCCCACATTACTGTTACTAGGTCCGTTTCTCCTACATTTACAATGGAATGTGTATAACCGGTAGGAATATCAACAACTTGTAACTTTCCCCCACTTACTGTATACTCAATAATCTCATTTGAATCAATTTTTCTAAAGCGAATTAAACCTTCACCACTTACGACTAGAAATTTTTCATTTTTAGTATGATGCCAATGATTACCTTTAGTAATTCCTGGTTTAGATACGTTTATTGACACTTGTCCTCTTTCAGGTGTTCTAATAAATTCTGTAAATGACCCTCTTTGGTCATAATTCATCTTAAGGTCATATGAAAAATCATTCTCAGGTAAAAAACTCAAATAAGTACTATAAAGTTTCTTAATAAGTTCTTTCTCCATATTTGGAATACCTAAATTAGTTCTACTTTCTTTGAAACTTTTAATTAGATTCGCTAATTCAGCAAGCTTAATAGTATGTGTTACTGGTACAACACAATAGTCTTCCTGCTTAGTTGGTTTTCCTTCTATAGCCCTTAAAAATTCTTCTAAAACATCATCTATATAACAAAGAATAAGCTCTGCGTCTGGATTATCTATCTGAATATCTAAATCCCTAGCAATATTATGACAAAATGTTGCAACCACTGTGTTATAGTTTGGTTTACTCCATTTACCAAATAGGTTTGGTAATCTATAGACATAAACATTTACGTCTGTTTCTCTACTGTAATTAAATAATAAATCTTCTCCTGCCTTTTTACTTCTACCATAAGGATTATCATTTTCTGCTTGGATAGAAGAAGTAATCAACACAGGAGCTTTATTACCATGTCTCTTTAGTAAACGTAACAGTTTAGATGTAAATTCAAAATTACCTTCCATAAATTCACTATCATCTTTTGGTCTATTTACTCCAGCTAGATGAAATACAAAATCACATTCTTTTGTATACTTTTCAAGTAATAAGGGGTCACATTCTCTAGAAAACTCCAATATATCGTTATACCCTCTGTTCTTTAATTCAGCAGTAAGATTCTTCCCAACAAATCCTTTAGATCCTGTTACAAGAATTTTCATTTAATTCATTCCACCCTTAGTTTGTTAAATCCCTCTCTTATATTCTCTAAGTTCATTTTGAATATAATCCAATTCAAGTAGTTTTCTTTTAATTTCCTCAACGCTTAGGATATGTGTATTATCTGAATTATACTCTTCCACTGTTGAAAGCTTTTCATTACCTACTTCAAAGAATTTATCGTAGTTTAAATCTCTGTTGTCAGCAGGTACTCTAAAGAATCCACCCATATCCTCTGCCACTACGTATTCTTCTTTAGTAAGCAATGTTTCATATCTTTTCTCGCCATGACGAGTTCCAATTATTTTAATTTCATTTTCTGCGTTAAATAATTCTTTAACAGCTTGAGCAAGGTCCCATATTGTACTAGCTGGAGATTTTTGAACCATAATATCTCCTGCTTCAGCATTTTGGAATGCAAATATGACTAACTCTACCGCTTCTTCTAAACTCATTAAGAATCTAGTCATATTAGGATCGGTAATAGTTAATGGTTGTCCATTTTTTATTTGATCAATAAATAAAGGAATTACCGAACCACGTGATGCCATTACATTTCCATATCGTGTACCACAGATTAATGTTCTATCAGGTGATACTGTTTTGGCTTTTGCGACAAATACTTTTTCCATCATCGCTTTTGAGATGCCCATTGCATTAATCGGATATGCTGCCTTATCAGTAGATAAACAGATAACTTTCTTAACACCATACTCAATTGCAGCAGTTAATACATTGTCAGTACCAAGTATATTAGTCTTCACTGCTTCCAATGGGAAAAATTCACAAGAAGGGACTTGTTTCAATGCAGCGGCATGAAAAATATAATCTACTCCATGCATAGCATTTTTTACACTAGCCAAATCTCTTACATCACCAAGGTAAAATCTTAGTTTGTCATTCTTATACAATTTTCGCATATCATCCTGTTTTTTCTCATCACGAGAAAAAATTCGAATTTCTTTAATTTCCGTATCAAGAAATCTATCCATTACTGCATTTCCAAAAGACCCTGTACCACCTGTTATCAATAGTGTTTTATCGTTAAACATTCTCAAACCTCCAAATTATGCAGAATCTCTTCTAAAGATGACATAAATTTGTCTTTACTATAGTTTTTAATATAGAAATTATATGAACTATTAGCCATCTGTTCTTTTTGGTTGCTGTTGCAAAATTGTAAAATTAAATTAGCAAATTCTTCATAATCTTCAGCTGCACAACATAACCCACAATTAGCTTCTTTAATCACCCGATTGGCTTCGCCGTTTATAGCGCCAATAATTGGTTTTTTCGCAGCCATATAAGATTGTATTTTTCCAGGTAATGTATATGAAATAGTTTCATTGTCTTTTAAAGTTATTAACATTGCATCTGCTAGTCCATAATAATATGGCATCTCACTAACGGGTTTTCTGCCATGGAAAATGACGTTATTAAGATTCAACTGCTTTTTTAGCAACTTACATTCTTCTAATTTAGAACCATCTCCGATAATATGGAAGACAATATTAGGATAATCCCTTAAAATATTCGCTGCATTAATAATTGTTTCTACACTTTGCATATCACCTATATTTCCTGCGAAAACAAAGTTGAAGTTGTTATTATTTTTGCTGACTTCGACGTTTTCTGTATACAAATCTTCTGCGTATTGTGGTAGATGATAAATTATTTCTTTATTAATCTGCAGTGTATTTATAAAGTAATCTTTAAACATTCCAGAAGTTACTGCTATTTCATCAACTGAATTATAAATCCATTTTGAAATACTTGTAAAAACCTTATAAACAAATGAGCCTTCTTTAATTCCTCCAGCAACTAAACTAGCAGGCCATAAATCAAGGCAATAGAACAATATTTTCTTCTTATGTTTTCTTTTATATACAATTGCTGGTATTCCCATTAATACAGGCGAAAGTTGATTAACTAAAATAACATCATATTCTTCTTTCATAAAAAAAGCCTTTATTGAACCTGAAACTGTGAAACTAATATAATTTAAAAAAAGTTTCAAACTATTTTTACCTCTACCAATTTCAAAACTTCGGATAACTTTTACACCGTTTAATAATTCTACGCTTTTGTTACCCTTCCGATATTCATCTAGCACTCGTCCCTCTGGATAGTTTGGAAGACCTGTTAATACCGTTACATCATGTCCTTTTTTTACTAGAGATTCACATATATCTGAAATTCGAAAAGGTTCGGGATAGTAATATTGACAGACCACCAAAATATTCATACTATTTTGTCCTCCAAATTCTATTGAACCTTTTTTAAGTATTCTTTAACTTCAATTTTTAAGCCTTCTTCAAAAGGCATTGGCTGGTAACCAAAATCATCTTTGGCCTTTTGATGTGAAAAACTTCGATCTTCGCCCATTCGCTGAACCTTCTCTATATAATCAACTTTTCCAAATGTGCATATATTGAGAATTTTCGCCATAAAAACTCCAAGAGATAATGGTACACTAACAAAAGTAGTCTTCTTACCTAAAATACTACTTATCAAGTTAAACATTTCTTGCATGGAGATAGGTTTTTCACCTGATAAAATATAATCCCCATTTATAATTTCAGTTTTTATTAGTAATTGATAATATGCTTTTCCTAAATCTCTCCCATTAACAGGCTGCAACAAATTTCTCCCTTTACTAATAACAGGAAATAATCTTATTTTATCCACCATTTTTATAAAAACTATCATATTTTTGTCATTCGTATAACCGTAGATCATGGTTGGTCTTAAATAGATAAGACCAATATTTGAGTCGTTATCTTCAATGATTTTTTTTATACTATCTTCAATATTCTGATATTCTTCTGATGCACTTTTATACTTTGAATATATACCAGTTGTATGAACTAATATCGCTCTCTTTACATCATTCTTTATAGCTGCTCTCATTACTTTAACCGAGTAAAAAATAGATGCTATATGTAAAACTGTATGTACACCGTCCATCGCTTTGTTCAAAAACTTTTCATCTTCTAAATCTCCAACTAATTTCTCGATATCTAGGTCAGAATCATCAATCAGCGAAATATCTGAGTTATCTCTAACAATACAACGGATTTTACCCTTGTATTTTTTATTTATAAGCTCTTGTAAAAAATATTTACCACTATGACCAGTAATGCCTGTAACTAATAACATTCATTATCCACCTCTAAAAATTTACTTTCCTGAAGAAACTCCACTTTATTTCGAAACTTTCTTCTTTCCAGTTCCTCCTTCAACTACACCATCACTCTTCATAACTCTTATTATTGTTAGAAAGAAGCACTTAGTATCCATCCATAAGCTTAAATTGTCTACATATTCTCCATCTAACTTTGCTTTTATTTCAATTGGAAGTTCGTCTCTACCATTAACTTGGGCCCATCCAGTTAATCCTGGTAGAACTTTATTCGCTCCATACTTATCGCGTTCTTCTATTAAATCATTTTGATTCCATAAAGCTGGTCGTGGTCCAATAATACTCATATGGCCCATCAAGATATTCCATATTTGAGGAAGTTCATCTAGGGAAGATTTTCTTAAAAATTTACCTACTTTTGTAATGTATTGCTCCGGGTTTTCTAATAGATGAGTTGGAGTATCTTTTGGTGTATCAATTCTCATTGTACGAAACTTTAAAATGTTAAAATAAACTTTGTTGATTCCAAAACGTTTTTGCTTAAATAGTACGGGACCTTTTGATTCTATTTTTATCGCTATGATAAGGATTAAAAAAACAGGCGATAACATTATAAGCCCTACTAAAGAAAGAGTGATATCTATCAATCGTTTTACTTTCAAATACATATTACATATACTCTCCTTAAATCATAGTATTATTAGCACTTAATTGATGTAAAATAATTATACTTCTATCTAACCACTAAAATACTAAATCCTTATCTTGATATACTCGTATCTTCTAAAGATCATGGAAAACTAATTTAAATAAAAACTAGCTATAGATAAATTAAAAAAGTGAAATTTCTACAAATATACAAAAATTTTTTAATTTAATTTGATCTTAATAGTTGGTAGAAAACGTGTATCTACATCCCCTTGGATATGATGGGCAGTCTTACTCTTTTCACCTTTTAGATTATTAAACTTTTACTAAACACTTAAATCTTATTATTTTACAACTGCAATCTGTGACTCCATATTAACATTCCCTAACCATTTCCCATTAGCAACATCAATTATTTTTGCTTTTATACTTTCAATATCATTATCTTGTAGTTCCGATAAAAAAGCTCTTAACTGTTCACTATCCATACAGTTCGCTTTTCCAACATGAATTTTAGGATAGATATGCTCTTCTTGAATTTCTTCCGGATTCAGTAATTCTTCATACATCTTTTCTCCTGGTCGAATTCCTGTAAATTCAATTCCAATTTCTTCTTCTTTAAATCCTGATAGATGAATTAGATTTCGCGCTAAATCAACAATTTTTACAGGATCGCCCATATCTAGTACGAAAACTTCTCCTCCTCTGGCAAGAGCGCCTGCCTGGAGAACAAGTCTCGAAGCTTCCGGAATTGTCATAAAGTAACGTGTCATATCAGGATGCGTAACCGTCACTGGTCCTCCAGCAGCAATTTGTGCCTTAAACCTAGGTACTACACTACCACGAGAACCTAATACATTTCCAAAGCGTACAGCTGCAAACTTAGTATTACTACGTTGATCTAAATTTTGTATAATCATTTCAGCGACACGCTTAGTAGCTCCCATAATATTGGGTGGATTTACAGCTTTATCAGTTGAAATCATAACGAAGTTTAAAACGCCAAATACATGTGCTGCCTCTGCAACGTTTCTTGTACCAAATATATTATTCTTCACCGCTTCGCTAGGATTATATTCCATCAATGGTACATGCTTATGTGCAGCGGCATGGTAGATTACCTCGGGTGAATGTTCTTTTACTATCTCAAAAATTCGCTCACGATCTTGAACATCTGCTATTACTGGGACAATTTCCGTAGTATGAGGCGATTTTTGGATTAGTTCCATATAAATATTATAAATTGAATTTTCACCATGTCCTAATAGTACTAGTTTCTTAGGTTGAAAACTAAAAACTTGTCTACAAATTTCCGATCCAATTGACCCTCCAGCACCTGTTACTAAAATGGTTTTGTCAGTAATTTTATTTGAAATAGAAACCAAGTCAAGCTTTATTTCATCACGTCCTAATAGATCTTCAATATTTACTTCTTTCATATCATTCACTGAAACTTTCCCTGTCATGACGTCTTCTATTTTTGGCATAATTTTAACTTTTACATTTGTTGTAATACATTTATCATATATATTTTGAATTTTAGATTTTTCTAACGAGGGGATAGCAATAATAATTTCATCAATTTGATATTTTTCAACTATATCAGGAATCTCTTTCGTTGTGCCAACAACAGTAACATTCATAATTTTTAGATGTATCTTATTAGAATTATCGTCAACAAATGCAACTGGAATAGAATCAGAATTTTGGTTATGTATTAGATTCCTAACTAGCATCGTTCCACCTTGGCCAGCACCAACTATTAAGATACGTTTTAATGAACCTGTTTTTCGAAATGAATCTTTATCTTTTAATAAACGTAATAAAAACCGTGAGCCTCCAATCATAATAATGTGTAACATCCATGTTATAGCCATAACTTTATAGTAAACATCTTGTATGATTATGAATTGAAGGAAACTTGCTGTTAAAACAGAAATTATAACTGCATAGAAAATTGTAAGTAATTCTCTTACAGACGCAACACTCCATACCCTGTTATAAAGATGAAAGTAATATGCTGCAATATGATGACTTATTAATAGCGTTAAAGCGCTTAATATAATCATTTTGTTAGTGTATTCAGTCAATGCTGGATTTAATAACCAATAACTTATAAAAATTGCCGAAATGACAATACATGAATCGATAATAAAGAATAACATATACCTCTTTTGATAATTCATATCTTGCAAACCTCTTTCATTTCTATTTCATCGGTGTAGAATTTCTCCAATAATGACGGAAGAATGCTAGTCCAAGGCCGATTACAACACCTAATACTATACCGATAACTAAGTTTAGTATTTTATTTGGAGAAGATGGACCAATTGCTAATGTTGGTTCCGAAATAACACGAATAAATGGATCAGGTTTAAAACTATCAAGACCCGTTTTTACAGATTGATAATCAGCTAATACAGAACGGAATTCTCCAGATTTTATTTGGATTTGTGATTGCAATTGTAATAATTGATTCTGTAATTGACCGCTTACATTTGATAATGCAATTGTTTGTTCTTCTGTGATATCCAAGACTATTTCTGAATCCAAGATTGTTTGGAGAATTAATACTTCAGGTAATTTATTATCACGGATTACTTTGTTATATTCATTAATAATTGTTTCTATTTCTTGAGATAGTGATTCTGACTCTGCTTTGTACGTTTTCTCTAAATTTTTCAAAGTATCTTGTACAGAGGAATTCATTTCACTCTTTGTAACATCTAATATTGTAGTTAATTCTTCTTGTGCGTTTTCCGCTGAATCACTTAAGTATGTAACAAAGACTAAATTTGTATTAGTTTCGTTTAATATACTTAGATTTCTAACATCGAATTCATTTTCTAAATTTTTATTTTTAAATGCTTCATTAATTTTATTTTCATTCTTTAATCGTTGCATATAAATTTGTGGAGTAAACTCGGCCCCTACATAATTTTGCATAATTCCAGTGTCTTGTACACCACTTACAACTTGTACTACTACACTTGATTCGTACTTTTCAGGTAATATCGCCCAACTTATTACTCCAGATAAAATTATGCATAATATTGTAGTTACTGCAATTAACCACTTTCCTTTTAATACTATTTCTATCGAATCTCGTAATTCTATTGGCTGTTTCATTATTAATTAATCTCCTTCTTATCGGTTTCATACAAATTCATTGCAAACATTATTCCAATAAATATCCAAATGACAGCGGATATTCCTTGTAATGAATCATTAAACATCGATTGTATAAAATATGCGAGCGAAGCAAAAGCAAAAACGTAATATTGAAGTTGCACTTTACCTATTAGATTTTTAAGAATTGTTATTCCAACAGCAAAAAGAACTCCAATAAGTCCTATAAATCCAATAACCCCTGTTCCATATAAAATACCAATATAAGTATTGTGTGGTTTATCAACAATTACGTTTTCATCCGCCATTCCTGCACGTGCATCTATGCTAAAGTGAGGAAAATTATACATTAATGAATCTAAACCATAACCAAGAGCCGGGCGTTTCTTAATTAAATCGATTGTCTTATCCCAAATATATATACGACCAGACCCTGCAGATAATGATCGATCCGGTAGTACTGGCAATACAAATGAATTATCAGCCGCATATACTTTATTCATAAGAGTGAAATGTAAGTCTACTTTTTTAAATGATACTGATGATACTGGCTGTTCTTTTTCGTAAGGATTGTTTTGGGTAAGGTATCCAATTGATTGTACCCATACATTTGAATTTTCCTTTGATAATACATGTAGAATAGGTGCAGATAGTACTAAAAATAGTACAACTATAATTGTACCTTTCCCCTTCTTATCCACTTTAAAAGTCATCCAAATCAACAGTATTAACATTACAAGTATTGTTAGAAACCCACTTGTTGAAATAGACATAAGAGTTATCCCTAATGAGACTAGCGCAGTAAGTAATCCAATAATACTTCGAACCCACGACGTTTCAATAATTGCCCAAGTTAAAAATATAACTGTCATTATCGCGAACATGCCACTCATATAGTTCCACTGGTTAAGCGTACCTACAATTTGTGAACTTTCGCCGATTTTTGCATCATCTTGCAAGAAAATTGAAACTAAATTTTGCATCCACTGATTTTGCATTAAATCATTTCCATAGAAATTCATTGTAATAATATACAAGTTAATATAGATAAACGGCATTAATGAAAAAATTACATAATTAACTGCTTTCTGAGGATAGTTAATATTCATAGCAACAAACATTAGCGCTATATAACATAACCACATAATTCCACCATCAGAACGGTTGTATTGCCCATCCAAAGCGATCGTTATATTAGGAGAGAAGATAGTAGAAACAATTATTGCAATTACAAAAACTCCTAAAATATAATTTAACTTAGTTTTTTTTAATGTTCCATTCATATAGAGAGTTTTAAATACGAATAGAAGTACGATGATAATTGTTATTGTTAAAATAGTTATAGATTTATAATGAGTAAATAGATCGCCCTTAATACCTGAAGCCATAAGTGAATTATCTGTTATTACAGGACTAACAACCTCTTCAACATGTCCCAGTACAATTAAAGGCATAAACCCAATGAGTACTAAAAATAATCTAAATATCCACTTATCAACATTTGCACGTGATACGCGATTTTCTTCTTCATCACTTATAATATTTTTGTCACGATATTCACCATAAAATGAGGTCATTTATGTATACCTACCTTATTACATATTTTCTATAGAGCTGAGTAATTCTGCCACTTTTGTTTGATAATTCGGCATTTCTTCAGGTGCCCAGCCTGCTTCTTGACATTTTGTTAAAACTATTTTAGCATCCTCGTAACGTTCAGCGCGATAGAACATTTCCCCAAGTTGTAACATAAACATTGGATCTTCCACTCTATGAGGGTTAAGGTCTATAGTTTTTTGAAGCAGAATTGCTGCTTGTTGTATTTCACCTAAATTAGCTGCAATTAAACCACCTAAATAATTTGCATCTTCAGAATCTGATTGTGTTTTTAAAAGTTCATTAATATATATCGATGCATTTTGATAGTCCCCATTAATAGATAGTTGCATGGCTTGTTGATATAATAAATCTTCTTTTGCAAATTGTTCATCTTGTCCACTCGCTAAAACTTTAGCTACAAAAACTCCTAAAATAACAAATGTAATCATACCTAATAATATGTATCTTCTAGTAGATTCTCTTAATTTCATACTCTTCAATCCTTTTATTTACTTCTTATTATATCCTGTTCTATTATACATTAAATAATAGTATTTTTCCCTACCAAATATAAAGTGATTAATCTATAAATATCACGAACTGTATCATTTTTCCTTATCTTATAATTTTTGTTAATAAATACAGTCACGTATGTAGTCCATTCTAATTCAAAATCGTTTGTGCATTTAACTACAGAATTGTGATTTTAACAATAAATTATTATATATGTGGTAACTTTTATCATATTATTACTTTACAAATGTTATTTTATATTGAAGTTGGTTTGGAATGTAACTCATCACTGCTATTCCTTGACATTCAAGTCAACAGAAATTGATAATAACTTACTTTTGTATATATAAGCCAGCATAGAATTCCCATAGAAATTACACTGCTAGTTAAATTGGTTATACAATTTATATCGTTATTGAATGAAAATCACCTTCTCCCGAAAGTTGGAGAAGGTGATGGAATTCACTAGCGTTATTTTCTTTTAATAATAGAAAACAAGTGAGGTTCCCTGTAGAATTAAAGTCGACCAAAACCATCATTCAGGAGGGAATTCACTTGTCGTATTCTAATAGTATTAAATCCTTAATTGATATTCAAGACTTGAATATTACATTCGATGAAGATTGTGTAAAACAAGGGACTTATAAAGGAACAGCTTG
The DNA here is from genome assembly GCF_900291985.1 of Lysinibacillus timonensis. Taxonomy (NCBI): domain Bacteria; kingdom Bacillati; phylum Bacillota; class Bacilli; order Caryophanales; family Bacillaceae; genus Lysinibacillus; species Lysinibacillus timonensis. The sequence continues at coordinate 3,402,251 of NZ_LT985980.1, read as the reverse complement.
TAAATACATTACTGGAACATTATCCTATAACCCTACGCACTGCCCGAAATGTGATATTGAAAACAAAAACTTTTCAGTTTTTAAGAACGGAACTCAATTATCGCGAATTACATTACCTCTTACCGGGGTAAATCCAACGTACTTACTCCTAAGAAAGCAACGCTTTATGTGTAAAGAATGTAACACTAGCTTTACTGCTAAAACACCAATCGTTGAGCGTAATTGTTATATTTCTAAGAATGTTAAAGTTCAAGTCATGGTTAAATCGGCAGAAGCGCAATCCTTAAAATCTATCGCTAAAGATTGTTCGATTTCACCTACAACGGTTCAACGAGTCATTGATGAAGCTGCAATACAGTTTAAACCCCATCACACTAAGCTTCCAAAGCATCTTTCTTTTGACGAATTTAAATACGCAAAAGGGGTGATGGCTTTTGAATATATCAATGTGTTGAATGGTGATATTTTGGACATTCTTAATCGTCGCGATAACTTCGCAATAAAAAATCATTTCATTGCGAATTACAGCCTAACTGACCGACGAAATGTGGAAACGGTAACGATTGATATGAATGCAGGTTATGTAAGCGTCATAAAAGAACTGTTTCCAAAAGCGAAAATAATTATTGACCGGTTTCACTTAGTTCAATTAATCAATCGATCGATGAATAAGTGCGGAACCAGTGTGATGAATCAACTAAGAACTTCTGATAACGAAGACATGAAAAAGTACCGTCGACTGAAGCGTTACTGGAAGCTAATACTCAAAAAGAAATCGGCTCTCTCTAGCTTGGAATACAAATATTACTCGCTATTCGGACAACGTCTCGAAACAAGCATCGTCGAGGAGATTTTAACGTATGATCCAGTACTAAAAGCGAATTATGAGCTCTATCAAGCCCTTTTAAAAGCAATGGAAGAAAAGGACTTTAAAATGTTAGAATCTTGTTTAAAAGATCCTGTTCATCCGTTAATCTCTAGCTATATGAAGACAAGTATAAAAACGTTGAAGGAGCATCGTAAGCCCGAAATAAAAAATAGAAATAAAAATGGCGTACCTTAGGTACGCACGACGAATAACCTTCAATCCGTTACTTTTTGGGATAGAAGGTTATTATTTTTTACATGTTACTTGATTCAATTTTGACCAAGGCATGTAGTTATGTAAAATTTCCGGTTGCTGATGAATCGGTAAGTTTGGAAGATCCGTTAGTAATTTCACGAGGTATTGATAAAAATCAATCCCGTTGGCTTTTGCAGTTTCCGCTAAACTTAAACAAATTGCATTCGCTTTTGCACCAGCTTCACTAACAGAGAAAAGCCAATTTTCTCTCCCTACTACAGTTGGACGTATTGCATTTTCAGCTGAGTTATTATCTATTTCAATTCTACCATCCCAAAGAAATGCTTTTAATTCCTCTACACGATTCAACGTATACTCTGCTGCTTTCGCTAATGCATTCTTCCCATAGAACGGCGATTCTTCAACCCATTTTATAAATTCCTCAACTATAGGTTTTGAATATTTCTTACGTAATTTTCGTCGTTTCCCTGGTGAACAATTCCTAAACTGACGCTCAAGCTCATACAGCTGATCACAATAACTAACCCCAATGCGACCATTCTTACTATCTGCCTTTAACCAGTAACGTCGAACATGAGCCCAACAGTTAGCGAATGTGATATTCGGTAATTTATCGTAAGCTGAATATCCATCACAAATGATGGTTCCTCTAAAGTTTGTTGTGAATTCTTCCAACACCATACGTGCTCTGGTTAATGCGCTTTGGAAAAGGACAATGACTGGTCCTTGTGAAGGTACAGTTTTGAATACCCAGTTATATGCATTAGATTGAGCGGGTTTCCCATCGGATCTATTTATGACCTGAGCGTAGGTTTCATCAATATGAAGAATTGACTTTGTAAGGAGCACTTTTTTCAACTTGTTGTAGATTGGTAACAGCCATTCTTCTGATACACGAATTACCCAGTTGGACAGATTTTTATCATTCGTTAGTAACCCTGAGCGCACCCATTCTTTCACTTGACGATATAATGGTAGAAATTGAATGAACTTATCATAAACTAATTTGGCTAACACAGTTGGTCCTGCAATACTGCGGGGAATAACCGCCATCGGCGCTTTACCACGTTTAATTTGTGCTTTTTCAGCTATATCTGTTTTACAATGTTTGCACTCATATGCATGCTCTATATGCTGAACACGAACCATCTTCGCTGGAATATATTTGGCTTCTTCACGAACAATATTGCTACCGATTTCATGCATATTCTCGTGACAACAGCTGCATTGAAGATCCGAAGGATGATGGTGAACTTCTTCAATTTCTACATTTTCCTTAAATGAATCATTGCGTTTTTTGCTTTTGATTTTACGTACAACTGTATAGCTGACAGTCTCCGTGCTTTGTTCTTCTGTGTGCTCAGATTCGCTAAAAGACGGATCAACTTCGAATAAAGAACATTGTCCATCTGGAGCTTGATACTTTGATTTTTCTGACTTTGATCCATATAATGCTTTTGTTAAATGGTGAATTTGTTCTGATAAGTATTTGTTTTGGGCTATAGATTGATCTAACTTTTTTGATAGCTCTTCATTTTGTTGTCTCATAAAAGCTACTTGATCTTCTAATAATGCTATTAATTTATCAGTTGAATTTTTATTACTCATCGCATTCACCACATTTCAGTACAGTTTATCTATGTTGATTATACCATCTGAAATATAGTGTCTAAAAGACACCTTTTGAAGATTTAGTAATTGCTTTCGGTTGGGCTATGGATAGACCTTCTAGCAACCAGCGTAATTCTTGTTGTGTTAAGTTCTGAACTTCAGCTTCGTTTTTTGGCCACTGTAGCTTCCCGTTATCAATACGTTTATATAGTAAAGCAAATCCATCACCATCAAAATATAAACATTTATAGCGATCACGACTCCATCCAGAGAAAAGAAATACTGCATCACTATATGGATCAAGTTGAAAGGTATCCTGTACAAGTGTTGCTAATCCATCTATTCCTTTTCTCATATCTGTACGGCCACAAATGATATAAATATTTTTCACCTTAGTAAAATCATGAATCATGTTGGCGCAACTCCCTAATAACCGTTTGGATCACATAGTTCTTAACATCAGGGTAGAAGGAGACTTTTATATGATTTGCTTGAATAACGCAAATTGGTTTTGCAGGTTTACGACCTGCATAAGTTGAAGAAGTTGAAGTGGATTCCAATTTGACTGGAACGATTGATACTTTGTCGGTAGACATAAAAAGCACCTCCCTTGTAATTGATACCTTTATAATACCGAGAGGTGCGATCTGAAAAAATGCGTTATTTGATTACGGGCTTACGGAGCATCTTCCGTACATACATAACAGTTTTAATTATCCTTATAACAACGGCAAAATTGAAGGGATTAACAATAAAATTAAAGTATTAAATCGCGTAGCTTATGGATATAGAAATTTTATGAATTATAAAAAGCGAATTATTCTACACTTCAAACTCAAAACAACAGAACAAAAACAACCAAGCTCCCAAACAGCCTAAGGCTGGTTAAGAGCGTGGTAATAATCGACTAATATTCTTCACCAACGTTATTTGACAAAGAACCAGTAAAAAAAACTCTATGGAATAATCCATAGAGTTTTAATTTACAAATTAAGTTTATGGGTTAACAATGTTAACTTTAAGAACTTGTTCTTGACCATCAACTGTAATTGTTAAAGTGAATGAATCACCTGCAGTTAAGCCTTGGTCTGAAGATGCTGCTTCTAATTGAATAGCAGCTTCATTTGTACCATTTTTCTCAATAACAGAATCTTTACCAGATTCATTTACATCAGAAATAGTTAGTAATAATTTTTCTTTAGTATTTCCATCAAAGAAGTAGAACTCACCAGTTGTTTTGTTAAAGTTCTTAGCATCAGATGCATTATCTTTGTTGTTATAGATATCATTATCATATTGATCTTCGATATCAAACACAGATTGACTTGCAAGTGCAGCAAAGATTTCAGATGCATCTAATTTATTATTAGCAGCAACAGAAGAAGTTAACTTAACATCAAGTGTAGTTAATAGGTTACCAGCTAAAGATTCAGCATCTTCAAATTCAAGTTGTTTAACTACAAGTGGAGCATCAGTTAAAGTAAGTGCATGGCTTACTCGTGTACCATCATTTAATACTACAACTACACCAGTAGAGATTTCTTGAGTACCAGATTTAGTTGTGATTTCGCTAGCAACGCGTGGATCATTACTTACAAATGCATCAACCCCATTAGTTTCTAGGTAATCTGAAGCAAGAACAACGTAAGCTACTCCGTCATCCGGTAATTCTACTTCAATACCATTTCCTAGTACACCATATACTTCAATTCCAGCTGTATCATTAGATGTATTAGCATATACTACTCCATCACTGTATACTTTGTATGAATCGAAGTCATCAGAGTCAACTGTGCGAATTGTTATATTTAATTTATCTTCGATGTCATTTCTCTCAACATCTTCAGAAGTTAATAAGAATTCTACAGATGCAGTTCCTTGTTTACCTTTTAAAGTAATAGAACTTGAATCTTGTGTTGCTACTTCAATATTATCTGTGTTTTGAGAAGTTGCTCTAACTGAGTATTTTTCCCAGAATTTAGCTGGATCATTGTTTGAATGTTTATCATATACTCGACCATATTGATCTTCGATGATAAAGTCATCATATTCTAATTTAAGAGTAGAACCTTCATAGATATATTTATTAGCTTCATCTGAAAGACCTACTAATGAATTTGGATGTGCATTTGGTTCAATGTTAAGAGTGATTTCAGATTCCTCACCTGATTTATCAACTTCGATACCAAGATCCATTTCGATAGCTTCATCATCTGTGTTGCTTACACTATCAAATGTTAAGTATAGTTGACCGTTTTCTTCAACGAAAGTAAAGATTGTTGAATCAGAAGCACTAGGGTTTGCTACGCCATCTTCGTCAAAATCAACTTTGATTTTGCCTTCACGTAACTTATCATTTAAATCAGCAGCATCAAGAAGAGCATCACCATTTTGATCATAAGCAAATACAGGTACTTTAACTTCTTCATCACCAGCAACTAATTCATCTGGACTTGCAAGTTCAATTTTGTGAACTTCAGAGCTATCAACAACTTTAATTACAGTTGTACTTTCTTCACCAGTAGCTTTCGCACGGAAAGTTACAGTATTGTCTCCGCCGATAATGTCATCTTCATCAACTTCGTCAGTATCGATTTTAATTGCAAAGTACCATTTTCCATCAACATTCTTAGCTTCGATATCGTCAGTATCAACTAATTCAAAGATGTCTTTGTTAGAAACATCAACACGCAAACCACTTTGAACTTCTTCTAGTATAGTTGTGTCGCCTGAAGCAGCGCTTTGTCTATTAGCATACTCTGCGTCAATTACAGCACCAAATTGATCTTTAACAGTGAAGATTACATAGAATTCTTCACCATCAATTAGGTTTTCTGTGCTTAACTCTTCGTCAGTTGGGCTATAAACACCTTTGATTTCTACAGAACCTGGCTCGATTTCGTCTGAAAGAACAACGTCGTGATCAACGTCAATCTCAACATCACCATTTTCATAAGTGAAACTGATAGATCCTTCTGCGTCATCATCTTCATCTTCATCAACCATTACTGAGATAACACCTTTATACCCAGCAGGGAATGAAATACTTTCTTCATCGATACCACTAATTTTCAAATCTTTAAAACGACTTGTTGGAATATTATCCGTAATATCTTCACCATATTGGTTATATGCAGAGAAAGTAATACGAGCTTCTTTAGCAGTTGCTGTTTCAGTTCCAGTTAATACTAATACATTTGAATTAAATTCAATCGAAGCTACTTCTTCACGTGTTGTTGTAACAGATGCAGATACAGGTTCTTCAGAGATACCGTTAACTGTTAAAGTATATGTTCCATCTGCGAATTTAGTATCTACTGTTAAAACGGCAGCAGTATTGTTTTCATTGAAATCAACATCGCTTACTGCATACTCAGTAGTACCACGAGTTAATTTGAATTCTACACCTTCTGGATCTACAACACCGTTGAATTCAACCGTTAATTCACTAACACCAGTAGCTGTTAATGATTTAATATCGCTTGCTTCTGCACCAGCTGGAGCTTCAGCTTTGATTGTAGCGTTTAAGAATGAAGCGAATTGGCCACGAGTTACTGTTCCAGATGGGTTGAAGTTAGAAACAGCAGTGATACCTAATTTTTTCATTGCTAATACAGCTGGTTGGTAATCAGCGTATACAGCGTCGATGTCGTTTACAACAACATCAGAAGTGTCGCCAGCAAGATCTACTAAAGATTTACCAGTTACAGCTTCGTAAGCAGAGTTTAATACTACTGCTAATTGTACACGAGAAAGGTTTTGACCTGGTTTTAAAGAACCGTCAGTGTAACCTTCGAAAATACCAGCAGCTTTAACTAAAGCGTAGTATTTTTTGTTGTCATCAGTTAAGTATGATGGGTAGTCAGTGAAGTATTCTTTAGTAGCGTAGTCAGCAGGAACTTCGATACCTTGAGCTTCAGCCCATTTACCAAGCATTAAAACTACTTGTCCGCGAGTTACCGCTTCGTTTGGAGCGAAAGTACCGTCAGCTTTACCTGATACGTATCCTAATTCTAGTAAGTCTTTAATATTTTGTTCGTGGTCGTTACCTACGATATCTGAAGGTGTTGCCGCAGATGCCACAGGCACGATTGCAGATGCTACTAATGTAGCTGTTGCAGCAGATGCTACAAATTTTTTGTATTTCTTTGGTTGGTTAGCCATAGAAAGATTTCCTCCTCTAATTCAATTAAAATTTTAGTTATCCTTAACATTTATGCCAAGATAAGCTAGTACACATAAAAGTTTAGTAGTATATAAATTAGTTGTCAATCATTTTTTAACACAAATTACAATTTTGTTATATTTGTATCTATTAAATGTTGCACACAATTTATATTCTAGCGGATAACTTAAAATCTATTTAGATTATTACATAAAAAAATATAAAAAACCAATAGATTATTCCCTTTTTTCCCCAATAACTATTTCAATATAATTTCAAACCACCCTTATCCTAAAAAAAAAGCACTTAATATACAGATTGGGAATTATAGAATACTATTAATATAATAGTTTTTTTTTAATGGTTAATAGTGAAATTACTAGTTGAATTGGGGAATTATAGTGTTTCTGGTTAATTAGACGGTTAATCGCGGATGAAGTTTCATCTTTCTAAGAAGAAATTTTCGTTATAGTAACGTCATGTGAATGACATATTGGGGATAAAATTATTTCAATTTTTAATAATTCAGTGTTCAACTTTAATAACGAATAGTAACCCTAACCCCTCGACTAATATATGACCAGTTTTTTAGAATATGCATAAATAAATAAATAAAAAGAAGGCCTAAGCAGTGAATACTACTTAGACCTTCTTTTCGGGCTACCAACCGTTTTTTCCTTGCAGGGAAATTGCTATATATCATAGAGAAAATCTTACTTCTTGTACAGTGTACCATCTTTATTACATTTTAACAATAAAATATTACAAAGATTACAGGATTATTTTTATTTACATAGATTATCCTCTCTATGTAGCTATTTCACTCGAATGGATAATAAATGTTTTATTACCATTGGAATGGTTACTTCTTCTTTGATCTGCGTGCCACTTCTAATAAGAAGAGAGGTAATGCCATTTGACGCTTTAGTCGTTTTGGCTCTTTCATCAGCCTGTAGAACCACTCCATTCCAATCTTTTGGAACGCTTCCGGTGCTCGTTTTACATTTCCGGCAAGTACGTCAAATGATCCCCCTACCCCTTGATAAATGGTTGGATGTAATTGATTGCGATTTGCATTAATCCAGTTTTCTTGTTTCGGACTTCCCATCGCTACAAAGAGGATATCAGGTTTTGCCTCATTTATTTTGGCAATGACCTTCTCATTATCTTTTTCATAACCGTCTTGAGTGCCAGCGATGATGATATTAGGGAATGTTTCTCGAAGCTTTACTGCAGCTTGCTCTGCGACTCCTGGTTTCCCACCATACAGGAAGATAGGCTTTTGTCGCTTCGCCGCTTCTTCACATAGACGCATCATCATATCGACACCTGTTACGCGGGAAGTAATGTTCCCCTTCTGTATTTTCGAAGCCAGAATAACCCCTATCCCATCAGGTATTTGAAATTCTGCTTCATTTAGAAGCTTTTTAAGAGCTGGGTCTTCTTTTGCTTTTATGATCTTTTCTGGATTGATGGCTACAATCAATGACTTTTCCTTCGTTTCAATACGCTCAAAAATCTTTGGAATAAGCTCATCGTAGTTTTCTGTATTTACGTTAATTCCTAAAACTGTTTCTTTCATATTCATACCGTCCAATTCTCGCTAATTATGTGAGTGATGGTTTTTTATTTAATTATTACCATCATAACAAAAAAATAGGCAGTGTGCATTTCATTGTTGCACACTGCCTTGCTTCACTCACTTATTTATTTTTCGAATCCCCTAGTAAGTGGAACTGGTAGCCTGCCTCTTGCCAAGCTTCACGGTTCAAGCAATTTTTCGTATCAAATACGATCTTATGATTTGCACTGATTGCTAGCGGATTATATGCCTTAAACTCGTTATGATCAGTTAAGAATAGAAGAACATCTGCATCTTTCGTCGCTTCTTCTAAACTTTGTGTTTGAGTCACATGTTTATTTTCCTTAATATGCGGATCATAAGACACCACATCTAAGCCTAGCTTTTCAAGCTCATAAATCACTTCCGTTGATGGACTTTCACGCATATCATCAACATTTCCTTTAAACGCTAACCCCAATACTGCTACTTTCCCACCTGGTATTTTGTTTTTGTTTAGGATTGCTTGTGTTTTTTGTGCTGTATAAGCTGGCATACTATCGTTTGTATTACGAGACATATTAATAATTTGTGCAGTTTCCCCGCCAAGTTCAACTAAGAACCATGGATCTACAGCGATACAGTGACCACCAACACCTGGTCCAGGATAGTGAATATTTACTCTTGGGTGGAAGTTCGCAAAACGAATTGCTTCCCAAATGTTTACGTCAAGCTCATCTGCTAATTTTGCAAGTTCATTTGCAAAAGCAATGTTTACATCACGATACGTATTTTCCATTACTTTAACTAACTCTGCAGTCGTTGCATCCGTTAAATGGATTGTACCTTTAACAAACGTTTCGTAAAGTTCTTTTGTTAATTCTGAAGATTTACGGTTAATCCCACCAACTATACGATCATTGTTAACTAATTCTTCAAAAATACGCCCTGGAATCACGCGTTCCGGTGAATGCGAAACAAATAAGTCTACACCAATTTCAAGGTCCGCTTTAATAAGCTCAGGCAACATAATACGTTCAACCGTTTTTGGCGGGACAGTAGATTCTAGAATAACTAAGTTTCCTTTTCTTACATAAGGAACGATTGATTTTGTCGCTTCACGTACATATTCAAGGTTTGCTGTTTTATCTGGATTTATTGGAGAAGGAACCGCAACGATAAACACATCTGCTTCCTCCGGCGTAGTCGATGCTGTTAAGAACCCTTCATCAACCGCTTTATCTAAGCGCTCTTGAAGACCATTTTCCTCGATGTGTAACTTCTTCTCTTGGATGCTTTTTACGGCTGCTGGATTCACATCTACCCCATGCACTTTCACGCCGTGATTTGCAAACATTACCGCTGTTGGCAAGCCAATATAACCTAACCCAACAACACAAATTTTCTTTGTCATAAATATCGTTACTTCCTTTCAAATTCAAAAGCGAGTGTGATTTATCTATAATTGTTACTTTTATATAATTTTGGATATCAATCCTGCCATATAGTATACAACTTTAACGTTTGTCTGTGAATTAAATTTCTTTTAAATTGATATTACAAAGTCTAAGATCGAAGGTTTTCGGCCTAGGAGCGAATGTTGATTTCATTCGGTCACATAACAATTCGTTTTGAGCGTTTAACCCTGCTAAATGATGTCGCTGCCTGTGCTAAATCTAAAAATAAGTATTTAATCGGTCGGATACCGACTTTTTTCGGTCACTTAGTTCTAAGATTTGGTCAGTTAACAACCAACTAGCTATGTTTATAAGTATTATTACGATTAATTGATCATTTACTTGTACTTATTGGTCACATGACTTAGCCATTCGGTCACTTAATTTATCTTCTTGGTCACGTAACATTCCGTTATGGTCACTTATCCTCTTTTCGGTCGCATATTGGATTTATACGATCACTTGGCTCAAGCATACGATCAGATACTTACTTATCATCTATGCCTCACTAATTCATTCCGATAAATCGGTCACTTAAAATTTTGTTTCGAGCACCTAGACTAGCCATTCGGTCACATAAAGTACCATCTAGATCACATAAGTACCCCTTTTGGTCATGAATCCTATAATCGATCGGATAATTACGATATACGATCACATAACCAAAACATTCGATCATCCAAAAGAACACCTTAATTACCAAACTTACCTTTGAGTATATACTCTCATACTACATCACATACATATAACAGAATTTATTACTTTAACCTTAACACATATCTACTAGATTTCGTTAACCCCATTCTTACACTGCTATTCGCACTTAAAAATCTCTTAGCTTCGTGTCTATTTCTTAAATGTAAAAACTGCACGCCTTCTCTTGGTGTAATTTCTTTATTTATTAACATGGCATAATCTTTTAAAGCTTGTTTATGAGCATGCATATTGTTTTTCTTACATTTTGGACAATACCAAGTTCTTAACGTTCTAATCATTGGAATGGTTCCGCATTCGGTGCACTCTACTCCGGAACGAATCTCGTATTTATCTACTCCATATAACTTACAAAGTGGAAAGCGGTCATCTTCAAATCTTTCCTTTTTCAATAGTTTAACCAAGTTTTTTGGATCTACTAATACATCATTTCTTGGTAGTGAGTTCCATATAAAGTGTATTAGCTCACGTCCAACTTTTACTGGGAAATGTTTAGGTGGTTTTTTGATGATGGCATTGTTATATGGAAATACAATCACTCCATAAATAGGGACTTTCAGGTGATTCTTATCTAAAAACGACTTCATCCCGAGACAATAGTGAGACAATTGAGTTTCTGGACTTCCAAGTATTTGCTCCTTTCCATCTTCATTTCTTATGAGTTGTAGTGGATTGTCATTAAAGTAAAGTATGCCCTTAATATTTTTCACTTCAGTTAGCAAACACCAATACGGCGTCACCACCAACACATCAATCTGCACCTCCACCTTCGACTTGAACTGGACATTATGCATGATATACGTATTTTCTGGGAGTTCATTTTCACTTAATAGTTCCATAATATACTGTTCACCTTGCTCACCGGCTTCGTACCGGGATAGTTCTTCTACTATATTAGGAAATTGTTCATGTGAGGGTGAGAGGCGTTTTTTGAGGGCGTTGAGACCGAGGGTGATATCGTAGCTTGAGAATGGTTTTACAATCAATCTACAATCTCTCCTTTTTGCATTTACGATAGCAATTTTCGAAGAGTTTGAGAATAATGGTTCCAGAAGTTTTTATTTGAGGGTAAATTAGTTTGCCAAAATAAAATTTTTAGGGGATACCCCTTTATGAAACTTTGAATTCATCCCCTAAAAATTATTTTTTACTATGTTTTGCTGGATCTAATTTTTCTTTAGTGAAGCTCCGCCAGCAGAATTACACAAAACTAGCCGTGCTGTAAGTTATCAGGAACAAAACCTTATTGTTTCTTAATAGCACCCAAGCTCTCCAAAATGATTTTCGCATCTGCGCTTAAATAATTAAACGTTTCTTCTTTCATTAGCAGTTTTTCTTTCCCTTTTAAATTTAGTTTAAGTGCGCGAATATCTAAACGAGATGCATAGGTGTTGATTACTCTAATCGCATTGATTTCTTTTCTAGTTAATGGTTGTTCTCCTGAATTCATCTTTTCTTGTAAAAATATGACAATATCTCTTGCGTTTCGTTTTAGATGAAATCTATTTTGATTTACTAGTTCAAAGTTTTCTTCAATGTACTTTCTTGCTTTTGTAAAGTCTAATTCATCGACTGATTTATTGATGCTTTTTATGATTTCTTTAATATCCAATTTCCTAGCTCCTTAACATTCTTCCCCCTACCTATCGGCTGAATTTACAAAAACTTAAGCATTTTTTTAATACTAATTAGTCATTTTGTCCTGCATATCCTATATAAAATACAAGAGCCAAAAGTATGTATCGTTATCTATTACTAGTTCTATTTATTACTCCTTTTTCATATATTAACGAACAAAGTTCTTGTCCGAGGTTGTCTACTTAAATGAAACGGAGACACAATTCAAATACTTATAATAGCTTTCAAACTTCAAACAATTCATATGCCCAAAATAAAGACAATATCATACCCTATTAATATCCTATTCCTAAATAAATTTTAGTATCTCCATGTTTGTATAGGACATTTTCAAACTATTTGAATAGTTTAAAGTAACTATGTATAAAGAATTGAAGTTCTGGTAATAATAGGGTTTAACAACAGAAGGAGGGATTAGAATGAAAGATTCGAAACGAGTACGGTTATCGTTATCTAAGGAAGATTGGATATTTGGCATTGTAGGTTCTGGTATTGTTGTTTTGATCATTCATTTTTTTATCTCTTAATGAATTGTGAAAAGTTGTTGTTTTGTTTTGCCCATCGAACTATGGTTTCCCCTCCCTTTATAAAAGATAAAAAAATATCCACTTCCTGGAATCTTTTCTCTATTCCTTCTATTGTATAGTAAAAGCACCTGCTAATTAATTTTATGGCAGGTGCTTTCTATGTTTGTCTGTCCATCATGCTGTCAAATCCTCCAAAGATGCTTTACAAAGACGACTTATATTCAAACTGTTCATCGAACTATGGCCCCGTTTGGTTTAACTACTTCTCGATTTTAGCTTTTCTTGTTTGATGACTAAATCATAAAATAGTGATTCATTGCGTTCTGCTAATGCTTCATCAATCAAGCGCTCTAGATTTTTTTCTTCTAATGTGTGAATAATACGGTCTACTTCCGATTCTTCTTTAGTTGGAACTAGTTGTACCGCTTTTTTCTCTGCTACCGCTGCGTCAATAATCGGTAGTAAATGCTCATGAATATCCGATTGCACAAGCAACTGGTAAAGTGGATAACGGACAAAGCGATTTCCGCGCTGGAACACAAAAATTTCTGACAAGTTTTCAATTTGCATCGTGTTTAGATTGATAATCATCTCTTTCCCTTCCACAGGAATAAAATGATATAATTCATCTTCCTTCATAATGGAAAAATACTGATAAGCAAACACCAAGCGTAAATTGTCACCGGTTACCTTTGTATAAAATGGCTTCATATTTTGAACTTGAATCATAATCCCCCTCCTAATGTTTAGAAGTTCTTTACATTTTATCACATTTTTGATATTAGCTGGTTTTGTAAACGGTTGCAGTTATAGCTCCTAATCCTGCGCCTATTCACTCCGTTTACGGATTGTTTTATTTGTGTAAAATGTTTCTTTGTTTATCATACGAGTGTGAATAGGTGATAATGATATATTCGCCACACTTTTCATCTTTCAAACTTCTTCAGGGGAACGAATTTTAAGTTTTTATGGGGAATTTTTTGAGGCTATTCTATTTAGCATAAAACAACGGTTTCAGAGAAATATTTAGAGGGTTTTTTGAATGTGAGAAAAAGAACCTTTTATACGTGAGTATTTATTATTGAAAAATCTATAGATTTGAAAATTATTTTTTCATTCGTTTATTGGGTGACATAGTGTAAAAGGCCATTGATGTCGGTGAGGTATGTAATGTAAGTGCTTCGAAGATATTTTCTATTGCTGCTTGGTTAGCATGAGGTGTTTTGATTCGTATTAAGCCTTTCACAAAGTTGATCTCAATCATTTCGTAATAGTAGTTGTTTACTACGATATTTCTTAGTTGATAATACCTTTCATTCGATGCAACCTGATTGCGACACTCTAAATACGGATCTTCTGAGATTGTCATTGTCCATTGAAAATTGAAGTGTCGTAATTGGTTTAGCGTTGTTTGTGGGATCGGAAATTCAAACGTTAACAATTGCTTCTCCTCCATTCCAATAGCGGTATAAAATTTAATTCTATTTTACTAGAACTTTTCACCTCTATTTTAATAATTGATTTAGGAAAATTTGTAAATCCCCCCACTGTGTATTTTACTTCGTTTCGGGGGGATATAATGTTTCACATTGGCATTTCGCTACATTTAAAACAAAATGACAGAAATTGGTGAGGAAAATGAGTAGAGAGATTGTAAATTTCGGCAAGTATCTAAAAGAATATCGTGAAAACTTACATATCAATCAAACTGAAGCTGCCTACATGCTAGGTATCCTACCAAATACATATTCGAACTACGAACGGTGCGAACGTCCTATCCCGATGCATCATCTTCCAAAAATTAAGGAAGTATTCGACATTCCGGATGAACTATTTTTAGACATGCTGCTGGACCGACCGCGCAAGAAGAAGAAGGAGTCTCCAGAAGAAGCCATTACCCGTTTGTTAGATATGCGAGAGAGCTATATTGTGGGGGTAACACGTTCAGTCTATGATATGGTCAACGACTCCGGTGAACTTCGCCAACTACTCGGTTTTCTTCAAATGCTAGACGATAGTGATCGCCGTCCGTATTTAATTGGCTTGCGAGAGGTAATGGTGATTTATGGGGATATGGTAGATGCTGGTGTTAAGGCTGGATTGGGGGCAGGCGCGGAGGTGCTTTCAGGTTATGATACCGGTACTAGGGAGGTTACCGGTTCTGGAACTGGTGTGGAAGTGGATTTCGGTTCTGGATCGGGTTGGAGCGATAACTTAACGAACTTGATACAAAGTTCTGCTCCGTTGCAAACATTAATTGAATTTATCGCATCAATGGACGCAAAGAAACGCCGAATCTTTTTAAACGGCTTAAATCAAATTTTAAAAGTATATGACCATTTGTTTGAAGCCCGATTGAATGGATCAAGGAGAGAGCATGAGGAGCGGGAGGAGTAGTTAATTGTTTGGCTCTATTGGGCTAGATTGTTTTTGGATGAGGAGAGCATGTCTTCATTATGGTGTAGTTTTATGGCTAGTCAAAAGACGTGATATAATAAATTAACGACATATCAGCATTACAATGTAAGGAGTGTGAATCGTTATGCCAACATGTCAACATTGCGGAACTGAATGGAGTTTCAAACAAACGTTAAAAAAGATGTTTACATTCACTACTGCAATGCAATGCCCACATTGTAATGAAAAACAATATTACACAAAACGAGCAAGAAAACGAACTGCTCTTCTATCATTTGCCTCACCCTTTATTATTCTTTTAAACCTTTTTGATATATCAGCTTATCTTCTGGTTGGAACTTTCGTGCTTTATTGTGTATTTGTAATGGGCGTTTACCCTTTTTTAGTAGAACTATCGAATGAAGAAGAGCCTCTTTGGTAGAAACTACACTGTTGATTCTCTTTGCTTGGCTAGGAAATTTTTTCTGGCCAAGCTTTTTGTATTTCTGACGTATCGTGTGTCTAACTTTATCATTTCGAAGTGATGTATATTGGGATTTCGTATCAGCACGTTTATACGGTCACATAGTATGTTGATACGATCACATAAATACTTTTTTCGAGCAGATAACAATGGCTAACAATCTTTATGCGGACTGTTATTTCTGATACGGGCGGATGGTGGTTTTATTTGATCACTTACAGAGGCGTTTTGGTCGGATAAAATGTGCTTTTGAGCGGATAAGTTAGCGTTTTGGTCACTTGGCTTTCTTTCGAGCGTATAATGCTGTCATTGGATCACTTACAAAGGTGTTTTGGTCAGATAAAATGTGCTTTTGAGCGGATAAGTTAGCGTTCTGGTCACTTGGCTTTCATTCGAGCGGATAATGCTGTCATTGGATCACTTGCAGGTATGTTTGGGTCGGATAAAATATGCTTTTGAGCGGATAAGTTAGCGTTCTGGTCACTTGGCTTTCTTTCGAGCGGATAATGCTGTCATTGGATCACTTGCAGGTATGTTTGGGTCGGATAAAATGTGCTTTTGAGCGGATAAGTTAGCGTTTTGGTCACTTGGCTTTATTTCGAGCGGATAATGCTGTCATTGGATCACTTACAAAGGTGTTTTGGTCGGATAAAATGTGCTTTTGAGCGGATAAGTTAGCGTTTTGGGGAATGTAAATTATTTTGTGTAAATGAATGACTTTCTCAAATTATGTTAATACTTTTATTATCTATTAAGGGGATAAGGCTCTGCTGAAGAGCAACCTGAGCACTTAACAGATAGACCAAAAAGGGGAGAGTTGCTCTCTCTTTTTCTATTCCTTTTTGGGCTGAAGAAAGCGTTAAACTTTTGGGCAAAGCGTAGCGAAGCCCAACACGACAGAACTTAATCAAATGAAAAAGCCAACTAAATGCGACCCGCAAATAATATTTTAAATTGTCCTTCACATTCTAGCCATCCTGGAATTGGCTTATTCCACTTTTCAATTGCATCCATAGTAGCTAAATAGATGATTTTCTTTAATGCATTGTCTGTAGGATAAGCTGATTTAGTTTTTGTCACTTTTCTTAACTGCCGATGGAATCCCTCAACCGTATTAGTAGTATATATAATCTTTCTAATCTCCGTTGGATATGAAAAGTAAGTCGTCAGCTCTAACCAATTTTCTTCCCATGATTCAATAACCTTCGGATATTTGTTATTCCATGATTCCTTTAGTTTTTTAAATTCCAGTTCAGCTTGTTCTAGAATGGAAGCTTTATAGACTTTCTTTAAATCATTCATAAATGCTTGTCGCTCCTTTGATGCAACATACTTCATTGTGTTACGTATTTGATGAATCACGCATAACTGAATATGAGTCTGTGGAAATGTACTTTGAATCGCTTCTGAAAAGCCCGAAAGTCCGTCTTTACAAGCAATCAAAATATCTTCAACACCACGACTTTTAAGGTCAGTACAGACACTCAACCAAAAGCTTGCGCTCTCATTTTCTCCAATCCATATTCCTAAAATATCCTTTATTCCATCGGAATTAACACCTAGAACTGTGTAAGCTGCCTTATTGATAATGCGATTTTCATGCTTTACCTTAAAGTGAACAGCATCTAGATAAACAATGGGATAGACTCGGTCCAGCGGACGAGATTGCCACTCAACTATTTGTGGTAGAATTTTATCTGTCACTTTACTAACTAAACTAGGCGAAACATCTACACCATATATATCATTCATGTGTGACTCAATATCTCTAGTAGACATTCCTTTGGAATAGAGGGCTAGAATCTGTTCCTCTAGACCATTAATCGATGACTCATAGTTCTTAACAATTTGTGGCTCATATTCACCATTACGATCTCTGGGAATACTTAATCTTGTATTACCAAACTTTGTCTTAATAACCTTTGTTCTATATCCATTTCGACTATTACCAGTGTTAATTCCCTGAGAACTGTGTTTTGTATAGCCCAGGTGATCCTCTATTTCAGCTTCAAATACAAGTTGTAATGTTTCTTTAAATAAAGATTTCATCATCTCAATGATGTCATCGACAGATTGACACTCCCTGGCTAAATCCTTAATCGTCATATTTTCGTAATTTTGCATAATGGTCATCCTCCTCTTATTGGAAAGTTTAACCATTTACACAAAATTTAATACGCTCTCGCGTTTTGGTCACTTGGCTTGCTTTTGAGCGGATAATGCTGTCATTGGATCACTTGCAGTCTGATTGGATCGTTTTAGCTCAAGTTACTTTATTTTCTTTTGTCCACCCACGGCCAGGTTTTGTCCACTTAGCTCCAAGTTTTGTCCACCCGCCGGTATGTTTTGTCCATTCAGCTACACCTTTTGTCCACTCATCATTTTTATGTCCATTCACGGCTAGGTTTTGTCCACTCAACATTTTTATGTCCACTCTCGGCTAGGCTTTGTCCACTTAGCTCCAAGTCTTGTCCACCCGCACTCATTTTTTGTCCATTCAACTTAAGCTTACTTCGTTCGCCCATACGTTTTATCCACTCACCCTTCAATATCCTATCCTCCCCCCAAAACCCAAACGAGTACACAAGCCCATATACCTATCCCAATCATTTCACTTATCAACAGTCTCTTTTAGCGTTATAATGAAGGGACAGACATTTTTAGGAGCGATCATATTTTATGAGTTTATCCGTTTCAACGATTGCGCGAGATTATTCGCCTTTTATTTATAACCAAATAGACAAAATTGAGCGGTTGTTTCATCCATCCGTAACGGAAGATGAGGATTTGATTCGTCGTGCGCTTTTTGCGGTGCGCAACAAATCGGTTCTTTTCCAACGTTATATTCCTGCGCAGAACCGGCTTTATACGACAGTTCAGGATGTTCGACCAATGGATGTGACCGTTGATTTTTACCATGAACTCATTTCATGTAGTTGTCCGCAAGACGGGATGTGTCGCCATAAAGTTAGTGTCATTCTTTCGTTGTACCAATATTTAGAATCTGTTCAGGATTGGGCGGCAAAGTGGCGAGAAAAGAAAAGCGTGGCTCTGCACGAATTAGCTTCAGAACGCACACCAGAAAATTGGCTCCTAATGGTAGAGGAAGTCATGTCAAACATCATTAAGGATGGCGACAAGCTGGATAGTTATTTGCTTGCCACTCTTTCTGATAATGCCATGTCGAAATTAAAAAAGCACCTTCCTTTTGAACGAGAATGGCAGCCACTTTACAACATTTTTATGGAGCTCGCGGTTTTAAACAAAATTTGGGAACACGTAAGTGATAACGGTTCGTTAACCCAAGGTCAATCAGATTACTTCGAATACTTTTTTGACCGCCGAATGGATTCCCTGCAAGCTCATATCCATGAAATTTCATCAAGATCTCGCTTATTTGCAATGGATCCGTTTTATAACGCTCTCCAGCACATGGTCCGCAATTTTTTATTGGAACGGAGCGGACATATAAATCGTAGAATGAATCTTTATTTACTATTTTGGGATACCATATTTACGGAGAAGCGGCGTGCTGAAGAAGAACTTGCCTATCTAGAAAACGTTAGTGAAAACGAAAATATTCCAACCGAACTCATTAAAAATGTATTTTATATTTTATTAAAAAATATTGATGCAATCCGTTCTAACCTTCAAACCATCAATGAAGAACATTTGATTATTTACTTTGGCTTAGCTAAATTTGCCATTTCACGAAACGATCAACTGGCAAGTGATTTAATTTTAAAATCAATCCTTCCTTATTTAAATCAGTTCATTAATCATTCTTTGTTGCCAGGTCATCGTCAAGCGACTGTGAAAAGATTAAATAAATTATATGAAAATATTGTACTGACGGAACAGGAAGAAATGGCATTATATTCTGCATTTGGCACTTACGGAATTCAACCATATTCAAATTATTTATTAAAAAATAAACGCTTTGATGAATGGGCTGCGCTACACCAATTGTATCCTTCATCAATCTCGTATTTAGAATCTTGTGGGTTACGTGAAGTTATTGACGAAGCTCCAGCAGCGACACTTCCTCTATACCATTACTATGCAATGGAAGAAGTGAGGCAAAAATCGCGTCTTAACTATAAGCAAGCGGTTCGTATTTGGAAAATGATGAAATCTGCCTCAAAAAAAAGTGGAAAAATGAATTTTTGGTCAGACTATATTCATTCCGTGAGCGATCAATATAAACGATTACGCGCATTACAAGAAGAATTAGAGAAAGGAAATCTACTAGTATGATGCAAGACGTACACCTATCGATCCCCTTTGCAAAGCCGTTACGTTTAAAACTAGACGAGCGCGAGCCAGGTTTCTTTTCTGTCACTGCTTTATCTGATGAAAATTTAATTCGTCCTATCAATATGTGGTCTCATCAGTTGTTTTACCGATATGAACCAAACTTTTACGGACTTCATGTAAACTCGGAGAATGAAACTATCTATTTAACTGCTAGCGAGCTAATGGATTTATTGTCGCCTAAATATGCACACCCGTTTGTTTCGCTTGAAGGTGCGGATGAATTGACGGGTAAACACCTCGCAATGGTTAAAGGTCTTCAGCTTTTGTGGAACAGTTCCGCACTTTGGGATTATGCGTTATTTAATGAAGAAGGGTTAGCATTTGAGCTACCGAATGAATTTGCGGAGGATTCGCACGTAAAAAGCGCTTTCCAATCATTTGAGATGAATCTTGCGGAGTGTGCGACAACCTTAACGATTGCGACGAAGCAAAAGTTAGCCTTTGCTGGTTTGTCGGCAGATGATGTTCCTGCCCTTCTTCCTTTCTTTAAAGAGGGTGGTTGGCCGCTGAACAGTGAACGCACAGTCGGCGATATCCGCGTTGCATTGCGACTTAGCGAACCTGTAGAGGACTCTGAAGAATGGCTATTGGAGACTGTTATCAGTAACATAAAAACGGCAAAACAATGGACACCTGCTGTTCGTAAACGCCATCTTCCTATTCATCAAGCATTACCTGATAAATATCTTCCTTACACTGAAGAAATTGCGTCATTCCAAAAACAAATATTTGATTTGTTGACGCTTGATCGACCAGGCTTAACGGCAGATACATTCTTACACGTTCCACTTGAAGATAGTGAAGTTCGAGGCCTGCTTCGTAATGATTTTGCGAAGTTACAAGCGCTAGGCTTTGAGGTCATATTACCTGCTTGGTTGAAAGAGTTAAAACAAACAAGATTACGTGTACGTGTGAGTGCCAATACACAAACTACTCGTAAAGTGGCCGGCCTTGATGATATCTTAACGTTTAAATGGAATCTTTCTGTAGGTGGTGAGAAAATCTCTGAAGAACAGTTCCTTCAGATGGTTAATGAAAAACGTGAATTTGTTCGCATCGGCAATGAATGGTTCCGTTTAGATGCAGAATGGATGAGCGGCATTCGTGAACTGATGGATCAGGCGGAAAAGGAAAACTGGACAGTTCGAGAATTACTGTTCCGCGAGCTTCCGGAAGAACTAACTGCTCCTATTGAAGACGATGAAGGTGATGCCGAACGTGATGATCCGTTATTTGCCTTTGAGATGCAACGTTCATTGAAAACGTATGTTGAACAACTACAGGATAAAAAGAGTCTCCCTCCTGTGCCAGTACCTGAAACCTTACATGCTGAATTACGACCATACCAACAAGAAGGCTTTGAATGGCTCGTCTTTATGCGTGAACAGCAATTTGGTGCCGTTCTTGCGGATGACATGGGGCTTGGAAAAACCATTCAGATGATTAGTTATTTGTTATATACGGTGGATACACTTGGTGAAAACGAACCGACTATCATCGTCTGCCCTACTTCCGTATTGGGGAACTGGCAAAAAGAAATAGCTCGTTTTGCCCCATCATTGCGCGTGCATACTCACTATAGTTCATCTCGTTTGAAAGAAGATGAGTTTATTGATTTTATGAAATCTGAGCATCCTCATGTTGTGCTGACGACCTATGGCACCGTTTCGCAGGATGTTGATTTCTTAGAGAAATTAAATTGGTCTACGATTACTCTGGATGAAGCGCAAAATATAAAAAATATGCAAACGTTACAATCGAAAGCCATTCGTAGGCTAATTGGTGCTCATCATATCGCTTTGACGGGTACGCCAATTGAAAATCGTTTATCTGAGCTTTGGGCGATTTTTGATTTCATCCACAAAGGGTACTTAGGAAGCTTTGGTAAATTCCAGGAGCAATTTATTTTACCTATTGAACGCGATGAATCCGATCGACATAAAGAAATACTTCGGGCAAAAATTCGTCCGTTCTTATTGCGCCGCACGAAAAATGACCCTGATTTACAGTTAAACTTGCCAGATAAATTGGAGACGAAAAAGTATTGCCCGTTAACAAACGAGCAAGCAGCACTCTATGAAGGATATATTCAAGATACGGTAACGCAAATCGAGAACATGAATGGTTTTGAGAAAAAAGGACGAATCTTACAAATGTTAAGTAAGTTGAAAATGCTTTGTAACCATCCGGCATTATATTTGAAGGAGCCTTTCGAAGATGCAGGGGCAATGCTCGAGCGTTCCGTGAAGTTAAAAAGTATCGTTGAGCTAGCGAGTGAGATTGTGGAAAATGGGGAGCAATGTTTAATATTCACTCAATATATTGGTATGGGGCATTTATTGCAACACTGTTTCTCTGAATTACACAATATTGATATACCATTTTTAACTGGTAGCATGCCGAAAAATCAACGTGACCGATTAGTTGAAGCTTTCCAAGCTGGGGAGTTCCCTATTTTCTTACTTTCTTTAAAAGCAGGGGGAACAGGCTTAAACTTAACTGCTGCAACACACGTCTTGCACGCTGATCGTTGGTGGAATCCGGCCGTTGAAAACCAAGCAACTGACCGCGCATACCGCATCGGCCAAACGCAGTTCGTCCAAGTGCATAAATTCATTACTATCGGCACAATCGAGGAAAAAGTCGACAAAATGCTAGAAATGAAATCCGCCCTATCCGAGGAATTAATCCAATCGAGTAACTGGCTAACCGAACTCCAAGATGAAGAACTCATGGATTTGTTCATGTTGGATACAGAAATTGTACGGAGTTGATTTAGGGGCTGGGAATTATAAGGGGAGCTTTAGGGCTCTCCTTTTTGTTTTGGTTATTCATCCTCTCGTGGCTTTTCTTGTTGGCATTAGTGAAGCTGTCTGAGGCAGTAACGGACTTTGTTCTTCCCTTTCCGAGCGGATAGTATATTGATTCGGTCACATATAAATAGATTTGATCACATAGCTTAGTTTTGTAATCTTCTGGTAAAGATATTCTGGTGGATTGGTCATATAAAGTTGCTAATTGATCACTTGAGGCTACTTCTTGGTCGGATAGCATATTATTTGGGGCGGATAGTGACCTCGTTCGAGCACATACAAATAATTCGAGCGGATATGTTTCTCATATGATCGCTTAGTGATTCATCTTGGTCGCTTAGCATATTATTTTGAGCGGATAGTGACCTCGTTCGAGCAGCTACATATTGTTCGAGCGGATAAGGTTCTCATATGATCACTTAGGGATTCATCTTGGTCACATAGCATTTTATTTGGGGCGGGTAGCAACCTCGTTCGAGCACATACGTATAATTCGAGCGAATAAGGTTTTGATATGATCACTTAGGGATTCATCTTGGTCACATAGATAACCCCTTAGAGCTACAGAAATCTCGAACATAATACTTTTTTAGCATAAAGAAAACAGAGCCAAAGATTGAGCTTTGACTCTGTTTTTGCCTCGTGTTTTGTTTATCCTCACTTACAATATTCAGTTGTCGAACTCTACTTATATGTTCCGGTTTAAAGTATAGATGGCAAGAACTTATGTAGAGTTTGGAGAAATGGGTTCACTACTGTGCGGTCAGGCAGTAGCGAATACATTATCACCTCCCTTCAGTTGGATTACATAATTATTCATTTAGAGGTAGGTATTAAATATGAATTGCCATTTAGCAATATAAATTAGATAGAGGGGGCTCTATCTTAAAAGGAGTACTAATAATAAGTTGATTTTTGATTGTGATTTAATTTATCGAGGGAACAATATTACCTTATGAACTATTTACTTCTTTAGATTCATAACTTGAACTCTTTCTAAGACTTATTAACTTTAGAGGTAATCAATATTTGACTACGAAATGTTGTGAATTTGTTACGATTGTTTTAAAAACTTTATTACTTAACCTTTAGCAATGTATAAACTTTTTCGGATCAATTGTTTATCAATTTTAACGCTGAGGAGTGAGTTAAGTTTGCAGTGTAAGTTTCACTTTGAACATCAATTCCAAGCTCTGCATTTTGATTCCTTAATATGGATTATTTATCGTTGCTATCCCGTGATTTTTACAAAAATTCCCCGTTACCTAATTGGTAGTCCTTCTTCTACTTTTGGTAATTCAAACATTTCCATCATTCTTGGATCCTCATTTGGAATTGTTTCAAACCCCGCTATCGATTCTGCTATTTGTGAAGTACGAGAAATATCAGATGGTAGTTCCTGTGTTTCCTGATCTTTCCCAGGGATTTTTAGTACATAGAATCGGACATCATCAACGACTACTTCTGTCGAATAAACTTTTACGTTATCTCTATTCGTATAGGAACGTGTTTGTAAGCGTCCATTTACGCCTACTAATGAACCTTTACCACAATATTTAGCGACCCGTTCTGCGAGTCTTCCCCATACACTACAAAGAACGAAATCTGCCTCTACTTCACCTTCGCTATTACGAAAGTTTCTATTGATCGCAAGTATAAAACTTACATGAATTCGACCTTCAGTAAGTTGTTTTAATATTGGGTCTTTTGTAATTCGACCAACAAGTCCGACGTGATTCATTGCAGCACCTCCTTTCGCTATTATCTTAAATTGAAAGGAAGAAGTTTGACAAAGTACAAAACATTAATTTTATTCTATTTTTGTGGATTCAAAACACTTTTTTGAAACGGTTAGAATTGCTAGTTTTCGGGTAGATTGAGGAAAAACAAGGGCTTGAGGACATTTTTGAAAATTCCATAAATATTAAATTTGGTAATTTTTATATGTTATACTTAAATTAATATTACTTGTATGGAGGTGATTGCAATGAAAACGTTTAAAATACTTACATTTGATTTGATTACCGAGGATGGTAAAATGAATTTCCCATTATTTGATGGCATCATAATCAATCAAGAAAACCTTGAAAAAACTTGGATTTTGGAACTTTTCATTTCCAAAGCACATAAATCCACCTTCGAACAATTACATACATCGGGGCAAAGCTTTGACGCATATGTTGTGATCTCATTCCCTGAAAATGAACCTGCTCCATTTACTGTATCTGTAAGTAACATAAATGAAATCGGAGATAATATTTCTGTCCTATTGAAAGGAAAAGTAAGACAAGTGCGAAAAAAATACGCAGAGCAACTACTCAAACAACTTTTGGAAGAAGATTTATCAAAAGATGAGTTACTTAACCGTTTTGAAAAAGGCATGAAAGAACGTCCGCGATTGCGTGAGAGTTAACGTTGAACGTAATATTTTAGGCACAAGCCGATATATTTTTGTCCCCCTCAAGAGTATAAACTCTTGGGCATATATTCGCCAAAATTTCCAAGGAGCCATGGTTTTTTGCAGTAATTGTGTGAATATTCATAATCTGTTACAGACAACATTCATTATTCGCCAAAGTGCCTGAGTTTTTCGCCGAAATTCTATAAGGCAAACTACACCATCTACAACTCACTTATAAATAAAAATCAGAAACGCCGTAACTAGAAGTATCTAGCTTTGCGTTTCTGATTTTATGTCCTGTTAGTGCATTATTCAAGAGGATTCATATGCGTGGAAATCATCCACTCTTAAACAACCCCATATTATTGATTATCGTCGTCAGTTACACGCTCGTCATTATTGTTGACATTTCCGTTTTGATTTTGGCCGGCACCATTACTATTTTGTGCTCCATCTGTATCTTCAGTACCTGTTGTACCATTAGTACCTGTTGTACCGTTTGTACCCGTAGTGCCATTAGTACCTGTCGTACCGTTTGTACCCGTAGTGCCATTGTTCATATCAGCGTCTCCATTTGTTTCTGGGTTAACGTCTAGACCATTACCATCGTTAACATCATTTGTACCGTCATCATCAGTTAACACATCATTGACACCTTCTTGTACATCCTGTGCACCATTTTGGAGATCATCTCCAAGTTCCTCTACAGGCGTATCATTGTTATTATCATTTGCGGCATCTTCACCAGTGTTACACCCAACTAAAAGAGCTGAACCAAGAACGAATGCATAAAACGGCTTTTTCATGAAAAAGTCCCTCCTTCCTAGATTCTTTACTGCACATCACACTCATGGATGTGACTGTTCATAGAATGCCCGGGAAAAGTGGGAACTATCCTTGACTATTTTAATTCAACTTTCCAATAATTTATCATTATAAACTGCCAACTAGCAATTTGGTTTTTACAATTTATTAAAAAAGTCGTTACAATTATAAGAATTGCACGACTATTTCCGAACATGATTATTGATTTAATTGATCTTTTAACAGTTGTTCCACATATGCTGCTTCCGCTTTACAACCATAAGTATAATTCGTTCCAAGTTGTTTTTGCATTTTTTCGATGGCATCGATTTGTTTTTTCGTTGGTTCCTCGTTTAACACTTTTGCAATGACTTCATCGATTTTTTGCGCCATTTCTTCATGAAATTCAGTGCTTGTTAATACTTCTTGTGGAACTTTCTCAAACCATGCTGCATTTTCTGTAAAATAACTTTGCCAGTAGCTTACAAAGTCTTCCATAGAAAATTTATCTTCATCCCATCCGATGCTTGCTAAGTATGCTTCAAACGAAGTGGATATCGAACGTGTAATACTTATTTTGACGCCTGAAGACAGATCTTTATACATTCAATTAAAACCTCCTACGATTAAAAAAGCCAATCCTACCACGATTCTTATTTAAAGAAATACAACCTCTTTATTGTATCCTTTATAATAATAAAATTCAAATTTATTACTTTTATACCATATTTTGCGATAAGGCTAGTGTAGTCTTTATTTTGGTTGTTCTGGTCCGATTGCAAATAAAATATCGGCTTCGCAAACAAGTTCGCCATCAACTGTAGCCACTGCATGGCCTTTTCCCATAGCGCCGCGCATTCTTACAAATTCAACTTCGAGTCTTAATTGATCGCCAGGAACGACTTGGCGTTTAAAACGTGCATTATCAATCCCTGTTAAAAAAGCAAGTCTACCTTTAAATTGCTCAGAATTAAGAAGTGCTACTCCCCCAACTTGTGCTAAAGCTTCAATAATCAAAACACCTGGCATAACTGGGTACCCAGGGAAATGTCCATTGAAAAAGTCTTCATTAACTGAAACATTTTTTAAACCTACGGCACGCTTTCCTTCTTCCAGTTCCAATATACGATCCACTAAAAGAAAAGGATAACGGTGTGGTAAAATCGCTTGAATTTGTTCAACTGTTAACATGTAAATATCCCCCTATCTTATGTATAACTTGTCCAATTTTTTTTATATAAAAACAAACGATTAAAAAGTAATTATATTTTATCACATAATAAGGAAAATGGTTCCAATTTTAAAATTAGACAATGAAAAACAGGAAAAAATGTTCTCTCTTCAACCAGCTTGTTTAGCAATAAACAGTTGTTGAATGGGAGAATTATTCTTTCCCATTAATGATGTCTAACATATGTTGCCATGTAGCCCAATTAAGTGCATCAATCGGATTGCCAGTGCCAATTACTCCGTATCCAATCATTAAACCAACAACAGCGCTTAATAATAATACTGCAATAAAAAGAAGTAGTTTAATGGCAGTAGAGAGTAAACGAGATAGAATTAGCTCTTTTGTAGATTCTGGCGTTTTCTTATCTTCATCTCTTCTTTGTCTTGCTTCCTTTTTAGTAACCGTTCTTTGACGTCTACGATCGACTCTACGTAATTTGGAGATATCTTTCTCTCTTTTTTCACTCATTAACTCGTTTGTCATTTGTTTACTCCTTAACCGACAGTTCACATGGCATCAGGAGTTGACACCATGTGATGAAAGAATCTTTAGTACTAGTATAATCTATTTAAACTACTATTAAACATCTTCTCGTTGTAAGAAGAATGGTAGTTTAACACATATAGTTTTCAAAAACATTTGAAAGAGTAAGACCTTAAATTAATATATGTAATCATTATTTTATTCTTAAACTTCCAAAACTATCTAATTCCATTAATTAAACCTAACATTTGATCGGCTAATGTGATAGCTCTTGACTGGAATTGGTAAGAACGTTGAGCCGTAATCAATTCCGTCATTTCTTTCGATAAATTAACGTTTGATTGTTCTAAAGCACGGTTCATAATACCAATTTGTTCGCGGGCAGCCCCTTGTAGATCATTGATTACTTCCGCTTCATCGTATCCTAACTCAGCAAAATTAGTAGGAAGATCAAAATATGTACCTGAAACATGTTGTAAAACTTGTGGTTTTTGTAATTCAGTTATCCCTAATTCAAAAGCTTGTGTAGTACCATCTGGGTAGTTTACGCTTAAAATCCCATCATTCGTTAAATTGAAGTTTTCAAAGTTATCATCGAACAGAATTGGGTTCCCTTCAGAATCCGCTACAGCATATCCATCTACGTTTACTAACATTACTTCGCCATTTTCCATTGGTGAAACATAAAAATCACCTTGTCTTGAATAAACAAGATTTGTACCTGCTGCTTCATCTGGCATTAAAATATTAAAGTATTGTTTTTCTTTTGTAAATGCAAGGTCTAAATCGCGATCAGTTTGTTGGATCGAACCTTGTGAATAGTTTGTTTGGATTTGACCAATTTGCGCACCAACACCATATCTAATACCTGTCGGTGATTGGCGTTGAGTTGTATCTAATTTATCGTTTGCAAACTCTTGATAAAGAAGTTCTGAAAATTGTACTTCTTTCGCTTTAAATCCATGAGTGTTGCTGTTTGCTAAGTTGTTACTGATTGTATCGATTTGTTGCTGCAATTGATTCATTGTATTCGTTGCAGTAATCATTGTTCGAAGCATTTCAAAAACCTCCTTATCCTGTTATTTTTCAAAGCTAGCTATACTAGCTTTGCCTTTAAACTTTACCGATTTCATTTACTGCTTTTTGCATGCTTTGGTCATACGCCTGAAGAACTTTTTGGTTCGCTTCAAATGCGCGATAAGCTGTCAATAAGTCAGTCATTGACTTAGCTGAGTCTACATTAGAACCTTCTATGTAGCTTTGTTGAAGACCGAATGTTAAGCCTTCTTGACCATATGCTGAAGGTAAATTATCACCGCCATCAGTTCTAAACAAACCGTTATCTTGCTTTACTAGCAGATTGGGGTTCGCGGAAAATGAAACACCTAATGTCGCAACCTCAACATTATCAAAATAAATATTCCCATTCTCAGCAATTTGGAAATCGTCATTCGGTAAATATATACGTTCACCTTGGTCTGATAATACGTAGTACCCGTTACTATTTACAAGGTACCCTTGTCCATCTAATGTGAAGTTCCCATTACGTGTGTATGCTTCTCCACCATTTGGATGCTCTAAACGGAAAAGAACAGTTCCTGTAATACCTGACTCCTCATCGACAGGTAAAGTTCCATTTATAAGTGCGATATCTGTCGTGTTGTTTGTTTCAATTAGTGTACCTTGCCCGTAATTTGCTAATGTTTCTTGAAGATAAACACCAGTGTTCACAGAGCCAATTTCCTGAGAATTTAACACACTTAATTTATTTTGAGTTGGAATCGTTTTATTATTAACTGCAGACAGTAACATATCCGGGAAAGAACGAACTGTTGATTGATCCGCTTTGAAACCAGGTGTGTTCGCATTTGCCATATTATTTGTAATTATTTCTGTTTTTCGTTGTTGAGCAATCATTCCTGATGCTACAGTATAAAATCCTTTAAACAATGCTTCTCACCTCTATAAATTAAAACTTGGATGACGCTGCTCGGTCGATATTATTTAACATAAGACCTGTACCAATTGCTACGCAGTCTATTGGATTATCGGCAACAATGACTGGAACCTTTAATTCTTCAATTAGTAATTGGTCCATTCCATTTAGTAGTCCACCGCCACCCGTAATGATAATTCCACGGTCGATAATATCTGCGGACAATTCTGGCGGAGTTCTTTCTAATACATTTTTTGCAGCTTGTACAATTAGGGACACCGATTCATGAAGCGCTTTTTCAACTTCAGTTGAATTGATTGTTACTGTTCGTGGTAAACCTGTTACTAAATCACGGCCTCGAATTTCCATCTCATCGTTACGATTACCTGGAAAAACTGTTCCTATTTTCATTTTAATTTGTTCTGCAGTACGTTCCCCAATCAACAGCTTGTACTGCTTCTTTATGTATTGCAATATATCGTTATCAAACACGTCTCCAGCCACTTTAATGGATTCGCTTGTTACAATATCCCCCATGGATAAAACGGCTACATCTGTTGTACCGCCACCTATATCAATGACCATATTGCCACTTGGTTGATAAATATCCATACCTGCACCAATTGCAGCAACTTTTGGTTCTTCTTCTAAATAAACTTTTTTACCGCCTGATTTTTCTGCAGCTTCGCGAATCGCTTTTTGTTCCACGCTTGTGATGTTAGTTGGACAGCAAATTAGTATACGTGGTTTAGATAAAAAGCCTTTGACATTTAATTTTGATAAAAAGTGCTTAAGCATTGCTTCTGTTACATCAAAATCTGCAATGACACCGTCTTTCATAGGGCGAATTGCAACGATATTTCCAGGTGTACGACCGACCATTTGTCTAGCTTCTTCACCTACAGCAAGTACTCGATTTGTATTTTTATCGATTGCAACAACAGATGGCTCATTTAATACGATTCCTTTTCCTTTTACGTAAATGAGTACGTTTGCTGTTCCTAAATCTATGCCAATATCTTTAGAAAACATATTTAATAAAACTCCTTCCCGCCAACTCCAACATTTTTCTAACTTTTCTATATCTTTATCTTGAATATTTTATCATATTCGAATTATAATTACATCTTTAATTTAGTTAAAGGGTTGTTTAGAGTAGAGGAAAATATGGTAGTAAGTAGGATAGGATGCGCAAGATAATATTTTTAAGTATGGAATCTCATTTATATCTTACAGTTTTTAATAAGAGTTACATACTGGTTAATGTTTTCACTAGTTTGAAAATATTAAATGTTCGTGCTATGTGATCGAACAACTGTTAAGTGATCAAAACGTGGAGCTATCTGATCAAGTTGCTATGCTATGTGATCGAACAACTGGTAAGTGATCAAAACGTGGAGCTATCTGATCAAGTTGCTATGCTATGTGATCGAACAATTGTTAAGTGATCAAAACGTGGAGCTATATGATCAAGTTCGTATGTTATATGATCAATTCATTTCTGTAAGTGACCGAATTTTATGAGTATCTGACCGTTTCAATAAAGAGTGTCTATTTCAACAGCTTACAGAACTGCTATCCGCTCGATTCGTATTGCTATGTGACCGTTTCTTCATTCTATCCGAGCAAATAAGAGTAATATTACCTTTGTTTCACTTTATCTATTATTGATAATCAAAAATTTTGTCCACTCACGCTAGGTCTTGTCCATTCATCCTATCATTATGTCCATTCGCTAGTATGTTTTGTCCATAGGTAGATTCTTTTTGTCCGCTCAACATCTTTTAGTCCATTCAGTAAATTCTTTTGTCCGTACGGCACAAAGTTTAGTCCACTCACGATCATCTTTTGTCCACTAACCTTTTATAAGTCATACTGATCTCAAGCTCTGTTTTCTCCACTATATAAAAATACAAAACTATTATTCACTCTAGGGATCTACGTCGGCATTCAATTTAACGCCGAATCAATTAATTACTAATCAAAGAAAAAAAGCATTTAGTTGACTTATTAAAAGCCAAGCTAAATGCTTTCTCACTGATGTTGTCGGGACTGCCACTTCTGGCGTGTCGCCTCATCAAAGAAAAAAAGCATTTAGTTGACTTATTAAAAGCCAAGCTAAATGCTTTCTCACTGATGTTGTCGGGACTGCCACTTCTGGCGTGTCGCCTCGCCTCCTCGCAAATGACGAATCGATTTATGATAAGCTAGTACTTCTTTTACTTCATTAGCAAGCGATTCATTTACAAGAAATAACCTTTCTGTTAGATCTTTATGAACCGTACTTTTTGAATATCCTGTCATTTTTGCAAGAACGCGGACCGTTTCACCAGTTTCGAGGAGCAGTTCACCAAGTCGAACGCAGCGATGTCGTATGTGCTCGTGCACGTTCTCTTCCTTTCTATCGGATATAAGAAAGTGCCGTTTTGCTAACGATAAGCGGAAATATGACGTGTTCATATTGCGATTGTTTCATAGACGTTTGCAACTAGCGATTTTAACGTTTATTCACAATATGATAATTCGACTGCATTCAGAACTTCATTAGGTAAATAACTAAAGTGTTGGTAGAAGTAAGTTTGTTATTGCAATGAGGATTTCCTCATTGCTGTATGCTTGTATCTTGTACTAACTTCAATTCAGCAGATTTGAATTGTGTGTGTTAGGTACAATAACTATTTGTTCACCATCACTTTAGTTAAACGGAATTAAAATGTTAGGAAATCTCTTGGATTTACATGCTCTCCATCTTGCAACACTTCAAAATGAAGGTGGATTCCAGCTGTTGGATTCCATTCATTATCAGTTGTTGTTGCTAATGGCTGACCTTGAACAACCTCGTCGCCCTTTTTAACAAGGATGTCCGTCACAGAGCTATAGCGTGTTTCCATTCCGTTTGGATGTGTAATGATAATCTGATTGCCTGTAAATGCATCCAGTTTCACTTCTGTAACTTCGCCACTCATTGCTGCTCTTACTTCAAAAGGCTCACTATTCACTGATAATGAAACTCCTGAAGAAGTTGAGAATGTTTGATTGAAAACAAGTAATGCTTTCTCTCTTGTAGCTTCATCAGCAGTAATGTCGTAGAAATCTTGAAGAACAGCCACTTGTTCTAATTTTGTTTCATCAAATGGATACTTCAATGTTTCAACTTGAGCATTAGTCTCAATTACTGTATTTTCCTCATCAGAAGCTGGCCCTTGTACAGCAACGTTTTGCTCTTCTTCATTATTGCCGATGAGTGCGTTATAACTGAAAATTAGACCGATTAGCGCAACGGCAATTGCAGCATATACAGACGGCCAAAACCAGGGCTTGTTTTGTAATTTTTCATTTTTGTTAGTAGGAGAAGGGATATTAGATTTGTTATCTTCTCTCATGTTCATCACCTCTAAAAGCAGTGTGAACAGATTTTTACAATTCTAATCATATTTTTCCAATTTTATTTCCTAATACAGCTTATTTTTTCAATTTTTGTATTTTTATAATAGTGATTAATAATTTCATGCGCTGTAGAACCCTGTTTTGCCATTGCATCTGCACCGTATTGACTCATTCCAACTCCATGACCAAACCCTTCCGTTGTCACAACGATTGAATCACCTTGTACATCAACAGTGAAGTCTGTGGATCGTAAATCTAATAAAGTTCTAAACTCACGACCAGTCCAGACTTCATTATTTAAAGATACCGTGTCTACCCTCCCTGTATCGTTTCTCGAGAGTTTAAGTTGTTTCACTTGAGCAAGTGTCCAGTTGACACCAAGACTCTTGTTCCATTCACTCAATGTAAACGTTTTAGTACTGGCATAATTGGTTGCAAATTGAAAATCCGTACTTGCGACAGGTTGTAAATAAGGCAAATCATTGCCACTGTAATTTTTTGCACTCTCTGTCATACCGTTACTCATCGAATGGAACATGGCTGTAATGAGTTCATCATTGTAAACAATAACTTCGCTTTCTGTTCCTTTCACTGCTTCTCGTATTTTTTGTTCATTTTCTTCAAAAGAACTTTGCCAATTGTTTTGACGTACTGTTTCATCGTAGAAAACTTGTCTAGCAACAGTAGGTGCTATTTCCGTCTGGCCATAATTTGTTGACTTTAAGACATATGTTCTTGCGGCTATGGCTTGAGCTTTTAATGCTTCAGGATGGAAGTTTGCAGGCATTTCAGCAGCAACAACCCCTGTGACATATTCCTCCAAGTCAATTGGTGCATCCATATCTGAAACTTTAATGGAAATATCACAACTCATTTCTGTTGGTGACACGCTTTCACTTTCTTGATGGTTCTTCATTGGTGATCGAAACAGTAGTGGCATAATGAATAATACAAGTAAAAAGCTTACTACTAAAATAACTGGTACCCATTTTTGCATGTGTTTTATATTTTTCATACTAATATCCATATGTACGAAGTTACTAAAATATTAGTAACAAAAGGTTAGAAAAAACGACAAAAACCAAATCCGATTTTTGTCGTCAAATGTTATATATACAATGTTACAATTCGCAATAACCAGTAGTGTCAATAAACAGCCTTGTTTAAGAATTAGGTTACGACAGTTGCAAACTTTTACTCTCATGATGCAAATGAAACTTTTAAAAAAAATAAATACTTTTTGTAAAGCCCAGTCATATTCAACTTAAAAATCACATAATGTTTACTAACAAAATAAGCGATAATGAACCATTATACTGGTTGACTTATTGTCGAATTTTTTACCTTTAAAGGTTTTAGCTGTTCTTCATCATCTACACGAATGACATTCGCTCCTAGAGATGCTAACTTGTGATGGAAATTCACGTATCCGCGATCTAAATGATGAAGATTCGACACACGAGTAATTCCCTCAGATACTAATCCTGTTAAAATTAAAGCAGCAGTTGCTCGTAAATCCGTTCCTGATACTTCGGCTCCT
The DNA here is from genome assembly GCF_900291985.1 of Lysinibacillus timonensis. Classification (NCBI taxonomy): domain Bacteria; kingdom Bacillati; phylum Bacillota; class Bacilli; order Caryophanales; family Bacillaceae; genus Lysinibacillus; species Lysinibacillus timonensis. The sequence goes on along the minus strand of NZ_LT985980.1, from coordinate 3,367,701 downwards.
TGTAGTTTTACAGGACCTTCAATAAACACAGAGCGCCCTTCTATCTTAATTTCAGCATTCATACGTCGGAATTCTTCCACATGCATAAAACGATTTTCGAAAACTGTTTCAGTAATAATGCTTGAACCTTGAGCTGTTAACAGTAGAGCCATCATTTGTGCTTGCATATCTGTCGGGAAGCCAGGATGAGGCATTGTTTTAATATCTATAGCTTTAAGAGGATTTGTAGCGCGTACTCGAATACCATATCCTTCTTCTACTATTTCTACGCCCATTTCACGTAACTTAGCGATTAAAGCAGTTAGATGTTCAGGAACTGCATTTTCGATTAATACATCCCCACGAGTAATGGCAGCCGCTACCATAAAAGTTCCTGCTTCAATACGATCTGGGATGACATGATGCGTTGTTCCGTGAAGTTCTTCAACACCTTCAATACGAATTGTGTCAGTTCCTGCACCAATGACACGTCCACCCATACTGTTAATAAAGTTTGCTAGGTCTACGATTTCAGGTTCCTTCGCTGCGTTTTCAATAATCGTTGTACCAGTTGCTAATGCAGCTGCTGACATGATATTCTCAGTCGCTCCAACACTAGGAAAATCTAAATAGATTTCAGCACCCTTTAAACGGTCATTCACTCTTGCTTCAACAAACCCATGGCCAAATGTAATTTTTGCACCCATTGCTTCAAAACCTTTTAAATGAAGTTCAATAGGACGCGAACCAATTGCACAACCGCCAGGAAGTGCGACCCTTGCAAAACCATTGCGACCTAACAATGATCCCATTACTAAAATGGAAGCGCGCATTTTGCTAATGAATTCAAACTGTGCTTCACTATTTAATGTTTTAGTTGCATTTATATTAATTTCATTTTTTTCTACGTCATATTGTACGTCTGCATTTAAGCTTCTTAGTACTTCGTTAATAATTTGAACATCCGCTAAATTAGGAACATCCTTGATTGTTGTTCGATCTTTTGATGCTAATAAAGATGCGGTTAGAATTGGTAATACTGCATTCTTAGCACCCTCAACTTTTACGGACCCGCTTAACTTTTGGCCTCCCGTAACGATAATTTTCTCCACAATTCGTCCCTCCGAATTCAATTGTCCGTAACCTTTAATTCTCTATTTCTATTATACCTATTTAAAAATAACTAACTCCCATCATGTTACAGCTTTAACAATAGTAAAACAAGCTGTCCCCATGATATTTTACGTTATTTTTAATGATTAATCTACATTTTATATTACGCAATCCTCCTAATATTGGTGAATTTTTACGAAAAAATCAAGATATATTTCCATATTAAGAACAAATTGTTCAATGAAAAATAATCTACAAGATTCGCATATTTCCCGGGGAATCATGACGTTATATGTACTGTAACGACAAACGAGTTGTCGTTTATCCTTACAAGGCATATAAAACCTTGGTGTTATATTGATATTCTCATTATGTTTTAAAAACAAATGATCATCAAATAAACTACGGCAAGTTCATTGTCGAAGAAAAGGATACTTAACTGTTATCAATTCTAAATCTTTCTCTTCTATCTATATAATATAGTTTCTATGAAAAGATATATGGTAATTGCCTAGACCAGCTTGTAATATCTAGTATGAAATTAGACACGTTCGAACCTATAGCAATACTAAGTAATATATAGATGAGCTGAATTTGTAATGTGTGTCCCTTTTTAAAAACTTGATCTAATCTAAGTGCTTGTAGTGCATAAAACGATAATCCAATGAAAAAAATGTGTGAAAAAATGCTAATCCCTGCTTCAATGCCAAGCGAATTGTAAAGCTCCATACAACAAAAAAACCTCCTATTCCCCATCATAATCAAATTTTGTAATACAAAAGTTAAAATCAAATTAAATTCTGAGTTTATCAAATAATATTTGTGCCATTAAATTTTAATATATCTCGTTATTTGATACAGCTTTGAAATATTCTTCAAAATCAGAAAAACATTCTTATATAAAAAAGCGGACAGAATAGCTGTCCGCTTTTAATTACACAATTACGCTATTTGCATAATTGAAAATTACACATTACCCTCATGAACGTTGATACGATTAATTGCACGTTTCAATGCTAATTCAGCACGTTGGAAATCGATTTCATCATTTTTAGATTGAAGTCGTTGTTCAGCACGAGCTTTTGATTCTTGTGCACGAGCAAGATCAATTGAAGATGCCACTTCAGCTGAAGGAGCTAAAATTGATACTTTCTCAGGACGTACTTCGATGAAACCACCACTTACAGCAACAAATTCACTTTTGCCGCCGTCTCTTTTTAGTTCAACTCCGCCAATTGATAGTGGAGCGACCATAGGAATGTGGCCAGGAAGAACCCCAATTTCACCAGAAACAGTTTTAGCGATTACCATTGTGACTTCAGAATCGTACACTGGGCCGTCGGGAGTGACAATATTGACTTGAACTGTCTTCATATCCTTTCCTCCTCGTCCCTATTATTATACCTCTACGCCCATTGCTTTAGCTTTTTCAATTACTTCTTCAATGCTACCAACTAAACGGAAAGCATCTTCTGGTAAGTGGTCATATTTACCTTCAAGAATTTCTTTGAAGCTACGTACAGTATCTTTTACGTGTACATATGAACCTGGTTGACCAGTGAATTGTTCCGCAACGTGGAAGTTTTGAGATAAGAAGAATTGAATACGACGAGCGCGTTCAACTGTCTTTTTATCTTCATCAGATAATTCATCCATACCTAAGATCGCGATGATATCTTGTAATTCACGGTAGCGTTGTAATGTAGTTTGTACACCACGTGCTACTGCATAATGTTCTTCACCAACGATTTCAGGTGATAAACCACGAGAAGTTGATGCAAGTGGATCCACCGCAGGATAGATACCCATTTCTGATAACTTACGTTCTAAGTTAGTTGTAGAGTCTAAGTGAGCGAAAGTTGTAGCTGGAGCTGGGTCAGTATAGTCATCGGCTGGTACATAAATCGCTTGGATTGATGTAACAGAACCTTTGTTTGTAGATGTAATACGTTCTTGTAAGTTACCCATTTCAGTTGCAAGAGTTGGTTGGTAACCAACGGCAGAAGGCATACGACCTAATAACGCTGATACCTCAGAACCTGCTTGAGTGAAACGGAAGATATTGTCGATGAATAAAAGTACGTCTTGACCTTGTTCATCACGGAAATATTCAGCCATTGTAAGACCAGTTAAAGCTACACGCATACGTGCACCAGGTGGCTCATTCATTTGACCGAATACCATTGATGTTTTGCTAATAACGCCAGAATCGCTCATTTCGTGGAATAAGTCGTTACCTTCACGAGTACGTTCACCTACACCAGCGAATACGGAGATACCACCGTGACCTTGAGCGATGTTGTTAATTAATTCTTGGATTAATACAGTTTTACCTACACCGGCACCACCGAATAGACCTACTTTACCACCTTTAATATATGGAGCTAATAAGTCTACTACTTTAATACCTGTTTCAAGGATTTGAACTTCTGTAGTTAAGTCCTCATATTTTGGAGCTTCGCGGTGAATTGAATCACGACGAGCATCTTTTGAAATTTCTTCTCCTAAGTCGATTACTTCACCTAGTACGTTGAATACACGTCCTAAAGTTACGTCACCAACTGGTACAGAGATTGGATTTCCTGAATCAGTAACTTCTGCTCCACGTTGTAAGCCGTCAGTAGATGACATGGCGATTGTGCGAACAGAGTCGTCACCTAAATGAAGTGCTACTTCTAAAGTTAGATAATCAGCTTCTTCATTTGGACGTTCAATCTTAACTGTTAATGCGTTATAGATTGCTGGTAATTGACCGTTGCTGAATTTTACGTCAACAACTGGACCCATTACTTGGATAACGTGTCCTATGTTCATTCGTGTGTACCTCCTATCGAGTTTGGTATCGAGCAGAAACTTGGCGAAAAGTAATCAATACTTTTAGCAGTTCGCACTTTTACCTTTAACGGACATTGAGAAGCACAGCCTATTCTAAGGCTGCAGCTCCACCAACGATTTCTGTAATTTCTTGTGTAATCGCAGCTTGACGCGCACGGTTATATACAAGATCTAATGTTTTAATTAATTCGCTTGCGTTGTCTGTTGCAGCTTTCATCGCTGTCATACGAGCAGCATGTTCACTAGCTTTACCATCTAAGATTGCACCATAGATTAAGCTCTCTGCATACTGAGGTAATAAAACTTCTAAAATTGCATCCGGACTTGGATCAAATTCATAAGAAGCAGATAAGCCTTCAGTAGCTGGTGCTAAATCTGTAATTGGTAATACCTTTTTCTCAGTAACTTCTTGTGAAATAACACTGATATAGTGGTTATAGTACATATAAAGTTCATCATATGTACCTTCAGCGAACATACCAACAGCTTTACGAGCGATTGCTTTTACGTCTGAGAATGTAGGTTGATCAGGAAGGCCGATTACACTATCCACAACGTTGTAATCACGTTTAACAAAGTAATCTCTACCAACTCGACCTATTGCTACAATTACATATTCGTCTTTTGACTTATGACGTTCATTTAACGTATTAACTAAACTACGAATAATACTTGAGTTGTAAGCACCTGCAAGTCCACGGTCAGAAGTAATTATAATATAACCTGTTTTCTTAACAGTACGTGAAGTTAACATTGGATGAGAGGCATCTGTTGTACCTGAAGCGATTGCCGCTACAACATCTTGCACTTTCTCCATATAAGGAACGTAACTTTTAGCGTTTTGCTCCGCACGTGTTTTCTTTGAAGCAGAAACCATTTGCATCGCTTTTGTCATTGCTTTCGTTTTCTTCGTAGAGTTAATACGAGTTTTGATCTCACGTAAGTTTGCCACCGGTATTTCACCACCTTTTCATTTTTAATCACATTCGACGATTAACTTATTCTGATTTAGCGAAAGTCTTTTTGAATTCGTTAAGTGCATTTGCCATTTCTTCATCAGATGGAAGTTCTTTTGTAGTGCGGATATGATCTAAAACGTTTGTGTGGTTAACTTCTAACCAGCTGTATAGTTCAGCTTCAAAACGAGTGATATCTTGTACAGGGATATCATCTAAGAATCCACGAGTTAATGCATAAAGAATTGTTACTTGCTTTTCAACTTTGATTGGTTTATTAAGATCTTGTTTAAGAACTTCAACCGTACGTTTACCACGTTCAAGTTTAGCAAGAGTCGCTTTATCTAAATCTGAACCAAACTGAGCGAATGCTTCTAGTTCACGGTAAGCAGCTAAGTCAAGACGTAGTGTACCTGCAACTTTTTTCATCGCTTTAATTTGAGCAGATCCACCTACACGTGATACTGATAATCCGGCGTTGATCGCAGGACGTACACCTGAGTGGAATAAGTCAGATTGTAAGAAAATTTGTCCATCAGTGATTGAGATTACGTTTGTTGGGATGTATGCAGAGATATCCCCAGCTTGTGTCTCAACGAATGGAAGAGCTGTAATAGAACCATTTTGGTAAGTTTCATTTAACTTAGCAGCACGTTCTAATAGACGACTGTGTAAGTAGAATACGTCACCAGGGTAAGCTTCACGACCTGGAGGACGACGTAATAATAATGAAAGCTCACGGTAAGCTGCTGCCTGTTTAGATAAATCATCGTATACGATTAATACGTGTTTACCTTGTAACATGAACTCTTCAGCCATAGATACACCAGCATAAGGAGCTAAGTATAATAATGGAGCTGGTTGAGATGCAGATGCAGTTACAACGATTGAGTAATCTAAAGCTCCGTGTTTACGAAGAGTTTCAACTACGCCACGTACTGTAGATTCTTTTTGACCAATTGCAACATAGATACAAATCATATCTTGGTCTGCTTGGTTAAGAATTGTATCGATTGCTACAGAAGTTTTACCAACTTGACGGTCACCGATGATTAACTCACGTTGACCACGACCGATTGGAACTAATGCGTCAATCGCTTTAATACCCGTTTGTAATGGTTCGTGTACTGATTTACGAGCCATAACACCGAAAGCTGGACTTTCGATAGGACGAGTTTTTGTTGTATTGATAGGGCCTTGTCCATCCACTGGTTGACCTAGTGGGTTAACAACGCGACCAATTAGTTCTTCACCAACTGGTACTTCCATGATACGACCTGTACGACGAACTTCATCGCCTTCTTTGATGCCTAGGTAGTTACCTAGAATAATGATACCAACGTTACCTTCTTCTAAGTTTTGTGCCATACCCATTACACCATTAGAGAATTCTAATAATTCTCCAGCCATGACGTTGTCGAGGCCATGAGCACGAGCGATACCGTCACCGACAGTGATAACTGTACCAACTTCGCTTACTTCTAATTCAGATTGGTAATTTTCAATCTGCTTTTTTATCAGCACGCTGATTTCTTCAGCCTTGATGCCCATGAATGTCACCTCTCACATTTCTTTTGATTAACCGACTAACGTACGTTTTAAACCCTCTAGCTTACTAGCTACAGTGTTATCAAAAATGTAGTTACCGATTTGAACTCGTACTCCCCCTAAAAGTGAAGGATCGATTTCGTTTGTAATGTTTAGTTTTTCTTTACCAACACGGTTTGCAAAAGCAGAAGAGATTTCATTTAATTCGTCTTCAGTTAGTGCACGAGTTGAGTAAACTTTTGCGTCAGCATATCCTTGAGAAGCTGCTGCTAATAGAGCAAACTCTTCAGCTAAATTTGCAATTTCGTTAACTCTTTTCTTTTCAATAAGAAGTTCAAGAGTGTTCACAACTAGCTCATTAGCTTTTGAGAAAATTTCAGATACGATTTGTTGCTTTCGCTGTATAGAAAACTTTGGATTAGCAAGTAATGAAACAAGTTCTGTATTTGTTTCAAGTACTTTTACTAATTCCGAAAGATCATTACTTACTTCAGTAAGTACCTTTTTTTCAACAGCTAATTGAAACAAAGCTTCTGCGTAACGATTTGCTACTTGCGATCTACTCATTTCGCTTCGCCCGCCTTCGCAATCGTTTCTTTAATTAGTGCGCTATTGTCCGCTTCAGAAATTTCTTTACCAAGAACTTTAGATGCAGCAAGAACTGATAGTGAAACGACTTCTTCACGTACAGCTTGGATTGCTTTTTCTTTTTCTGTTTCGATTTCACGAACAGCAGATTCTTTTAAGCGGTTTGCTTCCGCACGAGCTGCTGAAATGATTTCTTCACGTTGAACGTCACCTTGTTTTTTCGCACTCTCAATAATAGTTTGAGCTTCAGTGCGAGCTTCTTTTAATAAAGCCTTTTGTTCTTCTAAAGCTTGAGCTGCTTCTTTGCGAGCGTTTTCTGCTGCATCGATTTCGCTAGCAACTAACTCTTCACGTTGTTGCATAATGCCCATTAATGGACCCCAAGCGAATTTTTTAAGAAGGATCATTAAGATTGCGAAAATGATGACTGTTGCTAAAATGTCACCACCATTAAAATGGACGTCACCCGCATTTAGTACAAAATTACCTAAAACCACGATTGTTTCACTCCCTTCAAGAGCTTCTTGCGCCATTTGAACTCTAGGGTTACTAACCGAACTTACATATGTATGAAGTTACAGTAGTTGAGCTATTAGACGCTTTTTCTATTTAAAAATCTCTCTTTACCTTGTCAATTCACAAAACTAATAGACATGAACGTCTATTCTCAATAAAAGGAATGGCGAAGTTCTTAATGATAATCTTCTTCGCCACTCTTATATGACACTTACGGCCATTATTGGTTCATTACGATGAATGCTACTACTACTGCGATGATCGGTAATGCTTCTACTAACGCAACCCCGATGAACATAGTTGTTTGAAGTACGCCACGTGCTTCTGGTTGACGAGCAATACCTTCTACTGTACGAGAAACGATCATACCATTACCAATACCTGCACCTAGTGCTGCTAAACCGATTGCGATTGCCGCTGCTAATAAACCTACTGAACCTACCATTGATTAAAATCCTCCTTGGAATTGTTTATGTTTTTGTTTTTTTAAAGCAAATTAATGTATAACACTAAAAGCTTTTATAATTAATGGTCTGCACTCACTTTGTGTGAAATATAAACCATTGTTAACATTGTAAAGATGAATGCTTGGATAAAGCCGATAAAGATCGAGAATCCTTGCCATGCCATCATTGGGATAATTGCACCGACGAAACCAAATATACTTGCACCTGCTAAACCACCAAGTAAGCCTAGTAAGATTTCACCAGCGTAAATGTTACCGTAAAGACGCAAACCTAATGTTAACGTATTTGCAAACTCTTCGATAATTTTTAGCGGGAACATAAATGACATTGGTTGGAAGAATGTTCCGAAATAATGTTTTGCACCACGCATTTTAATACCGTAGTAAGCTGACAGTACCATTACCATAGATGCTAACGTCATTGTAACGACCGGGTCAGCTGTTGGTGATTTCCACCATAGTTCACCGTTAATGTATACTCCTCCGAGTGGTAACCCTAAAAGGTTAGCAACTGCGATAAACATGATGAGCGTAATCCCTAATATGTGGAAACGACCACCTGTTTTCCAATCCATGTTACTATTAATGATTCCTTTAACGAAATCCATAATCCATTCAAAGAAGTTTTGCATACCTGTTGGTTTCAACTTCAAGTTACGAGTAGCAACAACTGCGATAATAAATACGATAATCGCTGTAACCAATAATGTTAAAACTGTAGATAAGTTAAAAGTTAAAAAACCGCCAAACGTAAGCTCTGGAGCACCATGACTCATTACTGCATTTCACCTCACTTTCCATTGCACTACTTATTTTTAACTAAATATACGATAGCTCCTACAATGAGGAATACGTACGGAATCATTAGCCCTATTACCGTGCTAATTAAGTGGAAATATTCTGGCAACGTAATCGCGATAGCTACTGCTGCAACACCTGAACCAAAGCGTAAAGCAGTTCCAACTGAACCCGTTCTTTTGCCTTCGCTCATGTTCCGATCAAACTTGTCCATCCGTCGAACTAATATCCAAAAGTTATATGTACCAAAGAATGCACCGATACCTAGTCCTAAGAACATTGTTCCGTAAGGTGTAAATCCCCAACCTATTGCACAAAGAGCAAGCAAAAAAAATAACGCTTTCTTCTGCATAGCGAAAATATGATGCAAATCTAGCATTGGCTTATATCTCCTGAATAATTTTTCGAGTAAACATGTAATCGGTTACCACTATCGGTGATATCAAGTGAACTTATACATACAGATATCGTTAATAGATAAGGTAAGTAGAATTTGTCGGAAAATCTCGAAAGAACAAAACATCCGAATCTAACTGCTCACCGTATGTACTATAGCATTAAACGCGCTTAATGACGTTGCAAATTGACAATAAATGGTCTTGACTGCCAATCTAGTAAAAACTTGATATAACAAGCGTTCCGAGGCCATGTGACCTTGTGAAACCCTTATCACACTTACCCTTTGTAAGCATACAATAGCGAAAAAATGATGTCAATTAGTTCAGGTTAAAAACTTCACAACTTCGAAAACATTGTCAAATTGTTGACAAATTTATTAACGACTCTTGACTTTTTCACTAAATATACCCATTTCACAGTTTTGTCATTTTTTGTCGATAGCATAACATTTTAAGGTATTATTTACTTTTATTAAAGAAATTAATCAACGCTTCCACAATTCTTCGTGAGGCTTGACCATCTCCATAAGGGTTCGATGCATGTGCCATACTGTTATATGCATTTTGATCTTCAATTAGTTCTTTAGCCAAAGAATAAATAGTCTCTTCGTCTGTTCCTGCAAGTTTTAACGTTCCTGCAGCTATTCCTTCTGGACGTTCTGTTGTATCTCTTAATACAAGAACCGGTTTACCTAACGATGGCGCTTCTTCTTGAACACCACCAGAATCGGTTAAAATCATGTATGATCGACTAGCAAAGTTATGGAAATCTAACACCTCTAATGGTTCAATTAAATGAATTCGATCATCGTCTCCTAAAATTTCATCGGCCACTTCTCGAACCGCAGGATTTAAATGAACTGGATATACTACTTGTAAGTCATCATGCTCAGCAAGTAAACGTTTAATTGCACGGAACATGTTACGCATTGGATCGCCTAAGTTTTCACGTCTGTGAGCAGTCAGTAAAATCATTCGGTCGTTCCCTATTTTTTCTAGTACAGGATGACTGTATTGTTCACGTACAGTTGTTTTTAACGCATCAATTGCTGTATTGCCTGTAACATAAATTGTTTCAGGTTTTTTATTTTCCTTTAATAGATTTTCTTTAGATTGATTTGTAGGAGCAAAATGTAAATCTGCCATTACACCTGTTAGTTGACGATTCATTTCTTCTGGGTATGGAGAGTATTTATTGCCTGTTCTTAAACCTGCTTCAACATGACCAATGGCAATCTGATTGTAGAAAGCAGCTAGACTACCTACAAACGTTGTGGAAGTATCTCCATGCACAAGGACGATATCGGGCTTTGCTTCTTTCATTACAGCATCCAGACCTTTTAAGGCGTTTGTTGTAACATCAATTAACGTTTGACGGTCCTTCATGATGTTTAAATCAAAATTTGGTGTAATTTCAAATGTTTCTAATACTTGGTCAAGCATTTGGCGGTGTTGCGCGGTAACTGCTACGATTGACTCAATTTTGTCAGGATGTTTTTCAAGTTCGAGTACAAGGGGAGCCATTTTAATTGCTTCCGGTCTAGTCCCAAAAATCGTCATTACTTTCCACTTTTTACTCAATTTGATTGCACCGTCCTTTTGTATTTATTAATTAAGTAGTAGGCTTGGGGAGGTTTTGTGATGTTGATTCGAAATTTTTTGGTTGGGCACTGAGATTGCTTCTCTCTACCCTTTCAACCTAGATTTTCTTTTGCTTAGTCACAGAGAAAGCTCTCTCTTACCTTATACGGAAATTTTCTTTCGTTCAGGCTTTGAGAAAGCTCCAAGGTAAAGCTTGATTTTATCTTATTTTAACTGAGAGAGCAGTCAACAAGTTATTCATGGTGAATTTAAATTCATTCGATTCCTTTGATTTAGTTCTCCGAAACACTTAGCTACTGCCTTGTACAAAAAACTACTTATTTCGTACCGAATAAACGATCTCCAGCATCGCCTAAACCTGGCACAATGTAACCGTGATCATTTAGTCCTTCATCTAATGCTGCTATGAAAATATCTACATCTGGATGTTCTTTTTGGATAGCTTCTACGCCTTCAGGAGCAGCTACTAAACACATAAATTTAATGTTTTTGGCACCGCGCTTTTTCAATGAATGAATGGCTTCCACAGCAGAACCACCCGTTGCTAACATCGGATCCACAACGATAAATTCACGTTCTTCCACATCTGCTGGTAATTTCACATAATATTCTACTGGTTTCAATGTTTCCGGATCACGATATAAACCAACGTGTCCTACTTTTGCAGCCGGAATTAATTTAAGTACCCCTTCGACCATGCCAAGACCTGCGCGTAGGATAGGGACAATTGCTAATTTTTTACCAGATAGTACTTTTGTTTTAGCGACTTGAATTGGTGTTTCCACATCGATTTCTTGAAGTGGCATATCACGCGTAATTTCAAATGCCATTAGTGTTGCTACTTCATCAACTAGCTCTCTAAATTCTTTTGTTCCAGTATTTTTATCTCGAATATAAGTTAACTTGTGCTGGATCAGCGGATGATCAAATACATAAACTTTGCTCATATGGAAACACTCCTATCTGTTGGTTATCTTTATCAGTATATCAAATATATAGTGCACTCTAAAGTACATAATCCGACACTTTTTTACAATTCAAATAAATTCTACACACCAATGTTGCAATTTCTTTTCACCATTAGTAAAAGTAAAAAGATGTGACACTGATTAATGTGCCACATCTTTTCTTTATAATTCTATCTGTTCTTCAAAATCACGTATTGAAATCGGCTTATAGTACAAATAACCTTGCCCGATATCACAGCCAAGTTCTTGTAAAATACGCGCTTGCTCTTGCGTTTCAATTCCTTCTGCTACCGTTTCAATATTTAAAGCCTGTGCAATTTGTAGAATCGCTTTAACAATGGCATAGGTTCCTTTGTCATGTAATTTCATCGTGAAATTACGATCTATCTTCATTTCAGAAAATGACAGTTCTTGCAAATAATTGAGAGCGGAGTAGCCCATTCCAAAATCATCAACACTCGTTCTGAAACCACTATTTTTTAAATCTTGTAATATCTGTCTTGCTTTTGATAAGTCTACTAAGCTCATATTCTCTGTAATTTCTATGATGATATTACTTGAGTCTACTTCATAATCATCAACTAATTCCTTTAACCGGGCTACAAAACTTGGGTGATAAAAATGTTCGGGTGAAACATTCACTGCTACTGGGACAACAGGTTTATGATTCGCCAATCGATTTTTAAACCATTGTAATACTTGCTCAATTACTTGCAAATCAATATCGCGTACAAGGCCCGTCTTTTCAGCCACTGACATAAATTCCATTGGTGAAACGAAACCTAATGCTCTTGAATTCCATCTAGCTAAAGCTTCAATACTATTAATGCTATCGTCCTTCAAATTCCATTTCGCTTGAAAATATACTTCTATTTCTTTATTTTTTACTGCTTCTGTAAGATGACTACTTATTATCAAATTTCTACTCAGTTGTTCATCTATTTCGCCCTGATAATAAACAACCACATTCCCAGCTCGTTTTTTCGCTTTTGATAGTGTATTTTCTGCGAAACGAATCGAATCCTTATAGCTAATCTTTTCATTAACTGGGGCAATTCCACTTTTTAAGGTGATATAAACTGGATTATTTTGTATAACATATGGTGTTTCAACTAATTTGCCCAGTATCGCTTCAAAATCAACCTTTTTTTCACCCTCGATATGGTGGGTAAATAAAATAAGTTTAGAACTCGAGTAACGACCAATATAATCTTCTTCAGTTCGCTGGAGCATTTTTATTTTTTTACTTAACTGTTCTAATAACTCGTCCCCAGCTTCACGACCGTATAATTCTACTATTTCTGTAAACTCACCTGGTACTAAAATATGTATGAACCCATAGCATTGTTTCTGTTCCAATACTTCAAGTCTGTTAGTAAATCTAAGACGGTTAGGTAAGCCTGTCGGGACATCATTATATGCGAGGAAGGAGATTTCCTTTAACTTTTGTTCATAAATATACGCAATGGAAATCAGGTCATTAATTTTATGTATAAATTCACGATAATTTAAATTATTCGGAAATAAACGATCAATATAAATTACTATTATACCGATTCGTTCATTCGAATGATTTTTAATAGGTATGATGCAGCTCATTGTTAGTTTATTAGTTTCTATAATTCGTTGGTGAAGCTTATGTATTTGAATTGCATCAATACTATTACCTACATGCGACTCTGTTTCATTAATTAATTTATTATAATATTCTCTATCCACTTTTTGGACAATTCGGTATGGTTCTAACAGTCCAAATCTTTGCCCCATAACCATTTGTATTGTTTGATGCGTGTCATTTTCTTTTATAAAGATGGAAGGAAATGTTTGGTAGTTAAATGCAGCATCTAGACCATCACATATTATTTGTAGTTTTTTAAATAAGGTTTTTTCTTGTTCAAGAGCAATATAAATTTTCTCTTCTATTCCCCGCAATGTTTGTGAAAGATAACTTTGTGAGTATTCCTCAAATATTAATAACGTATACAGATTGCTATTCAAATCAAATTGAACAGGAATAATAATAACATCGACTATATGAGGTAATCCGAATTTAATATTTAAAGAAATATCAACTTTAGTAAGTTCACCTAAACGAATTTTCTCTTCAAGAGCACTTAATTTGCTAGTATTATCATTTGCGAATAATGAATGATACGGTTGATTTAATAGTTCAGTCATATTGTATCCAGTTAACTGGCAATATAAAGTATTGGCATATCCAACTTTAAATTGTTGATCATCCACTTTAAGAATGACATAACTTTTATTTGTTTTTTCGCCAAGGATTTTAATTGACTGAAATAGTGTCATGTTGCTTACCTCATGATGTAATTCCTGCATTCAACTACCCTCCAGAAAATGATAATATTTTATATATCATTTTACATTCATATATAGAGCTAAGTAAATAATGAGTTAGGATTTTTACTTTACTTGGTTTTAAGTAAGAAGAAAGAGGTGGCCATCAGGTCAATCACCTTTCATAGCCAACCTCTCATTTACTAAAATTTAAGCGTATAGTGGATATTTGTCTGTAAGAGCTTTTACGCGCTCTGCGCACTCTTTTTTAACGGCTTCATCTTCTGAATTTTTAAGCAGTTTTGCAATAATAAGACCAACTTCTTTTAAATCTTCTTCTTTAAAGCCACGGCTAGTTACTGCTGCTGTACCTAGACGAATACCAGAAGTGACAAATGGTTTTTCTTCATCGTATGGTATTGTGTTTTTGTTTGCAGTGATTCCTACTTCATCAAGTAAGTGTTCTGCAACTTTCCCTGTTAACCCAACAGATTTAACATTTACTAGTAATAAGTGGTTATCCGTTCCACCTGACACTAATTGTATTCCTTCTGAAGTTAAAGCTTCAGCTAATGCTTTTGCGTTTTTCTTAATTTGTTGTGCGTAATCTTTGAATTCAGGTTGTAATGCTTCACCAAATGCAACAGCTTTTGCTGCAATTACGTGCATTAATGGACCACCTTGGATACCAGGGAATACAGCTTTATCGATTTTCTTAGCAAATTCTTCGTCGTTCGTTAAAATTAATCCACCACGTGGACCACGTAATGTTTTATGTGTTGTTGATGTAGTGAAATGTGCATATGGTACTGGAGATGGATGTTCACCTGTCGCAACAAGACCCGCAATGTGAGCCATATCTACCATGAAATAAGCGCCCACTTCGTCTGCAATTTCGCGGAATTTCGCAAAGTCAATTTCACGTGGGTAAGCAGATGCACCTGCAACAATTAGTTTTGGTTTATGTTCTAATGCTTTTTGACGTACATCTTCGTAATCAATTACGTTTGTATCTTTAGTTACACCGTAGTCTACGAAATTATATTGAACACCCGAGAAGTTAACGGGTGAACCATGTGTTAAGTGACCACCATGAGAAAGATTCATACCAAGGACAGTGTCACATGGTTCAAGAATTGTGTAATAAACAGCCATGTTCGCTTGTGCACCAGAGTGTGGTTGTACGTTTGCAAATTTTGCACCGAATAATTGTTTAACACGGTCACGTGCGATATCTTCAACTACGTCTACATGTTCACAACCACCATAGTAACGTTTACCAGGATAACCTTCAGCATATTTGTTTGTAAGTACTGAACCTTGTGCTTCCATTACTGCTTCAGATACAAAGTTTTCAGAAGCGATTAATTCGATATTCGATTGTTGACGTTTTTTCTCTGCTAAAATTCCTTCTAGTACAGCTTTATCTTGTGCTGCTAATTTTTCATAAGCCATTATTCAATGTCCCCCTAAAAATTCAAAGTAATTTTATATATATAAACTAACAATTTCTATTTATTAGAAATTTGTTAGTTTTGAACACTCTATGATCTATGTGATTCTCTTGAATCGGTGCCTGGCATTTTACTCATATATTGCTCTAGGTCCACCAATTAACTTTGGCCTAGTTTTTGCAATCGTTACAACTGCTTCACCAATATGTTTAATAGAAGTACGAATCGGAATTGCGACTTCTTTTAAATGCATACCTATTAATGTTTGGCCGATATCAATACCTGCATGAGCGCGGATATGCTCTACGACTACAGGTTTTACAAATTTAGAATAAGCAAATGTAGACATAGATCCTCCTGCATGTTTCACAGGAATAACCGTTACCGGCTCATAGCCATATTCGCGTGCTGCTTCAACTTCCATCGTCAATGCACGGTTGATATGTTCACAACCTTGGAATGCTAAATATAATTGATGTCTCTTTGCGAATTTCTCGATTTCTTCATAAAGAACTTCTGCTACTTCCATCGCACCTGCTGTTCCTATTTTTGAACCGAGAACTTCTGAAGTGGAACAACCAATCACAAATAATTGTTTTGGTTGGAAATCAACTTGCTCTTCTAATTCTGTAAGTAGTATTGAAATTTGATTTTTAATAATCTCTAAAGTTGCCAAAGTCAACACTTACCCTTCTTCCGGTGCCTGGTACTCAAACAATTTCAAATTTTCGGAATTGCATTGGTGCCTGGCACTCTAATCTTCTAGCTCAGCGATTTTTTCTACTCGACGTATGTGTCGTCCGCCTTCAAAATCTGTATTTAGCCAAGTTTTCACGATTTCGCGTGCTAAACCAGGGCCAATTACACGTTCACCCATTGCTAATACGTTAGAGTCATTATGGCATCTAGTTGCTTGTGCACTAAATAAATCGTGGACTAAAGCACAACGAATACCTTTTACTTTATTTGCTGCAATGGACATACCGATTCCAGTACCACAAATTAAAATACCACGATCAGCTTTTCCGCTTGCAACTGCTTCAGCAACAGGTTTTGCATAATCCGGATAATCCACCGAATCGGTTGTTTGTGGTCCAAAATCTTCGTAACTAATTTGAAGCTCATCTAATAGTGTAATAATTTCTTTACGTAAATTATTACCACCATGGTCAGAAGAAATAGCTATTTTCACTTTATTCCCTCATTTCATTCTTTTTATTTCATAAGACTCATTGTGACATGAATATGTTTGTCTATACATTATTTAATATTAAATTGATAAAAAGCTGTCGAAAAATATAAACATATTGTCATGAACAGTTTACCACTTCTTGAAATAGAATAACATGAAATTTCACTCGTTTCATCAAAACATTTTCATAAAATACGAATATTTTTTAACAAGTGTTTTTTAATGTTCACTTTTCGACTACATTTAAAACGTAATATTATTAATTAGTTCGGGTTTTTCGTTATTTATTATATTTGCGTAATAATATCTAATTATTAATGAGTACGTTGAGTCTCGACCATTTTTCCAACATAGAGGTTTTCCGCTGGATATTTCTTTCTAATTTCTATCCTGTTTTGTCTCAGCTCATTGAACGCGTTTATGATCACTTTCTTTTGTTTTATAGAGCGCTGCTACTACGGACAGTTCTCCAGATTTTCTATTTCCTTTTGTCTCATAGAACGCCGCTACGGGACAGTTCTCCAGATTTTTCATTTCCTTTTGTCTCATAGAACGCTGCTACGGGACAGTTCTCCAGATTTTTCATTTCCTTTTGTCTCATAGAACGCTGCTACGGGACACTTCTCCAGATTTTCCGTTTCCTTTTGTCTCATAGAACGCCGCTACGAGACAGTTCTCCAGATTTTCCATTTCCTTTTGTCTCATAGAACGCCGCTACGGGACAGTTCCACCAAATTTCTACCTCCATTTGTCTCATAGAACGCCGCTACGGGACACTTCTCCAGATTTTCTATTTTCTTTTGTCTCATAGAACGCTACTACGAGACAGTTCTCCAGATTTTTCATTTCCTTTTGTCTCATAGAACGCCGCTACGGGACAGTTCCACCAAATTTCTACCTCCTTTTGTCTCATAGAACACCGCTACGGGACACTTCTCCAGATTTTCCATTTCCTTTTGTCTCATAGAACGCTGCTACGGGACAGTTCCACCAAATCTCTACCTCCTTTTGTCTCATAGAAAGCTCCTACGGGACAGTTCCACCAAATTTCTACCTCCATTTGTCTCATAGAACGCCGCTACGGGACACTTCTCCAGATTTTCTATTTTCTTTTGTCTCATAGAACGCTACTACGAGACAGTTCTCCAGATTTTTCATTTCCTTTTGTCTCATAGAACGCTGCTACGGGACATTCCCACCAAATTTCTACCTCCTTTTGTCTCATAGAGAGCCGCTACGGGACAGTTCTCCAAATTTTTCATTTCCTTTTGTCTCATAGAACGCTGCTACGGGACAGTTCCACCAAATCCCTACTTCCTTTTGTCTCATAGAACGCCGCTACGAGACAGTTCCACCAAATCTCTACCTCCTTTTGTCTCATAGAACGCTACTACGAGACAGTTCTCCAGATTTTCCATTTCCTTTTGTCTCATAGAACGCCGCTACAGGACAGTTCCACCAAATTTCTACCTCCTTTTGTCTCATAGAGAGCCGCTACGGGACAGTTCCACCAAATCTCTACATCCATTTGTCTCATAGAACGCTGCTATGGGACACTTCTCCAGATTTTCCATTTCCTTTTGTCTCATAGAGAGCCGCTACAGGACAGTTCCACCAAATTTCTACCTCCTTTTGTCTCATAGAGAGCCGCTACGGGACAGTTCCACCAAACTTCTACCTCCTTTTGTCTCATAGAACGCTACTACGAGACAGTTCTCCAGATTTTCCGTTTCCTTTTGTCTCATAGAACGCCGCTACGGGACAGTTCCACCAAATCTCTACCCCCTTTTGTCTCATAGAACGCCGCTACCAGACAGTTCCACCAAATCTCTACCTAGTTTGGTCTCATAGATAGAGGACTACTATGAGATATTTCAGCCTTATTCCTATTTTCTTTTGCCTCATACAGCGCTACTACGAACACTTTCAGCTTGAAATGAAAAAATCCCCATGACCCAATCGGGCATGAGGATTAGCATGATCCTATTTTATTTCGAGCGATCAAACTGTTGAATAACTTTATATAATTGCTCAGAGTGAGCTTTTAGGTCGCGTGATAGATGTTCTGCCTGCTCAATAGCAAAAGCTTGTTCCTCAGTAGCACTTCGAACTTCTTCCGCACCAGCAGATGTTTCTTCGGCAATTGCCGCTACTTCTTGCGATTGATGGGCTGTCGTTTCAATATTTTTCATTTGCTTTTCAATTAATTGAGAAATCTCTACCACTGCATTTGCCATATCATGAACACTATTAGACATACCTTCTACTAAAGTAGTAGTCTCGGAAACTTTTGCAGACTCTTTTACTGCAAACGTAACCTGTTCATTCATTTGTTTTACAACAACATTTACATTTTCTTGCATTGTTTTAATTAAGGAAGTTATGCCTTGAACGGCTTTTGCACTTTCATCTGCTAAACTACGAACTTCTTCTGCAACAACAGCGAAACCTTTCCCATGTTCCCCAGCGCGTGCCGCTTCGATAGAGGCGTTTAAAGCTAGTAAATTAGTTTGTGCTGCAATATCTCCTACTAGTCCAATAATATGTTCAATCTGCCCCGCATTTTTCTCAAGCTGATGAATGTTTTCCAACGCTTCTTCGTTACCCGTTACAATTTGACGGATGCTATTTACTAATCCTTGAATTGAGTCTGTTGTTGTTTCTAATTCATTGATGATTTGTTTAGATTGGGTAGCTGAATTTAAAGCGCGGCTGTTTACTTCAGATGCTAGTCTACGAACATCTTCAATTGCCTCTGCCGTCTCTTGAACCGCTTCAGCTGAAGATTCTGCCCCCATTGAAATTTGCCCTACTGTAGTTGCAATTGATTCTGCTTGTCGTGATGCAGCAGAAGTTTGTTCTGATAAGTTAATAATTGCGGAGTTTGTCTTTTGGAAGTTACCATCAATGCTATCAACCATTTGTCGTAGATTGACAAGCATTAGTTGAAATGCTTCTGCAACCGATTGAATTTCATCGTTCGTTTTCGGCATTTCTACATCCTGTCCAATTTTACCTTCCGCAACTCGTGTTGCTGTTGCTTCAAGACGTTGGAGTGGTTTCGTAATCACAACACTTAAAATGGCTGCCAAAATTCCTGACCATGTAATTCCTAAAACATATGTAATAATTTCAAAGACAAGTGGGTTTGATAGAAATTCAATGTGCGAGAAAAACATTGGATGAAGATAACGAATAAAAATAAAACTAATACTGTATGTGATTAGAGCTAATAACGAAACAAATAAAACAAGTTTTTTACGCAAGCTAAAGGTTTTGCTACTATTAGTTGTCATTAAGGTTGCCCTCCAGTTATTTTAAATTCAAGTTCATCAATTAGTTTTTTTAGTTCTTCATAAGTTTGTGAATACGTATAAATATCACCACCGAAAGGATCCGATACATCCTTCGAACTATATGGCGTTACATACTCTTTAAGTGTAAATGTTTTTCTTGCTGCGTTTGGGAATGAATGAAGTATCATATCTTTATGTGCTAATGTCATAGTTAAAATTAAATCTGCCCAATCAATATCCATTGGGTTTACCTGGCTCGTTGTGTGATCGAAATATATATTTTCTCTTGTGAGCACTGCCCTCGAATTCTCCGAAATTTCCCCTCCTTCCATTGCATAAATGCCAGCAGATTTCACTTGGACGTTTGGTAATTTTTTACTTCTTAAAATCGCTTCTGCCATCGGGCTTCGACAAGTGTTTCCTGTACAAATAAAGTAAATATTCATAATGATGATTGCCACTCTTTCTATCGATTATTATGATTAATTTTTCTTTAAGTTTTAATAAATGAATAGATACTAAATAAGATTAACGCTAATCCTGCAACCCATTTTAATGAATTGCCTTTAAAGGAACGATGACCTCTTCTTGCAAGGGTCAACGATATGTAGGATAGGAAGAAAGTCCAAATCCCTGCACTGACAATAAATAAATATTTTTGTAAATTAAGCATACCAAAAGAAATGCTTACTGAAAAGGTGTCTAAACTAGCGGAAATAGCCAAAATCGACACAGGAATAGGCTTAATTTGTCGATCTTGTGTAGATAAAATCAGATGTAAACCAATAAAAAATAGTAAAATACTAGATATTATGTTCGACCATTCGGTTAAAATTTGGACCATCAAATTCCCTAAAGTGAAACCAATGATTGGGAAAATCATGTGCAGAAGGGCTGTCCAAATTGCTAACAAAAAGCGTTTTTTTACTGTCGGAAGCAGTAAATAAAGTGCGACTACATCGAGTGCAACAATGAGTCCTATCAGTATTTCCTGCAAATTCTTCCTCTTTCCTTTGGTTAAGTTTTTATCATTTTATGCTAAGAGGACATGCAATATCATTAATATTAAAAAATGAAAAAACCACCAATTTATTATGGTGGAAGTTTTAAAAGTTTTATTCATTATTAAAAAAAATAGTTTGTAATCCCAACAATCCGCCTTAGAAATCTATTACTATTTGAATTGAAACCACTTGTGGCCAGCTGCTTTTTCTAGACGATTCATAATGGCAGCACCTACACCTTCTGTTGAGGTTGCAGTAGCCAAAATAATGGTGGCATTTGTTTTATCGCATGATCGTAAATCATCGTACAATTTCGCACCGATCTCCTCTTTATTTCCTTCTTCACCAAATGAAAAGAAATAGTCTGGCTTCAATTCAGTGAAATTGCTTGGCGCAAGTAATGCAACCACTTCACCTGATTGATGGAGCTCATCGATTGCTATTTTAATTTTAGTTTTGTCTTGTTCTATTAGATAAACAGGCGCATTCGGTGCATAATGTGTATATTTCATCCCTGGTGCTTTCGGTGTTTCTTTTTGTTCTTGTTGTTCAAATGATGGTTGAAACACTTCGCCAATTACTTTCTCTAACATTTCCTTCGTAACACCACCCGGACGTAAAATGGCTGGTGGATTTACAGTTACATCAAGTACTGTCGACTCAAGACCAATACCTGTAGTTCCCCCATCAACAATCAACGGGATAACTCCTTGTAGATCTTCTTCTACGTGATCAGCTTTAGTTGGACTAGGCTTTCCACTTCGATTTGCGCTTGGTGCAGCAACCGGTTTACGAAGGGTTTGAAGTAGCTTTAATGCTACAGGGTGACTCGGCATGCGCAAGCCTACAGTCGATAGGCCCGCTGTTACACTAGGTGCAAGAACATCTTTCTTAGCTTTCATTACAATTGTAAGAGGACCGGGCCAAAATGCATCCATGCATTTCTTAGCAACTTCTGGAATTTCCTCAATATATGTTGAAACTTCATCTAATGAACCAATATGTACAATTAATGGATTATCTGAAGGACGACCTTTTGCAGCAAATATTTTCTTTACTGCCTCATCGTTTGTTGCAACCGCGCCTAAACCATATACCGTTTCAGTCGGAAATGCGACAACTTCCCCTTCATTTAGTAAATCCACAGCTTGTGAATAACATTTTTCATTATCCACACATTTTTCCACAGAAATTCGACTCGTATTCATCCCGTCACCTCCTAATTACTATTTAATTAATGTATTTTATTCACAGATAGTGGATAAGTTATTCCTCTGTCGGGCCCGACATTGTGTATAACTTCACCTTCTTGATTATAATCCAAATAAACTTAAGAACCATTCCCAAATAACAAATACAACTTCAGTTTCTTCTTCTTCTTCTTTTTTATCCTTCTCCGCATCACTTGGACCTTCACAAACATCTGGGAATATACTGCACCAGAAGTTATCACCTCGTCCACTACCAATCGTTACAACAACTGCGTTATACAAACTTTGTGGATAAAAATAGTTCATATCTAATTTTGGTGGAATTAAGTGGTCCCCAACTGTAATCTTCACATTATGTTGTGCGTAATTTTGTTCAATGGCTGTAGATAATTTAGCAAAGGCTTCTTTATTATCTACACCTAATATTTCGTTTTGTTTAATTTCATTAAAGATTGGTGATAAGTTTTCTACAATCTCATCTTTTAGTTTTTGATCAGCAGTTGAATTACCATTTGCTACAACACGAATTTTTAATGAATCGTCTACTAGATTCTCGCGAGTTTCATAGAATTGCTCCATGAATTGTGGAGCCATTAGGATAATGCAATAAACAGCTAATGCACTTGCTATTAATCTTAAAACACTAACAACTGGATGATACTTTATAGGATTCTTTTCTCTAATAATCTCGTAATCGTTTAACATAGTTTCATTCCTCCCTGACAACATGATTGTCAGAAAGGAAAGGTTTTATACATTTATTTCACAAAAAATCATTCTATTTTTTTGATTAATATCTTTTATTATCTCCACTTTCGCTTCCGGAAAATGTTCCTTAAAGAAGTTCGCTACCGCTTCCCCTTGTGTATAACCAATTTCTACCCCTATAAGTGCAGGTTTATTTAATAGTTTTGGAAGATTTTCTGCTAGTTTACGATAAAGAATCAGTCCGTCCTCTTCAGCAAACAAAGCAGAATGCGGTTCATGTTCTAATACAACTTCAGACATTTCCTTTGCTTCATCATAAGCAATATAAGGTGGATTTGATAAGACAACATCCCATTTTTCCTGTTGTATTGGGTTTGTTAAATCTCCGAGAAGAAAGTTAATATCTGCATGTAGACGTTTAGCGTTTCGCTTTGCTGTTTGAAGTGCTGCTTCTGAGATATCCGTTGCTGTTACATTCGCCGTGTTATATTCAAGCTTCATTGTAATCGCAATTGCGCCACTACCTGTTCCGATATCAGCTAACTTAATCTCTCTCTGATTACCAAATAGGCGTTTTATCCGTTCAAGTGAGTTGAGTATTAATTCCTCTGTTTCAGGGCGTGGGATTAATACAGATTCGTCAACTTCAAACATTCTACCGTAAAATTCCTCAACACCTGTAATGTACTGTACGGGTTTACCCTTCGCATGTTCAAATACGAATTGTTCAAATTGGTGAAGGTTATCTGTCTCGATATTTTCGTGCATTCGCATCATTAGTCCGGAATAGTTTGTATTTAAAACGTATTGCAATAATATACGACTCGCATTTTCGTCACGACCATATTCCTTTAAATAAGAAGAAGCCCAATTAAGGGCCTCAAAAATGGTTTTATGCTTCATCATTTAAATGAGCTAATTTTGCAGATTGATCTTCTAAAATGAGTGCATCGAAGATTTCATCTAGCTTACCTTCCATAATTTGATCTAGTTTTTGGATTGTTAAGCCGATGCGATGGTCTGTGACACGGTTTTGTGGATAATTGTATGTGCGAATACGTTCTGAACGATCTCCAGAACCTACAGCAGATTTACGTGTAGCATCAATTTCCTTTTGTGCTTCTTGCATATACATATCTGCAACACGAGCACGTAAAATTTTCAATGCTTTTTCACGGTTTTTAATTTGTGAACGTTCATCTTGCATGGATACAACAACACCTGTCGGTAAATGCGTCATACGAACAGCTGACATCGTTGTATTTACGGATTGTCCACCAGCACCAGAAGATGCAAATGTGTCAACACGTATATCTTTTTCATGAATTTCAACATCTACTTCTTCCACTTCTGGTAAACATGCAACTGTTGCTGTTGAAGTGTGGATACGACCTTGAGATTCAGTAGCAGGTACTCGTTGTACACGGTGTGCACCGTTTTCATATTTGAAGCGAGAGTATGCACCTTGACCGTTAATCATAAAGATTACTTCTTTATAACCACCTGCTGGGTTTGGAGATGCTTCCATAATGTCAATTTTCCAACCTTGCGTTTCTGCGTAACGTGTATACATGCGGAATAGGTCACCAGCGAAAATATTTGCTTCATCTCCACCTGCCGCACCGCGAATCTCCATGATAACGTTTTTATCATCATTTGGATCTTTCGGGATTAACAAAATTTTAAGTCGCTCTTCAAGTTGTGGAATTTGGGCATTTAATTCATTAAATTCTTCTTTTGCAAGCTCGTGCATTTCTGGATCTTTCTCGCTATCGAGCATTTCTTTTGCTTCTGCAAGTTGTTGTTTCACTTGCTTATATTCGCGATACACCTCAACCATTTCTTGAATATCCGATTGCTCTTTTGAATATTCGCGAAGCTTTTTACTATCACTAACGATATCAGGATCGCTTAATAATTCATTTAATCGTTCATAACGATCTTCTACCGCTTGGAGTCGATCAAACATCTCGTTCACCTCTAATTATTCGCTCTATTTATTTTATTATATTTAATGTTTAACTGTACCTTAATGGAATACTTATATGTTTTTGTAATTGATGGTTGTTCTGCTTCAACCCAATAAATGAATACCTTTAACAAAGAAAAGTCACCATATTAGTATATAGAAAATAATGACTTATAGCTAGTATTATGGAAAATTTTCGATGTAGTGTTATTTATGGGATTCATAAAGTTCTTCTAATTAATGACGGGATTTGTACGGCCTAGTGCCCGTTTGTATCTTTAATTAATTTCATCCTTCATTGTTACGGGATTTCCTAAAGTGGCGGGTTAGTGTGGCATTTTCTACAAACTGGATAGTATGTATCATTTCCACCAATTTGAATTTGTTCTCCAGTGTAAACTGGTTTGTTATTTTCATCTACACGTAAGTTCATTGTTGCCTTTTTATGGCAGAACCAACAAATTGTTTTCATCTCTTCAATTTTGTCAGCGTAAATTAACATGTGTTTGCTACCTTCGAACAATTCATTCTGGAAATCATTTTTTAGACCGAAGCCCATTACTGGAATGTTCAGTTCATCAACAATATAAGTGAGTTGTAATACTTGTTCTTTGCTCAAGAATTGCACTTCATCGATTAAAATACAATAAAGCTGCTGCTCTTCATGGTGACTTCTTACGTATTCAAAAATATTCGTAGTTTGGAAAACAGGGATAACTTTTCTTCTCAGTCCGATTCTACTTGATACATAGCCTACTTCATCTCGATCATCAATGCCAGATGTGAAGATTAAGACCGGTTTATTTTGTTCTTCATAATTATGTGCAACTTTTAGAATTTCAATAGATTTTCCACTATTCATTGCGCCATGTTTATAAAATAATTGCGCCATCAAAATTACCTCATTTCTAAGATGATCTACCTCTATCCATTTTAGCGTTATTTAGTTTGTGTGCAATCTTAAAATTTACTGTTCAGCGAAGGATTCTCTATGAAATGAATTTTTTGTGAGATTTGCAGCGAGATATACTTTCCACTCGAAGCTTTTTTATCAGTTCTTTATATTTATGTCCATTTAGTTATCGATTTTGTCCATTGGTGTATAGTTTTGTGCATTCATCTTAAGGTTTGGTCTGTTCAGGCTTAGGTTTTGTCCACGATTAACTTTTTTGTCAGTTCTGCATTCTCTTTTGTCCATTCGTACTCATGTTTTGTCCACCCGCGTTAAGGTTTTGTCTACTGTCCACTGTCCACATGAACACAATTTGTTTATATAAATGAAAAACGTCTGCCACAATAGGTAGCAGACGTTTATTTAAGTCAAACTTATTTAAGACCGTATTTTTTGTTGAAACGATCCACACGTCCGTCAGCAGACGCGAATTTTTGACGGCCAGTATAGAATGGGTGACATTCGTTACAGAACTCTACAACGATGTTTTCTTTTACTGAACCAGTTTGGAATGAATTACCACAAGAACATGTTACAGTTGCTTGTTTGTAATCTGGATGAATTCCTTGTTTCATATTCGTTTTCTCCTCTCGCCCTGAACCATCTGGAACAGAGTTATTATTCGAACTGTGCCTTACATAACCCGAATATGCCAGTTACATATGCACACGTTACATACTTGAAAGATTATAGCAAGAAATAAAAATGAATGCAAGGGGTATTTATGTCCTATATTTTCCGGAAGTGGAATATTAGATGTTTTAGTATGCTAGTAATACGAATTCATGTTATACCGTTTGGATAAAACACACGTTCATAGGTTTGGACATTCTGTACTCGCCTGTCCAGCAGCATTGAAAGTAGACTTACCTACATCAACCTAAAACGATATACCACACAGAAGAAGGCTAATTATATTAACCCTTTCCCCTTCGTTGCTTTCTTCATCTCTTCATTTAACTTTTCGAAAAACTCTTCGTTTGTTTTTGAGCTGCGTAATTTTTTAAGGAAACGTTCAGTAAAGTCATGCGCATCTGTGAAAGTTTTGCGAATTGCCCACAGCTTTTCCAATTGTTCTGAAGGAATCAGTAATTCTTCTTTACGAGTTCCTGAGCGACGGATATCCAATGCTGGGAATATGCGACGTTCTGCAAGATTACGATCTAAATGAAGCTCTAAGTTACCAGTTCCTTTAAACTCCTCATAAATTACTTCGTCCATACGTGATCCCGTATCAACTAAAGCAGTTGCCAAAATCGTTAAGCTACCGCCATCTTCGATATTACGAGCAGAACCGAAGAATCGTTTCGGTCTGTGGAAAGCAGCAGGGTCAATACCACCAGAAAGCGTTCTTCCACTTGGTGGAATAACTAAGTTATATGCACGAGCTAATCGAGTGATTGAATCCATTAGGATAATTACATCACGTTTATGCTCTACTAAACGACGTGCACGCTCTAAAACAAGTTCTGCAACTTTTACGTGGTTTTCCGGCAGTTCATCAAATGTAGAACTTACTACATCTGCATTTACAGAACGTTCAATGTCCGTAACCTCTTCAGGTCGCTCATCAATTAGTAAAACGATTAACTCAGCTTCTGGATAGTTGGTTGTTATTGCGTTTGCAATTTCTTTTAGTAAAGATGTTTTCCCTGCTTTTGGTGGAGCAACGATTAGACCACGTTGACCAAAACCTACAGGCGCAATTAAATCCATGATTCGTGTAGAAAGCTTATTAGGTACCGTTTCTAATTTTATATGGCGGTCAGGATATAGCGGAGTTAAAGCTGGGAAATGGACACGTTCTTTTGCAATTTCAGGATCTTCTCCATTGACTGCATCCACTTGTAATAACCCAAAATAACGTTCGTTTTCTTTAGGTGGGCGAACCTTACCTGATACCTTGTCCCCGTTTCGAAGATCAAAACGACGAATTTGAGAAGCAGAAATATAAATATCCTCTTTTGATGGAGAGTAATTAATAGGTCGTAAGAAACCAAAGCCTTCGTTCGATACGATTTCAAGAACGCCTTCCATGAAAAAGAAACCTTCTTGTTCTGAACGAGATTTTAGGATAGCAAAAATCAGTTCTTTTTTTGTTAATTTACTATAATATGAGATTTTATAATCACGTGCTAGAGAATATAACTCTTTTAACGTCATATTTTCTAATTGAGCTATTGTAAGCGCTGACATAGCATGACTCCAGTCTTTTTTTAGATTATTATACTTTTTGGAATTGAATGGTATTGCTGTAGGGTAAGAAAGATTGGTAGGAAGGATGCCTGATAAATATATAATATTATCAGACATCATAGTTTAGAAGTTATTTTACATATCTAGGTTTTTTATCGATATTATGACGACCTTCAACAAAGCGAACTGTACCCGTTTTAGCACGCATTACTAACGAATTCGTTAGACAATAGGCGCCTTTATATTGAACACCTTTAAGTAGTTCACTATCGGTAACAGCTGTCGCAGCAAAAATTGCATCGTCACCTTTAACTAAATCATCTAAATAAAGTACCTTTGAAACATCGATTCCCATTTTTTCGCAACGAGCACGTTGTTCATCATCTTCTGGTACTAGTTTTGCTTGGAAATCTCCACCCAAACATTTTAGTGCAACAGCAGAAATTACCCCTTCAGGAGCACCGCCAGTACCAAACATGATGTCAATACCAGTTTCATCAAAAGCAGTATTTATTGCTGCACTCACGTCACCATCCTGGATAAATTTAATACGCGCACCTGCTGCACGGATCTCATCAACAATATGTTGGTGACGTGGGCGATCTAATAGAACTGCTACAACGTCAGAAATGTCTTTATTTTTAGCTTTTGCTACAGCGTGTAAATTTTCAGTTACAGTAGCGTTAATATCGACTTTCCCTTTTGCTTCAGGACCAACTGCTAATTTATCCATATACATATCAGGTGCATTTAATAAATTACCACGATCAGCAATTGCAAGTACAGTCATTGCACCATTTGTCCCTTTTGCAACTATATTTGTACCTTCAAGAGGGTCAACAGCGATGTCTACTTGAGGACCACCATTGCGAAGTCCAAGCTCTTCTCCGATATATAACATCGGTGCTTCATCCATCTCGCCTTCCCCAATGACTACTGTTCCATGCATTGGAATTGTATCAAATAAAGCACGCATTGCTGTCGTTGCTGCGTCATCTGCTTCTTCTTTCAAGCCACGTCCCATCCATTTTGCAGATGCGATTGCTGCTGCTTCTGTTACACGGACTACTTCCATGGTTAAACTACGTTCCATACTAAATTTGCCTCCTAATTCGGAAAAACCGAACTTTGTTACAACTATTGTAACATATCCAAAATATCATGATTTTGTTTTTTTTTATTCTTTTCTTTCAACAGTGCTAACAGCGATTGTTTCTCGACGAATGTTAGCTCCGAGTGAATTTAATTTTTCGATTAAGGAACTATATCCGCGCTCAATATGATGAATATCGTGTATTTCTGTTTCACCTTCTGCCATCAATCCTGCCAATACAAGTGCAGCACCTGCGCGTAAATCTGTAGCTGTAACACTTGAACCTTGAAGCTTAGTTGGACCTTGTATAATGGCTGTATTGCCTTCCACTCTTGCGTTAGCATTCATGCGACGCAATTCATCAATATGTTTAAATCGAGCTTGGTATATTGTATCAGTTACTCTTGAAGCTCCAACTGCTTGAGTCATTAAAACGGAGAGCGGTTGTTGAACGTCAGTGGGGAATCCAGGATAAACTAATGTTTTTAAATCTACCGCTTGAAGTGATTCGGTTCTTGGGATAAATACGCTTTCTTCGTCTTCAATAACTGTTACTCCCATTTCACGAAGTTTAGCGATTACTGCTTCTAAATGTAAAGGAATAATATTATCGATTGTTATTCCATCACCAATTGCTGCTGCCATAATCATAAATGTTGCAGCTTCAATACGGTCTGGGATAATCGTATGATTTGTTCCGTGAAGCTCATCGACGCCTTCAATACGAATTACGCTCGTGCCAGCTCCTTTAATGTTTGCACCCATATTTGTTAAAAGAGTAGCTACATCAATGATTTCCGGTTCTTTTGCTGCATTTTCAATAACTGTTCGTCCTTTTGCACGAACAGCAGCTAACATTATATTAATCGTCGCTCCAACGCTTGCAACGTCTAAATATATTTTGGCACCGATTAATTCTTCTGCACGTAGATAAATTGCACCATGTTCATTTGTAACTTTTGCGCCTAATGCTTCAAAACCTTTTATATGTTGATCAATTGGACGTGGTCCTAAGAAACAACCACCTGGCAATCCAACTACAGCCTTTTTAAAGCGACCTAACATTGCTCCCATTAAATAATAAGAAGCGCGTAGTTTTTTTACGTTACCGTTTGGTAAAGGTATTGCAAGCATATTAGATGGATCAATGACCATTTGTCCGTTTTCAAAAGTTACATTTCCACCGATTTCTTCCAATAATGCTTTCAGCGTCCAAGCATCTGCAATTTCAGGTATTCCACCAATCGTTACCGAAGAATTCGCTAAAATTGATGCAGGTATTAACGCGACTGCACTATTTTTGGCACCGCTGACTTTAATTGTACCTTTAAGACGATTCTCGCCAATGATTTTATAAACATCCATAACGCGTTCTCCCTCGTAATTGGAAAGTTTCTCTATTATAGTCAACTTCGTCAATTTTTGTATGTGTACCTATGAATAAATATTTAGTCAATTGTAATAATTTTAGGTACAATACATTAAAATTACTGATTAAACACTTTCTCTGTCAAACAATTTCGTTCTCTTCACAGAAATCCCCTTCTGTATAAGGTGTATAAATACACATACTGAACAAGAATTTTTGCTAGATGTGATTTTTACTTAAAATTATTATTGACCTTCTCTCTTCTTCCAATCCGTTAAAAATCCTTCGATTCCTTTGTCTGTTAATGGATGATGGAACAATTGTTTCAACACTTTAAATGGTGTTGTTGCAATATCAGCACCTGCTAACGCAGCATCTTGGATGTGCTGGGGATGACGTATAGAGGCTGCAATGATTTCTGTTTTTATATCATGAATTGAGAAGATGTCTGCAATTGTAGAGATTAAATCTGCCCCATTATGACCGATATCATCTAAACGGCCAATAAATGGTGATACATAAGTAGCACCAGCTCGTGCTGCCATTAAAGCTTGGTTAGCACTAAAAATTAAAGTAACATTGGTTTTAATGCCTTTTTCAGAGAAATACTTACACGCCTTTAACCCTTCAGGTGTCATCGGTAATTTCACTGTGATATTCGGTGCAATTTCAGCAAGTTCTAAACCTTCTTTAATCATCCCTTCAGCATCAAGGGAAATTACTTCACCACTAACAGAACCATTTACTAATTCTGCAATTTCACGTAAACGATCATGGAAAGAAATGTTCTCTTCTTTTGCTACTAATGAAGGATTTGTTGTTACACCAGAAATAATTCCCCATGAGTGTGCTTCTTTTATTTCATCAAAATTAGCTGTATCAATAAAAAATTTCATTCGATTTTTCCTCCTCGAATCATTAGAAAATGTCTAACTAAAATCAAAGAGAAGGCTGATTGTGAAGCAATCAGACACTTCTCCTGCCGATCATTCA
The DNA here is from genome assembly GCF_900291985.1 of Lysinibacillus timonensis. Classification (NCBI taxonomy): domain Bacteria; kingdom Bacillati; phylum Bacillota; class Bacilli; order Caryophanales; family Bacillaceae; genus Lysinibacillus; species Lysinibacillus timonensis. The sequence continues at coordinate 3,336,199 of NZ_LT985980.1, read as the reverse complement.
TTATTATCGAATAAACCTCGGCAGATTTACACTCAAATTTTATCGGGCTTATGCCAACCAAACCCTTTAGCCTTTCGGACAGTGATGCGAAACATGAGCTGGATATTGGTTTCTTAGAACTTTCATAGGGCGACCCGTTATTTGTCTAAGCTCGTTATTAACCCTTTAAAAATCGATGGTGTCTACCAGAGGCTTAACATTATTCAGTAAGGATATCGTACTTATTAGAATAATTTGATTGCCAAATTTATCACGTTACTTATAGAAGTAAAAGACTGATACTGAATGTAGTTAAAATGAATTTAAGAAAAGCAGTCGTAGTTATCTTATATATTTATAAGTTAATACACGTGTTATTCCTATGTTTATTTCATTCATCTGCTTTCTATATAGTATACATTAAGCTTTATTTGAGCTACCAAATTCGCGAATTTTGCCAATTACAGTTGATTTAATTGCATCACGTGCTGGACCTAAGTATTTGCGTGGATCATACACTTTTTGATCGTTGTTTAAAATTTCACGAATAACGTTTGTTGCTGAAATTTGGTTTTCTGTATTTACGTTAATTTTTGCTGTACCTAAGGAAATAGAACGTTGAATATCCTTTGTTGGAATTCCAGTTCCACCATGTAAAACAAGAGGTAAATCAGTTAAATTAGAGATTTCCTCCATTTCAGCAAACCCTAAGTTTGGTTCCCCTTTATAAGGACCATGAACAGAACCTAAAGCAGGTGCTAAGCAATCGATATCCGTTTGTTCAACGAGTGCTTTACATTCTTGAGGGTTCGCATAGATAATTCCACCGATTACCCCATCTTCGTCTCCACCTACAGTACCAAGTTCTGCTTCAACTGAAACACCTTTGGAATGTGCATATTCTACTACTTGTTTTGTAATTTTTACGTTTTCTTCAAATGGATGATGTGAAGCATCAATCATTACAGACGTAAATCCAGCATCAACCGCTTCTTTACATTTATCAAAACTCGAACCATGGTCTAAATGAATAGCAACAGGAACGGTAATTTTATAACTTTCCATTAAACCTTTTACCATATGAACAACTGCGATAAATCCGCCCATATATTTTCCCGCACCTTCAGATACACCAAGGATCACCGGAGATTCTTCTTCTTCTGCCGCTTGTAAAATTGCCTGAGTAAACTCAAGGTTATTTATGTTGAATTGACCTACCGCATAACCTTCTTTTTTTGCTTTAATTAACATTTCCTTCATCGATACTAAAGGCATTATGAAAATCCTCCTGAAGATAGAATTTTTTATTAAATATTCCATTTCATCATATCAAAAAGGGTTGAGTCCCACAAGTGGGATGGGACTCAACCCTTTTCTGCGCCGAAAGCTTGCGGCAGGCGCAGAAACCTTGTGAGTACTTCTTCATATTAGTTGAGTTACGTTTTTTGTCTCACAAGTACAGAGACAACTGCCTTTCCTGCACCGAAAGCGCAGCGACAGGTGCAAAAATCTTGTGAGTACTTCATTATATTAGTTGGGTTATGTGTTTCGTCTCACAAGCGTGCGTGTTTTCTGCGCCGAAAGCTTGTGGCAGGCGCAGAAACCTTGTGAGTACTTCTTCATATTAGTTGAGTTACGTTTTTTGTCTCACAAGTACAGAGACAACTGCCTTTCCTGCACCGAAAGCTTTCGGCAGGCGCAGAAACATTATGTTAGCAATGTTGATTCATCTATCTTCACACTTGATAGCGAAGAGAGGAAAAAAACAATGTGAGTACTTCTTAACTTTGACATAATTTTGAATTTTTACTCACAAATACTCCATATTTTGTACCTTAGTATGATATCGATCTAAAGATACTACTTTTAGCAAACTCTTTTAACACCATCAATCACTTCATGGATATTAAAAGGCTTTGTAAAGTAATGGATTGCCCCATTATCTAACGCTTCTTGAATAACTTCCTGTTCTCCATAAGCTGACATCATAATGATTGGCAAATCAGGATTGATTTCTTTTAATTTTTTAACAATTTCTAGTCCGCTCATATCTGGTATTTTCATATCTAATAAAACACAGTGAATATTCTCTTTTTCAGTAATCGCAATTGCCTCAGCACCACTTGTTGCTAGATGAATACAATAACCTTCTTGAGTAAATACCTCTTTTAATAACAACCGAATTCCTTGATGATCATCTACTATTAAAAGTTCTTTCATCATTTTTCCCCTTCACCCCGAATTTATATAGATAAATTCTCTCAATCTTCTCTTTTCCCCTTTTCATAGCTATCTAAACTTCACTTTTACATCCAATTCCTATATATTTGGTTGGAATATCTGTTATCAATAATTACTTTTACTTTTTCAGATTAGAAAATTGTAGTATGATAAAAAAAATTGATTATTTAAATCAAAATTCGATTATTTAAAATAAATACTGATAATATGTAATAAAGTTTAATTATAATCCTGTATTGAAATGCAGGATTTTCTTTATTCCACACTCAGGCCAGATTAAGAGATAGTGGATAGATTCATCAATTAATATTTGATTTATAATGTGAGGTTCCGTTAAAGCATTTTTAAGCGCAACTAGTGAAATTAGCGGAGATTTTCCGGTTAAATGCCGAATGCACCTTTATTTTGGAGTACATAAGGGGAAATTTTCCGACTATGCAGAGGAAAATCCTCCATTTTCACCTTTTTCGAGTCGATAGGCGGAATTTCTCCGTCTATTTCAGCAATTTTATACTTTATTTCTTAATTAAGCGGAAATTTTCCGGCTACTTATATTTGGAGCTTAACCTGAACGCCTAAGTGTGAGTAACCCAGCTAATAGAACATCGGTATTCAATTATCGGGCGCGATTGTGGAGTAATACAGGTAGAAAATGATCAAACTTTTTTATAAAGCCTAAACTACATCCGCTGGAAAACAATTCATTTTGATTAATCTTTTTTCAAAATGGATTGTTTTTATTTACCGTAAAATATTAGTTTGCGAGGCATTTTTGATCATGCTTTATTTTAAGGCTACAAAAATTTATAATACGCGTATGAGGGGGAACAAATTTGAAAATATTAACGACTCAACTAACTGGATTATTACAAAGAATTACACAAAGTGAAGAGGAATCAATTGAAGAAACTGCCCGCCTACTAGCACAAGCATCTGTTGGTCAAGGAAATGTTTATTTTGCTTGTTTTGACGAATTACAAGCTGTGGAATTAAATGCTTTACATGGTTCCGAAACATTCTATAAATTAGTGCCATGGACTCCAGAAACGGAAATTACTGAAGTTGACCGTGTTTGTATCTTTACTACAAGCTGTAAAAATGAGACGGCACTTCATTTAGCTAAACAGTTATCTACGGCGTTCATACCATTCTCTGTCATTGCAAGCGAAGCACCGGGTGAGGATAATGAATTAAGTGAACTTGCCTATACTTACATTTCAATGAAAATTCGTGGTGGTCTTATACCTCACCCTACAAAACTAGGTGAGCGTATCATCATCCCACATTTGTTTGCGGCGTTATTTATCTATGAAGCAATTAAATTAAGTTATGACGAAATGATTGATGATGAGGAAGAACTGGCATGAGTACTTTATGAATAAACAAATTCCTAGCAAGCGGATATAAACCTTACGAAATATTTCTTAATTTAATACAACCAAAAAAAGGACATCTAATATGCCCTTTTTGAGTGAAGACAAAGTCTGTTTTGACTTTGTCTTCACTCATTGACTTTAACTAACGAATTCTAATCTCTGTCTCTTTATCAAAGAAATGAGCTTTATTCATATTAAATGCAAGTTCTAGTTTGTCTCCCGGTTTGACTTCAGTTCGTGGATCAATTGTTGCTACTAAGTTTTGACCTTCAATTGTAGAGTAAACCGTCAAATCTGCACCAGTGAGTTCCGCTAATTCTACATCAATTTTAACTGTTGCCCCTTTAGCGTTTTCGATAAATACCGACTCATCATTTAAATCTTCCGGCCTTATACCAAAAACCACTTCTTTTCCAACGTATCCTTGCTCGCGAAGAATGATCATTTTTTCCTCAGGAATCGTGATATTCGTGTTACCCATTGAAAACACACCGTCTAAAACCTTACCATTAAAGAAATTCATTGAAGGTGATCCAATGAATCCACCAACGAAAATATTCTCTGGATTTTCGTAAATATATTTAGGTGCTCCTACTTGTTGAATGACACCATCTTTCATGACGACAATTCGGCTAGCCATTGTCATTGCTTCTGTCTGGTCATGCGTTACGTAGATCGTTGTTGTCCCCAAACGGCGATGTAGTTTAACAATTTCAGCTCGCATTTGAACACGAAGTTTTGCATCCAGGTTTGATAACGGTTCATCCATTAAGAACACTTTAGCGTCACGAACAATAGCACGGCCTAGCGCAACACGTTGACGCTGTCCACCAGAAAGAGCTTTTGGTTTACGTTTCAAATAATCTTCGAGACCTAAAATTTTAGCAGCTTCTGTTACGCGACGATTAATTTCATCTTTCGGTACCTTCCGGAGCTTTAACCCAAACGCAATATTATCGTAAACCGTCATATGGGGATAAAGTGCATAGTTTTGGAAAACCATTGCAATATCACGATCTTTAGGAGCTACATCATTTACCCGGCGCTCATCAATGAAAAAATCCCCTTCTGTAATTTCTTCAAGTCCAGCAACCATTCGTAGAGTAGTTGATTTCCCACAACCAGATGGTCCTACAAACACAATGAATTCCTTATCTTGAATATGAAGGTTAAAGTCACTTACTGCTGTTACTTTATTGTCATATACTTTATAAATATTATTTAATTTTAGCTCTGCCATCTTTTTCAGCCTCCTACGTATCTAAAAGTTTTATTTATCGTTTCCCAACAACTTTGGGTTTTACAAATGATTTTTTACGAGTCTCTTATTAATCATTTTAGCGGAAAACGCTTACAAAGGTAATCTAATATTTTTAGATAATTGTTAAATATTTTTATATTTTAATAAATCTAAAAAAAGACCTGTCAGCTTGAATTACTGAACAAGTCTTTCAAATTTATTTTTTAGTGTATCTTACCAACGCCTGCTTTTGCCTTTACAAGAGCAGGTACAGCCTGTGTTGGATGGATCTTTGTATACAAGGATGGTTTCCAACCAACCTTTTCATTTAACTGTGCTTCGTTTCCTTCATTATGCGCTTTTACAAGATCTACTTGTTTGGTTTTGCTCGGTCCATTAATGAATGTACCCTTTTCATATATAGTAGTCCCTTTCCAATGACGAATAATTTGAGAAGGATTTACATCGTATGCAAATTTAAAATAATTGTTTTCTGCATAGATTTTGGACTCAACTCCTACGCCAAATGCATAGTCGAATAGGTACTCAGAGTCATTCGTAAACTCATAATAGTTATTGTATATATGAACCTCACCATATCGTACTCTTGGTAAACGCTGCGTTAAATCTTTAAAATAATTGTGGTGTATTGTTACTTTTAATCTATCTTTATCTGTAGTTTTGCTATCACTTGACCCGATCAGCATCACTTTATCATGGTCTTCAAATTTGTTATACGAAATCGTTACATAACTTGCACCGTTCGTTACGTCTAATAATCCATCATGTTGTTGATAAGTACGACCGAAGTAGTTTCCAAAAGAAGAGTCCGTATTTTCACCATCACTAAATGTACAATGATCTATCCAAACATTCTCGGTATTATTTGTGATGGAAACGTTATCATATTCGGAATTCCATTCACCATAGTCTCCGTCTGTTGGATCCCATTGTGGGAAGAAATCACGTGGTGCTTCAAATTCAATATTACGTATTATGATATTCTTTACTCCACTCATGACTAGACTGCCCCCAATGATTTTGGCATCATCACCAATACCAATGATGGACGTATTTGAACCAATATTAATAACAATTTGTTCTTTTTGTTTCTTCTGTGCTGCTGCACGAGCATCCTCAAGTTCGCCTTCTACTTCCTTTTCGTAACCCCATGTTTCTGGATTATATGCATCTAAATATTCTTCAAAATCATACCCTGTACCTTCTGCATAATATTCCGGTCCAACCGGTTTATTATGTTCATCTACATTAAGCTCAATTGTCCCTTTTACATAGATGATTTTCGGTGTGTCATTCTTACCGTTTGTATTATTATCGCCACCTAAAGCTTTAATCAATTCTTTTTTATTTGTAACAGTGAAAATATGATTTTTTTCCGCTTTATATCCACCTGTTGTTCCATTGCCATAAGATGCCCAGCCATCATTTGGTTGTAATACTTCTTTACCTAAGTCGTTGGGTGAAGCCGATACAGAAAAAACACTAAAACTGAATAAAGATGCTGCTAAAATTGTACTAATCAATTTTTTCATCATACACACCTATTCCTCTCAGTTTATTATTCTTCTAAAAAATCTTCCCGCTGGGGAGTAAAAACGTCTATTATTATAGATTTCTCTTCCAGCGCTTTAACACCATGACTTATACCGGATGGGATGTAGATACTGTCTCCTTGACTAACAATTTGTACGTCTCCGTCCAGATTGAACTCAAAGCTTCCACGAATGATATAACTGACTTGTTCATGAGGATGTGAATGGATGCTTCCAACAGCATCTTTCTCGAAGGTTACCTCTGTCATCATTAAACTGCCTCCGTAACTTAAAAGCTTACGTTGTACCCCTTCATCAGTCGGGACGGCCTTGATTTTGTCTCCAAAAATAATCATATCTCTCACCTCCTCCTATCAAATTACTTAGGTAGTTCAATTAAATATAGATTACAAGTTCCCTCTCGGTCGGATGTAAATAAAATCTTTTCATTATTCCAGCTAAAGGTTGGATGGCAATGAGTTTGTTGAGTATTCCAGCTCGTATGGTGTGAGCATAGTGGTTGAATTGTCGCTTTTTCTCCTGATAAATCTATTAACACGATATCTTCTACTTCATCTCCGACTAAGAGAGTATTATCAAGATTACTATGATAGTGATTGCAATAAAATGGCAGATCGATTTGTCGGATTAAATTCCCTTCATCATCTATTAGCCCAACAAAAGGAATTTGCTCAGATGCATGTGAATGCTGTATAGTTGCTTGCGTTTTATGAATCGTAATGGTTCCGTCATGGCCTTTTCGACGGTTGTCAAAAAAGATCTTCCCATCATTGGTCCAAAACTCATGGCCGATACAATCATCTTCTCCTTGTCTAAATAAAGGCTGAGGTGATCGCGAGCGAATATCCAATAGCCAAATTCGTTGGTGAACAAGATTCCAAGGCCCTTCATGACAAAAAGTTGCCAAGCTACTATTGATTGGAGAAAACTGAAAGTGCCCTAACCAGTGAGTATCTTGAAACACATCAAAAACTTCTTTTCCGTCCATACTAATTAACGTAATCCAACCTTTTTTCGTCGCATACATCGTTTCTTTAAACCCTCTATAATTCGCTCCCCTTTCAATTGGAACGTATTCATTTCGGGCCATTCCGATATACCGTTTATCCGCAGAAATATGTGGATGTCCTAAAACAATCCCTGGCTTTTCTTCATAGAGTACAGTTGTTTTATTAGTAGAGGTTTCTAGCTTCTTTAGTAATCTTCCTGATACATATACGATAATGTCTCCTGCAGGTGTTTTCGTATGGAAGCTTGGGGTGATTCCCTCTGGCTCATCAGTTAACTGCAACATTTTTCCTGTCTCTAAATCCATTTTAAAAAGATTATAAACTGACGGTCTTTCAGAGGAACGATCTGATAGGAAATAGATTTCGCGATCGCCTGTACAAAAAGAGTTATCTGTAAAATAAAAGTGAAAGTTATTAGAACCGTTAGATGTTAGCTGTTTGACTACATTTCCTGTTTTCTCATCTATATACTCTTTAATTTCTGAAGTAAACTCCTTGCCAATCATATTTTTCCCTCCCCAAAGTTGACTTTAAGTCACGAATACGAATCAGGCTATTTTGAGAAATACATGCTTTTTATAAAGTAACTCCCGTTTTAAAAATCGCAAGTTCCCTAAAGTCATTTTTCTCATTATTCACAAGTTCTCCACTGGCAACGCGAATGATATATTCAATAAAATCATTCAGCACAGCATCAGCTTCCTTCTCTAGTAACACGCCTGCATTAAAATCGATCCAGTGAGGTTTTGTTTCATACAATGGGGTATTTGTTGAAATCTTCATGGTCGGAACAAACGAACCAAATGGCGTGCCCCTACCTGTTGTGAATAGTACGATTTGACACCCCGCTGCAGCTAGAGCAGACGATGCAACCAAATCATTTCCAGGTGCACTCAACAGGTTTAACCCTTTCTCTCTAAGAATTTCTCCATATTTTAGAACATCAGTGACCGTTGATGTACCCGCTTTCTGCGTGCAACCTAATGATTTGTCTTCTAATGTTGAAATTCCACCTTCTTTGTTTCCTGGGGAAGGATTTTCATAGACTGGTTGTTTATTTTCAATAAAGTATTCTTTGAATTCATTAATTAACTCAACCGTCTTCTCAAACACTTCTGCATTTGCAGCACGCTCCATTAGAATTGTCTCTGCACCAAACATTTCCGGAACCTCTGTCAGCACCGTTGTGCCTCCTTGAGCAACAAGGAAATCTGAGAATCTACCAAGCAATGGATTCGCTGTAATTCCGGAAAAACCGTCAGATCCACCGCACTTCAATCCAACCTTTAACTCAGATAATGGCACGGGTTCACGCTTATCGTTTTTAGCAGCTTGATAAATTTCTTTTAGTAATTCAACACCTGCTTCAATCTCGTCGGTTACTTCTTGCGAAACTAAAAACTTAACACGTTCTTCATCGTACTCTCCAAGAGCATCTTTAAATTCATATAAATTGTTGTTTTCACAACCTAATCCTAAAACGAGGATACCCCCAGCATTTGGATGGAGTACTGCATCTCGAAGAATTTTTCTTGTATTTTCATGATCGTCTCCTAATTGAGAGCACCCATAATTGTGTTTTAATACAAGGATGTTTTCAAACGGGTGAATATCGCCCACTTCTTTTTCAAAAAGTTTCACCATTCGTTCAGCAATCCCATTTACACAGCCAACAGTTGGAACAATCCAAAGTTCGTTTCGAATTCCTACATTTCCATTTTTTCTTTTGTAGCCATTAAACGTAAGATTTTTATTTTCATAAGGATTCCTGTTTAATTTTTGGTGGTATTGATATTCCTGAATTCCATCCAAATTCGTTTTGATATTATGGGTATGAATATGTTCTCCAACTGAAATTAGTTTAGTTGCGTGTCCTATTGGATATCCATACTTAATGATATGTTCATTAAGATTAATATCTTTGATAGCTACTTTGTGACCTCTTTTAATTGGTTCTTTTAGTACGATAATTTTCTCTTTAATTGTCAGTGTTTGGCCTTCTGGCAAATCTTTTAGTGCCACAACCACATTATCGTGATCATGTAGCTGGATAAAATCCAACATGAACATTCCCCCTGTTAGTTGGCCGCCTCTTGCTCCAATATGGATTCAACGGCCAGTTTCATTCCCTTTGTTTCGATTTCAAATAGTTTTTTCGTCACCTCGTAGGTTAGTCCAGGTATAGTATTTAAATTTATATTCCATATCTTTTCGCTATCTAACACACATGTGACAATTTTCTCGATACTTTCCAAACTACCATTAGCTTGACTCCATTGTGCCTTAAACAAATCAAGTACTTCAGGATCGTCCGATAGTTCAATTTCTTCGTCATCTCTTTTCCCTTTATAGAAAGAAATTAACGCAGCAAGAGAAAATACTAGTCTTTTTGGCAATGTATTTTTGCGTTTCACATATTCCAGTAATGATGGTAAATCTCTTGTTTTAAATTTAGACGTAGAATTTAATGAAATACTTAATAAGAAATGCTGCATATAGGGATTCCTAAATCTTTCAATCACTTCGTCAGCAAATAAACGACATTCATCTTCCGGGAAGTCCAATGTTGGAATAATTTCATCATATATTAGCTCTTTTACGAATTTTCCAATGACTTCATGGCTTATTGCCTCACCTACCGTGTTCAGACCATATAAGTATGAAACTGGAGCCATCGCTGAATGGGCACCGTTTAAGATTCGAACTTTCCTCGTTCGGTAAGGGGTTATATCATCGACAAATAGAGTATTCAAACCTGCCAAATGAGCTGGAAATTCTTCACGAATCCATTGTGGTCCCTCAATGACAAATAGATGGAATTGTTCACCGACAACAAGAAAATCGTCTATATATCCAAGCTCTGCTGTCATCTCATCGATTGTTTCTGTTGGAAACCCCGGGACAATACGGTCAACGAGTGTATTACAAAATGTATTGGCATTATGAATCCAATCTACAAATCCTTCTTCTAGGTTCCAAATTTTCGCATACCGTAAAACCAATTCCTTTAATTTTTCTCCATTTTGTTCAATCAGTTCACAAGGTATTATAATTAACCCTTTATCGATTTCTCCTTGAAAAGCTTGATATCGTTCATATAAAAAAGAGGTTAGTTTTCCTGGGAAACTTTTTTGAGGTCGATCTGTTAATTGGTCATTTTCGTCAAAGACAATTCCCGCTTCTGTTGTATTGGAAAAAATAAACCTTAGCTCTTGGCTATGAGCTAGTTGTAAATACTCATCATGTTGTTTAAAAAGATTTAAACCTCTGCTAATACAACTAATGATTGAATGTTCTTTGACAGGCTTTCCTTCTTTTATGCCTTGTAGATAAAGGGTAAACAATCCATCCTGTTCATTTAACTTTTCAACCGCTCCTTGCCCGCGTGGCTGAACGACTACCACACTGCCATTAAAGCCTGTTTTCTCGTTAAGTACATCGATTTGCCAGTCAATAAAGGCTCTTAAAAAATTACCTTGCCCGAATTGCAAAACTTTCTCCGGGCGTTTCCGATAATTTTTCACGAATTGCTTATTTAATTTTTCCATGAACATTCTCCTCATAAATTAACACTATTTTGCAATGCACCTATGATCTTTAAGACAATGTGACACGTTTGAAACAATCAATCTTGAGATAAATAAATAGAATCTCTCGTAATGAATCTATCTAACAATCCTTTTCACACCTCAATTGATTAGCTTTAGCCTGTTACTCTTTGTCAAATTGGAAATATTCTTTTGCATTATAATAGGAAATTCCTTGAACGATTTTTCCTAGAAATTCAGGGTTATTTGGAACTTCTCCTTTTTCTACCCATTCACCAATTAGATAGCAGATCAATCTTCTAAAGTATTCATGTCTTGTATAGGACAAGAAACTTCTAGAGTCAGTCAACATACCAATAAAACGGCTAAAGAGCCCCATATTCGCTAAGGACTGCATTTGCTCTAGCATTCCTGTCTTATTATCATTAAACCACCATGCAGTACCGAACTGAATTTTCCCAGGAATACCTCCTCCTTGGAAACTTCCGATTACAGCAGAAATCACATTATTGTCTTTCGGATTTAAAGAATAAATTATCGTTTTCGGCAGAGCATTGTCTTGATCCATTGAGTTTAAAAGTTGCACCAATGGTTTCGCGATTTCTTCATCATTGATTGAATCATAGCCTGTATCTGGACCTAAAACAGAGAACATTCTTTCATTATTATTTCTTAAAGCGTTAATGTGGAACTGCATTGCCCAACCTAATTCGGCATATAACTTTCCTAAAAATCTTAATGTAAAACTCTTGTATTTCTTTTCATGATTAGCTGAAACTTTATTACCTTGTAGGGCTTCTTCGAAAATTTGTTCCACTTCTTCAAGTGTTGTATCCGCATACATCATCGTATCAATAGCATGATCCGAAACTCTTCCACCAACTGAATGGAAAAATCGAACTCTTGACTCAAGGGCTTGGAGGAAGTCGTTATAATTTTTAATCTCAATTTCTGAAATCCCCTCAAGTGTTTTCACCCAATTGAGATAACCATCACGGTTGATTTCAAGACCTTTATCTGGGCGGAAGCTTGGTAAAACCAATACATCAAAGTCTCCTTGTTCTTGCAAACGCAAATGATACTCGAGATTGTCAACTGGATCGTCCGTTGTACATACAACCTGTACATTTGACTTTTTAATAAAATCTCTTGCACGGAAACCATCACTATTTAATAACGCGTTCACCTTTTCCCAAATGGCAGGAGCAGTCTCTTCATTTAAAAGATCGTTTATTCCAAAAAATCTTTGTAATTCTAAGTGAGCCCAGTTGAATACTGGATTTCCAATTGTCATTGGGAGTGTCTTTGCCCAGGCAAGGAACTTATCGTAATCACTGGCATTGCCTGTAATATACTCTTCGTCAATTCCATTCGCTCTCATTAAACGCCATTTATAATGATCTCCATATAGCCAAATTTCTGTTATATTTTTGAATTGTTTATTCTCATAAATTTCCTTAGGACTTAAGTGGCAATGATAGTCAATAATGGGCATATCCTTTGCATACTCGTTATATAACGTAATGGAGGTTTCATTGTTTAGTAAAAAGTTTTCATCCATAAAATTTCGCATAAGAACACCAGCCTTTTCAATTTTTATAAAGGAGTTTTATTTTATAATATTTCCATCGGTACCCTTTTCATAGAAAACTCAATTTCTCTTTCTTATTAGCACATACATTTAATGATTAAGCGTTATCGTATTTTTCTTTTAAATACGATATACTGCCATCTATATAAGGCTCTCTTGTGCCTTCCATCAGAATGTTTAGATAAGGTTTTTTCGGTTTTATGCATTTAAAAATGAAGTCATAATTTAACATACCTTGCCCAACAGGTACGATCTTGACCCAGTTATCTTCAATAATAAAATCTTTAGCATGAAGTGCGACAATCTTGTCTCCGAATAGTTCTAATGCTTCTTGAATTACCTCTTCCTGATGTTGATAATTATCCATTGAAATAAAATTAGCAGGGTCATAGATAACTTGAAGATGATTGGAAGGTATTTCATCAAGTAAACGTTTCATTCGTTGAGGTGTATGAATCGGGTGATTAATACCCCCTTCAATTCCTACCAATACACCAAATTTCTCTGCTTCTTCCACAAGTTCTTTAACACTTTCGACAACTTCAAGGAAAGGCTGTTCTTTAAAATTTTCCTCCGTATACACTATGTCCGAATTGACATTTCCTGTCTCCGTCCCTACAATGCTACAGCCAAAATCTCTTGCAAATCGAATATGCTCCTTGAAACGATCGAGTTCCTTTCTTCTAGCATGACGGTCAGGATGAATCATGTTAATGTAACAACCTAATATTGCAATTTGAATTCCCTTTCCCCTAAAAGCGCTTTCAAAATGATAGGCAAAACCAGGACTGAAACTGCCAAACGAGGTATTCAACTCTTTAAATGATTTCCCTAGCGCCAGTTGAACAGCCGTTAATCCTTTACTAGATATCTCATTTACTAACTCTTCCAATGGAAGATTGGCGATATCATGGGCTCTAATTCCGAGTTTTATGCTCACCTTTTCTCCTCCTATCCTATAAAAGGAGGATCTGGCTCTTCACTTGAACCAGACCCTTAAAATTTGTTTATCTTGCCAGCCGTGCACCATCTACTATTTCAAGATGATCATTCAATCATTCGATGTCTTAAAACACCTACTTGCGAGACAATTCAATTAATTCTATAATCAAACATTAATGGGGAAAAATTTTGCAACCGTACTATCCTTAATGCCGATTTCATCACTGAAATGTAAATGATATAAGTACTTCTATGATGAGTATATAAACCTATGAAAGGGATTACAATTCGATTTAGACAACATCTTAAAATCTTATACGATTATCTTAAGATTTTGTATATGCTTGAAAATGTTAGTTGTAGAAAATCTGGAGAGATCCTTTTACAGCATTGGATAAGCGGTAAGTAGAATGGTTTCTGAGGTGGGGAAAAAATCTCCTATCCTTCGAATAAATACGAAAGTTAAGACTTGAAAGATGCATTGCTTTTTATTGTAAACATGCTAAACGTTTATTGAAATTAGATATCCTGTTGCCTAAGCATAAAAAAATAAAGGGGTACACTCCCTTTATTTCAACATCTCTTACTATTACAAAAGGTAATGACAGAATACTAATGTTGTTGGAAGCTATACCCATTAATACATACTATCGTGTTCTCTATTTAAACTGCTTTTTATATTCTGCAGGGGTATAACCAGTAAATTTTTTAAAACAAATACTAAAATATTGAGGATTGTTATATCCGACTTTTTCACAAACTTCGTATGTTTTCTGATCACCTTTTCGTAATTCTTCCATAGCCTTCTTCATCCTTAACTCCAATAGAAAGTCTCCAAAATTAATTCCTTTTTCCAGTTTAAATAGATTGCTCAAATACGGAGTGCTCACATGGATATATTCAGCCACTTTTTTGAGTGTTAAGGAACTGTCATGGAAGTGATCTTTGATATACATAATTGCTTGGTCAACATGACTGAAATGATTCTTTTCTTCTTTTTTATACATTTCGTCACGCCATTGTTGAATAAGTCTGTTTAATATTTCCATCATTTCTGAAAGGGTTTCCATTTTTATAATATCTTGATATACATCCGATGAATTAAAACTAGTATTTTCCTCTTTTCTCCACTTTTCAACTTCGAAAAAGAGCATTGTACTAAACTTGAGTGCGATAATTTTTAGTTCTGTCAATGGTACGGATTTTTTTCTAAGAATCGTTTTATTTAATTCTTTCAGCGTTTCACTAACCTTTTCAGGTATTCCTAACTTGATTTGGTTTTCCAGTTCCAATTGTATTTCTTTTAAACAGCTTTCAGTTTCCTCTTTACTCGTCGCGATATCTTCATAAGAAAATACCTTGCCAGTCCCCATAATATGTCTCATATCTAATGCTAAACGTGCTTCTAATAATGATTTCCCTAATTCAAATAAATTTGGATATGTTCTACCAAGCGTAATGGTTACAAAATGTTCGAGGGCATTACTATAATTAAACAATTCTTGCACAAGCTGCCCCCGTCTTACATCGTTTTCATCTTCCAAAGATAAAAGGATGGCGTATTCATTACGGTCTATATTTATGACAGCAAAATTTTCCTGTAAAAAGAAGGTGGAGAGAATCTCTCGGATCATTCGTTTACATTCATCGTGAAAACCGATAGGAGAATGAATGAGAACCGCAGCATATTCTGGTCCTTCTAACTCAATACCAAGTTCAGCCAATTCCTTCTCCATATCCATCCACTTCTCCCCTCCCTTCATCAGATCATGGAAGAACTTCCGTTGAAGGTAAGGCAATGATTCTATCATTCTTTTTTGTTTTTTTGTTTCAAGCTCCCAATCTGCTGCCGCTTCTTTTACCTTATGTAGTAATTGTTCGGATTGTACTGGTTTTAATAAATAATCATATACTTTCAGTTTTACCGCTTGTTGGGCATACTTAAAATCTTCGTAGCCTGTCAGAAAAATAATTCTTGTATCCGGACTAATTTCTCTTATTTTTTTTGCCATTTCTAACCCGTCCATAAAAGGCATATTAATATCCGAGATGACAACTTGAGGTTGTTCTTTTTCTATTAAATCGAGTGCCATCTCTCCATCCCCAGCTTCCCCTGCTATGATAAATCCATGCTCTTCCCACTTGATTGACTGACAAATTCCACGACGGATAATTCGATCATCTTCAACAACAATCACTTTATACATTTTCACCAATCTCCCCTTTTGTTTTGGGAATAAGAATGCTCACCACTGTTCCATGTCCAAACTTACTTGATATATGCAAACCGTACGCTTTTCCATAATGAATTTTGATACGTTCATTAACGCTTTTTAGTCCAATCCCAATAAAACTCTTTTCCTCGTGAAAGGATGCTTTCAGTTCTCTTGAAATCTCTACTAATTTTTCTGTTTCAATGCCATTCCCATTGTCAGCTACCTCGAGATGAATCATATCTCCTTTCTGATAGCCTTTTATTGTAATCTTCCCTTGCCCTCGTCTCTGCTTTACTCCGTGGTATATAGCATTTTCAATTAGAGGCTGTAAAGATAGTTTAATAATGTTATAGGATAAAACATCGTCTTCAACTTCAATTTCGTAGGAGAAGTCATCCCCATATCGCATTTCCTGGATGAACAAATAATGCTTAATATGATTAATCTCTTCCTCTATTGAAATAATTTCTTTCCCTTTACTAATTCCGATTCGGAAAAAGCTTGAGAGAGCACTGATCATTTCGCTGGCATCCTTATTCAATCCCATATCACATAACCCCTTTATAGAATAAAGTGTATTATAAAGAAAATGAGGATTAATTTGCGCGTGCATAACAGCAAATTCTAATTGCCTTTTCTCTTCCTGTTCTAACTGAATCTGTTCCATCAATGTTTGAATTCGCAAAAGTAACTCTTTAAATTCATTATGAAGTATTTTCATTTCTTCTGGACCAGACGATTCATCGTAGTCGTATAAAACAAGGCTCTTCCTATTAACAGTACGCATTTGATCAGCCATTTTTTCAAATGGTTTTGAGATATACATTCCAACTAAGGACGTTAAGAAAATTGCACTAATAATCATTAATAATATGAAAAAAATAGTAGAATGTTTTATGTAATTTACTTTATTCAATATTTCATTTTCTGGAACAACAGCTGCCAATATCCACTTATTTGCCTCGATCGTATCATAAATGACGATCATGTCTTCTCCGGAAACGCTTTCATAAGAGAATTGTCCTCTCTTTTCACTCGTATTTTGAAGTGCATAAAGTGTTTTATCATCTAGTTTATATTCTGAATTAACGTCTTTCGATTCATATTTCCCATCTGGGCTAATAAGTGTCAGATACCCTCTTTCACCTATTAATGATTTGTTCAACACTTGTTCAAAATAATCATCTCGAAGATTAAATAGGACAATCCCTTTATCTGATGAGCCCGTTTCAATCAATCTAAACAACGATATCACTCGATCATTCACATTAAAAATTTCATCTTGATGTATGTTTCTCCAATAAAAGCCCTCTTTGCTCCCCTTATATTGATCAAAATAATCCTTATATGAGAGCGATGGATTCGAATTATAATCACTGTGATATAGGAAAAACTCCCCTTGATTCAGATCAATTAGGACGGATTCAATAATAACGTTATATCGCGAATATACATGTTGTAAACTATTATCAATTTCCACATAATACTCCGGTTTAATTTCTGATTCCTCAGTACCAACTAAGTTTAAAATTCTAGGGTTATTTGAAACCGAAACGAGTTGCTGAAAAACATCTGACAGCATATAGTCTAAGTAATTTTTTGTTTGGAAAATTGTATCATTGACATTTTTATATGCATTTTCTTCAATTTGTGCGGTTGCTAGCATAGAAGACACCCATCCAGAAATGGATATTAAAATAATAATGATAGGTAAATAGAGTGTGTTAATTGTGGATTTAATCGAGTACAGGAAATATTTCTGAATTAAGCTCTTAATTTTCTTCACCATCATTTATACTCTCCTATCAGAACAAAATAGAAGATTGTCTCCCCTATCTAAACAATAACCGATATTTTGTTAGCGGTAAATAATATTTGCTTCTCAATTCTAAATATACTAAATTTTCTCGAAATTAAACAACTACTATTTTAGAAATATAATTGTTTTGTAATTGATAGAAACTTTAATAGAGTCATAAAAATGGAATGTAGATAATATAGATCTTCCATGAAATAGAAGCCTATCTTTCTTTTTCTTTATGTCATCTATAATAGAACTTTCTTAAGTTTCAAATTCAACTGTGAAGTAGGTTTCTACAGTTTCCATAAGTGATAAGTAACTCTATACAATGAAGAAAGAAAAAAGCACTCGTTGCGACTTCACATCGAATGCTTTCGGCTAAACTCCATGTTCTTTAAGGTTCTAAATTAGAGCCCTTAATTAAAAATTAATTTTTATGCAGGTACTTATGATTCTTTTATAAGGTCGTAATATGCCATACTACCCAAAATAAATGCACCCATACCATGTAAATCATTTTCAGATGTCGGTCGACCCACATAGTAGTCATATACTCCAGCTGAAGTACCAATACAAATACCGCTCAAAGTAAGTGTAGAATCCTTTTCTTCTACCATGTGCTCTAATAATCCATTATAAACTTTATCTACTACAGTACGATAGGAATCGTCTACATATCCATGCCCAATAGCTTTTGAAATGAAATAAAGGTATAATGCTGAACACGAGGACTCTAACCAGTTATCTTCAAGGTCACCTTTATCGACAATCTGATACCATAATCCTGTTTTATCATCTTGGAAGTTCACAATCGCTGGGATAAAGCTTTGAAGAGCTTGAATTAAATCCTCTTGTCCCCGTTTACGATCTCCTAGAAGCTCAATCAAATCAATTAATGCTGTTCCATACCAACCGAGTGCACGCCCCCAAAATTCTGGTGAACAGCCTGTTTCAGCATTCGCCCATGGTTGGACTTTACGCTCATCCCACGCATGATAAAGCAATCCTGTTTTCTCGTCTGTCATATTTTTTCTCATTAACTTTTCTTGCAATAGGACTGTTTGAATTAGTTCTTCTTCATGGAAATGCTGACTATAAAGGATCATGAATGGCCCACCCATATAGAGACCATCTAACCACATTTGATATGGATATTTCTCTTTATGCCAGAATCCATTTTCTGATGTCCTATTTAGCGTATCCAATGCACTTCTTAATCGCTTAGCTGCAATCATATACTTTTGGTATTTTGTTTCTTCGTATAGCGGAAACAACAAAATCCCTGCCATTGTTGAGTCAAGTTCATCCCGAGCGAAACAGACGTTTCCATACTCATCAATTAATTCGTCATAATAGGCTTTAATATAGTTAAAATATTCTTTTTTCCCTGTTGCTTGGTAAACTCTGTACATTCCAAATAGAAAGACACCTTGATGGTAGTGAAAAGCCTTGGCAGGCGGTAGTTCTTCTGGACGATATGCTTGCATTAAAGCTTGACATGCTTTTTCCGCCATAATCAATGGAGTTTCAGTCGCGATTGTATCTGTTGTATTGCTCATTGTTCATTCCCCTTTTCTTGAAAGTGATTCCACCTTTATTGACAGGATTCAGCTAATCCTATGTTTGCCCTCTTAACTTCTTGGTACTTATTGTTAATATCTAGAGCATTGTAGCGCTTATCAAAATTTACAAATAGTCTTTATAAGAGTTCATTCAGTGAAGGCATTGCCCCCACTGAATGAAGTTTACTTATGTTTAGTTAAATGTCTGGTCATACTTTGCTTTTGACTCTTCAATTGCATTAGCCCATTCGTCTAAGAATTGTTGTGCAGTCTTCTGACCACTCATCACTTGTTGGATGCCTGGGTCTACTAAATTATCAAGAATCGAACGATAATCTGGTAAGTAGAATGGTGGTTCATATAGTTTTGTTTCAGGATTTTCATACACTTCAAATGCTACTTTAATATGCTGCGCATTTTGTACCCACTCGTCATCCAATACATCGGCATTTGTTGGGATTTGACCAGTAGATTGATTCCATAAACTTTGTGCTTCTGCTGAGTTTACAAACTCGGCAAATTTCCAAGCAGCATCAGGGTGTTCTGTACTTTTGAAGATTGCAATATTGACAGCGTTTCCACCTTCAGCAACGTATTTACCATCCTCTGTCTTAGGTAGTGGAATTGTCTTGAATGTGCCTTCTTCTAATGATTTTTTGTGCTCACCGTAAGAACCTACATTATGGTGAACCATAGCAACAACACCTGTATCAAAGCCTGCAATCATTTCTTTATAACCATTTGTGATATCACTCTTTGGTGTGAATTTTTCATAATAAGCTAAATATTTTTCAACGAATTCGACATGTTTAGGGTCATTGATATTTACACTACCATCTTCCCCAAAGTAATCTAAACCGCTATAAGCAAACATTAAACGTTGTAGCTGGAAGGATCCGCCTGCTCCACCGCGGATTGTATATCCATAGCGACCATTTTCCTTATCCGTCATTTTTTCGATTGCTGTAAAGAACTCATCAAATGTCTCTGGCTCTTTTACTCCAGCTTCCTCAAACCAATCTGTACGAATCCAAATAGTATCTAAGTTTTGAGCATATGGAATTCCATACAATGCGCCATCTTGTGTAATTTTCTTATTAAATGCAATTGCACTTGCATTAATTTTATCCTTTAATTCAGAGCCTTCGAAATATTCATCGAGAGGAAGTAATGCTTCACGGATAGAGAATTCTGGAAGCCATGTTGTTTGAACAGATCCGACGTCCGGAGTATCTTCCGCAGCAATCGCTGCATCATATTTGGATTTAGCGGATTTATTTGGTATCCCTACGTACTCAACGTCAATATTCGGATTTGCATCTTCAAATTGTTTAATAATTTCTTCCCATAACGGTGTACGCTCTGGGCTCGCATTCTCATCCCAAAAAGTAATCTTTACTGGTTCATCCGAATTAGAATTATTTTGTGGTTCATTTGTTGTGGAAGTTGTTTCTTCACCACCACTACATCCAGCAAGCAACAGCAATGAAGTAAATGAAAATGCTAAAACTGAACTTGTGTATTTTCCCCTTTTCTTAAACATGAAAAATCCCCCTATTTGTTTTTATCATTTATATTATAAAATTAACCTTTCACAGCTCCACCCAAGCCGTTAACAAGGTGTTTCTGTGCGTAGGCAAATAATATAACTGCAGGAATTAAAGCAATGACACTTCCAGCCGCCAAAGCTCCGTAATTAACATTGAATTCTCCCATCATTGAACTTAATCCGACAGGAAGAGTAAACCTCGATTGTTGGTTAGTTAGCATTAACGCTAGTAAAAATTCATTCCAAGTGTAAATGAATGTAAATACCCCTGTTGCCACGATCCCTGGCATTAGTAATGGAAATACGACATGGCGCAAGGATTGCAATTTCGAACACCCATCAATCATTGCAGCTTCTTCCAATTCTTTTGGAACATTTGAGATAAATCCTGCCATTAGAATCGTTGTGAAAGGAATCTCAACTGCTGTATACGTAATGATTAGTGAAAGCGGATGACTGATTAAACCTAAATGCTTAAAAATAATAAATAATGGAATGATCATCATTGCTCGCGGGATGAACTGAGTACATAGTAACATCAACATGAAACCCTTTTTCCCTTTAAAATTGTATCTAGAAAGAGCATATCCAGATAAAGTAGAGCAAATTAGTACAATGATAACCGTGCATATTCCAACGATAAGGCTATTTTTAAAGAATGTAGCAAATCCGATATTACTCCATGCGTACACAAAGTTCTCAACTGTCGGATTTACTGGCAAGTATTGAAGTGGACGTTGGAGAATATCTCCTTCAGGTTTAAATGCTGTATTGATTGTCCAATAGATTGGGAACAAGGTAAAACTTAGCATAAACGCTAAAGGGAGATATAAAGTTAAGATTTTATCCAATTTTTTATTTTTAGTAAACATCCTTCAAATCACTCCTTTTCATAACGTGATAACCTCAAGTAAAGGATGGCAAAGATTAATAGAATACCAAAGGAAACTACCGTTAATGCTGAACCGTAACCGAAATTACTTCCGTGTACAGCTAAATCAGCAATATACATCGTTAGTGTGGTTGTTGAATGTGCAGGACCACCGCCTGTTAAATTGAATAGAAGATCAACATTATTAAATTCCCAAACGACTCTTAATAATGTTGTTAAAATAATCGTATTTTTTAGATGCGGCAGAGTGACATGAGTGAACGTTTTCCATCTACTTGCACCGTCTACTCGTGCAGCTTCATATAATTCGTTCGGAATACTTTGTAACGAAGCTAATAGTGTAATCGCAAAGAAAGGAATCCCTCTCCATAATTCAGCGATTACAACAGCACCAAATGCCGTTGCTGTGTCTGCTAGAAATGCCATTGGTTCGTTAATAAGTCCTAATTTCATCAGCATATCATTGATAACACCCATATGCTCATTAAACATCATCGACCACATAACGGAAGCTAGTACCCCAGAAATTGCCCAAGGAATAAAGGCAAGCGCTCGTGCAAACCCTCTAAATTTAAATGTTTGGTTCAGTAGTAAAGCCAAAATCATACCGAAGATTAATTGAAGACCAACTTCTGAAACAACCCATTTCAAACTATTAATTAAACTTGGAATAAACATTTGGTCTTGTGTAAAGATTTTTATAAAATTATCAAGTCCTGCAAAGCTATTGTAGTAAGGTGCAGATACATCATAGTTTTGAAGACTATAGTAGAATACAGTTGCTATTGGATAAAACAGAAACCCTAAAATAATAAGAAATGATGGCAAAATAAAAAGATAAGGTACCCATTTATCTTTCTTTACTCTCTTCTTCTTATTTTGAACTACTTTTTTACTGTCTACAGCAGTTTCAGTAAATCCTGGTAAATAACTCATTTAGTTTCCTCCTTTCTAATTCCAATTGTAAATGAAAACGTTTTCCTTAATAATTAAAGATTTTAAGATGATTGGTAAAAATTTTAAGGTATTTTAAAAATTCACACTTATGCTACTTTTCAAAAAATAGCACATGCAATGCTTCTATAAACTAGGCTTTTAGAATTGGTTTCTTTTATTTAGTAGACTGATTCGTGACTTTCTCTAAAGGCGATAATAGCTCTTTTATTTTCATAGGCTTACCTTCCTTAACCGATCTCCATACACCTTCCCCAACGGCAATTGAATAAGCACCTGCTTCGGATCCAGCTAAAATGGGATAGTTTCGAGATGGGTCAGGGCCTAGGAATAAATCTTCTAGTAAAACTGGATCACCACCTCCATGCCCTCCTGGGTTTTTGACAAGTTCAATCGTTTCTTTTGCACCAAATAGCGGAAAATAATCAATTGTTTGTTCAGGATAACTAAAGTGAATTCTTGATGGCTCGTGAAATTCAGTCGTCTCGATTCTTCCTTTTGTTCCATTGATAGCTAGACGATATCCCTCATATGGAGCGGAAAAGTTAATTGAATAGCTTAGTAAACTTCCACCATCGTATTTTACTGTGGCTACATAAGTATCTTCGATGCTAATCTCTTCATCGTAAATACAAGCATCGGGCCTATAATTTGTATAAGGAATTTCCTCATAAATGCCTGCTAAAAGATGATCATCCTTCACTCTATTAGAACCACTACGTGGATTCCAGCGTCTATAATACATACAATTCCTTCTATCATCACATGTTCCACAGAAGCGACTGGCTTCTTTACGTGGATTTAACTCTCCATTAGGTCCAAAATAATGTAGATTTCCATAGGCAAACACTTCTTCCGGTTTTTGATCCAACCACCAATTCACAAGATCAAAATGATGAGTAGATTTATGAATGGACAACCCTCCTGAAATGTTTCGATCTCGGTTCCACCTTCTAAAATAGCTAGAGCCATGGAACGTATCAATAGTCCAATTTAAATCAACAGACGTTACTCTGCCGACTTTACCTTCAAGAATCATTTCTTTGATTTTTCGATGGAATGGACTATACCGATAATTAAACGTGACAATGACATTTGCATTACTTATAGCTTCAGCCTGCATAACTTTATAGGCATCTTGAGCGTTAGTCACCATAGGCTTTTCTGTAATAACATTAATTTGCATACTTAATGATTTTAAAATGTAATCAATGTGTGTATCATCTCTCCCCGTAACGATGACATAGTCCGGATTTGTCTCGTTAACCATTGTTTCAAATTGTTCGGGAGAAAATGTTGGAACGTTTTGCAGTAGTGGATAAGATTGTTTACATATGGTAAAGCGATAAGGATCCGAATCTAGTAACCCCACAATCTCACTTTCTTTTGAAAACTCGTTAATCATTGGTCCTATAAACATTTGTAACGCACGGTTACTAACACCGCAAATGACATACTTTTTTTTCATCATAACCATCCCCCATTCCCATCATGTTACCGCTTTCAATTAAAGAGATTCCTAAACTTTGTAAAGGTAAGGATAGTGTAATGCAATCACTCTCTACTCTCAACCAAACTTTCTATTTAACTTAAAATTTTACTCATTCATCTTAAAATCTTTAATTATTTTCAAAAGCGTATTCACTTAGAATTTAAATGGAGACAACATATGGAGGAAATTATGTACTTTATCTATTAAGTTAAAGTTAAGGCAAGGATTTCTAGCTTTTCTATCTAAAATAATAGAGATGATGCAACTAACTCTTAATAATTTTTGGAATATCCTTATTTTTCTAAAACCATTTATAAAGGAAAGGACGATGTTACATGACTCACTTACTATGGCCAGAAGAAAGTATAGAAAAGAACGGGGATGTCCCTTCCCTGACTCCCTATCTAGTGGAAGGCACAAAGAATCATGGCGCTGTCATCATTTGCCCTGGTGGAAGCTATCAGCGCCGCGCATATCACGAGGGAGAGCCCGTTGCAAAATGGTTAAACTCTTTTGGAATTTCAGCCTTTGTACTAAATTATCGAGTCGCTCCATATAGACATCCTGTCCCACTTGCAGATGTACAGCGTGCCATTCGTTTCGTCCGTTTTTATTCTAATGAATGGAATCTCGATAAAGAAAAAATTGCCATCCTCGGCTTCTCAGCAGGAGGACATTTAGCAGCATCGGCTTCTACACTATCTGATTTTCATGCTTATGAACTAAATGATGAGATTGATCAGGAAAACGGCCATCCAAATCTCTCTATACTTTGTTATCCGGTTATTTCCTTTTTAGACAGTTTCCATGAAGGTTCCCTCCATAACCTACTAGGAGAGAACCCTTCATATGAGCTGAGAGCCTCATTATCGCACGAGTTAAACGTCACCACACACACACCGCCTACGTTTTTATGGCATACAGCTAACGATGCCACTGTTCCTGTTGAAAATAGTCTTTTGTATGCAAAAGCTTTATCAAAATGGAACGTTCCATTTGAAATGCATATCTTCCCTGACGGCCGCCACGGACTAGGACTTGCAGAAGATGACGAAGTCGTTGGACAATGGAAGGACTTATGTAAAAACTGGCTTGTGCAACAAGGTTTTGGACAATAATAGTAAAGGGCTGATGCAATGTGAGTAAAACATCACATTGCATCAGCCCTTTGACATACTATGCTAATTTTTTTGTTTAAGTAGTTTCGAACTCTTGAAGTATTACCGTATACTTCAACAAATGAGCTTGTCCTCGCATCGTACCTTCCTATCTGTGTATTAACACATCTGGTTTCTTCAGCGAGTTAAGAAATACCAACTAAATTCACTGTTCTATCTATTATTAAATGCTGCACCAACAAACTCACGGAATAACGGTTGTGGACGTTGTGGGCGAGAAATAAATTCAGGATGGAATTGGCATGCCATGAAGAACTTTTTCTCAGGTAATTCAATAATTTCAACTAAACGATTATCTGGGCTTGTACCAGAGAATACAAGTCCTTCTGCTTCCATTGCTTCACGGAATTCATTATTGAATTCATAACGATGACGGTGACGTTCGTAAACTAGCTCATCTTCGTATACGCCCATTGCTCTAGAGCCTTCTTTTAATTTACATGGGTATAAACCTAAGCGTAACGTTCCACCTAAATCAATCTCATCACTTTGCTCAGGTAAGAAGTCAATAATTGGATATGGTGTCTCTTTATCAAGTTCTGTTGAATGAGCACCTTTTAACCCTAGTACGTTACGAGCAAACTCGATTGTTGCAAGCTGCATACCTAAACAAATACCAAGGAATGGCACATCGTTCTCACGTGCATATTGAATGGCAGAGATTTTCCCCTCAATTCCGCGATCTCCAAATCCACCTGGTACTAAAATACCATCAGCACCTTTTAACAACTCAGCTACATTGTCAGAATTGACATGTTCTGCGTTAATCCAGTCAACTTCAATATCTGAATCATATGCATAACCAGCATGTTTTAATGCTTCCACTACTGATATGTATGCATCTTGGAGTTCAACATATTTCCCTACAAGCGCAATACGAGTTTTGTTTGAAAGGTTTTTAACTTTTACTACAAGCTCTTTCCAATCTGACATATCTGCCTCTGGTGCAGTAATACCGAAATGTTCTAAAACGATATCGTCAAAATCTTGAGCATGTAAGTTCAAAGGAATTTCATATAAATGTTCCGCATCACGAGATTCAATAATATCACGAGCTGTTACATCACAGAATAATGCTAGTTTTTCTCTCATTTCTTGAGAAACAGGTTGTTCTGTACGAACGACGATAATATTTGGTTGAATTCCTAAAGAACGTAATTCTTTCACTGAGTGTTGTGTTGGCTTTGTTTTTAATTCACCAGCAGCTGCAATATATGGAATTAACGTACAGTGGATGTACATCACATTTTTATGACCTAAATCAGATCTCATTTGTCGAATTGCTTCAAGGAATGGTAGGGATTCAATATCACCAACTGTACCGCCAACCTCTGTGATGACGATATCAGCATTTGTTTCGCGGCCAGCACGTTGGATACGGTCTTTAATTTCGTTCGTTACGTGAGGAATAACTTGAACTGTTTTACCGTTGTAATCACCGCGGCGTTCTTTTGCAAGAACTGATTGATAAACACGGCCTGATGTTACAGTGGAATGTTTACCTAAATTTATGTCAATAAAGCGTTCATAGTGACCTAAGTCTAAGTCTGCTTCAGCACCATCATCTGTAACGAATACTTCTCCGTGTTGATATGGACTCATTGTACCTGGGTCAATGTTTAAATATGGGTCAAACTTTTGAATTGTGACTTGTAGCCCTCTATTTTTTAATAATCTCCCTAATGAAGATGCAACAATTCCTTTTCCTAGTGATGAAACAACGCCACCAGTTACAAAAATATACTTTGTCATTTTTAGTTCCTCCTCTTATACGATAAAAATAAGAAAAGCTTTGAAATCATCGATTGCTTATACCATAAAGCCATGTTTCCACGAGATTTCTTAAGCTATACATGAATAACTTTTATTTAGTTAGACCGATCGAGAGTGCGTGATCCTTTATTTAATTACAAGTGTGCAAAGATGATACTATTGTGTACTTTAAACCTATGTTTTCAAGGGATTTGTACAATATCTCATACTTTTACGTTTGAATTTACGACCTAAAAATAAAAAGCTCCTCCTGCATAGTGTTTGCAGGGGGAGCATTACTAATCACGGCCATTCTCCTTTTTCAAGGAGCCCAAGTAAAAGATTAAACGGTTCATATAAAGAAGTCAAGACATTTCAAAATGAAACTCTCAAATTACGTAATAAAATATTTTCTATATGCCTATTTAAGGTAATTACTAACGAGAATAACTAATTATTATTTATCCTCATCTTCCACTTCTTCGTCTAAATCATCATCGATGTCATCATCCACGATAAATGCATCTTCTTCATCGATTAAGTCATCTTCCAGATCTTCATCAACATCAACTTCAGAGTCTACATCTAATTCATCGATATCTTCATCAAAGTCAATGTCTTCATCATCGATATCATCTTCGTCTTCTTCAATTTCTTCCTCATCTTCAACGAACTCTTCGAAATCCTCTTCAAAGACTAGATCATCTTCATCAATTTCGATTTCTTCTTCATCCTCATCAAGAGCAGCTTTACCTTTTCGTTTACGAGATTTAACAGTAGGTGCAGTTTCTTCTTCGATTGTTTCAACTTTGTACCATTCACGAAGACCCCAACCGCTTTCTTGATTGATTAAAAAGCGTCCATCAATATTCATATCTGTATAAAACTGTACTAGGTGTTTTTGGATTTCTTCTTCAGAATAACCGTTAAGTTCTTGGATTTCTTTCAAAAGATCCAAAAAAGGAACAGGTGATTTTTTTTCTTCTAAAAGTGCATAAGCTAGGTCAATTAACGATTCTTCTGCTAATTGTTCTTTTGTTAATTCACGAAGGTTCAAATTCGTGCACGTCCTTTCTCAAATACATTACTTTCTGCTTAGCTAAAGTATCATTAGCAATAATAACCATTATATACAAAGTAACGTTTACTATGCTAGTTTCATTTATTGTTTTTTATTTTGTTTAATTTCCTAAAACCTAAAGCAAAAAATAACTAGATACGATGAACAAAGGTATAACTCCTTCTCCACTATTATACAGAAGATATGTTGCAAGAACACAATTAATAATCAAAGTTACAATTTAAGTACAACGTCCTTCATAGCAATCATGAAGTAGATGCTAACACAATTCTATTTTGTAAAGCATTACTGTTTATATTACTTGTTTGATCAGGAAACAATTCCAAGGTTATTAGACTACATATTTCTACGATACTTTCCTCCTACCTCATATAGCGCTGAAGTTATTTGTCCTAAACTTGCAACTTTTACTGTTTCCATTAATTGCTCAAAAATATTTCCTCCAGATAATGCTACTTGCTTTAGTTTAATTAATTCATCTTTACAAACCGATTCATGGCGTTTTTGAAAATCTAGTAAATTACGGATTTGAAGTTCTTTTTCTTCTTTTGTTGAACGTGCAACTTGAATCGAATTAATTTCCTCTTCAGTTTGAGGATTTGGATTAAGATACGTATTAACCCCGATGATTGGCAGTTTACCAGAATGCTTTAAATGTTCGTAATACATCGATTCCTCTTGAATTTTCCCTCGCTGGTATTGAGTTTCCATAGCGCCCAAAACGCCACCACGGTCATTAATTCTTTCAAATTCATCTAATACTGCTTGCTCTACTAAATCCGTTAATTCTTCAATAATGAATGCACCTTGTAGTGGATTTTCATTTTTAGATAGGCCGAGCTCTTTCGATATGATTAGTTGAATTGCCATCGCACGGCGGACAGATTGTTCTGTTGGGGTTGTAATTGCCTCATCATAGGCATTAGTGTGTAAGGAATTGCAGTTATCTTGTAGCGCCATTAATGCTTGAAGAGTTGTTCGAATATCATTAAAATCCATTTCTTGAGCATGTAAGGAACGGCCAGAAGTTTGAATATGATATTTTAATTTTTGTGAACGTTCATTCGCACCGTATTTGTCTCTCATAGCAACTGCCCATATGCGTCGAGCTACACGGCCAATTACTGTATATTCCGGATCTAATCCATTCGAGAAGAAAAATGAAAGATTAGGTGCAAACTCGTCAATATGCATGCCTCTACTAAGGTAATATTCCACATACGTAAAACCATTAGCTAATGTAAAGGCGAGTTGTGAAATCGGGTTGGCTCCCGCTTCAGCAATATGATACCCAGAAATCGAGACTGAATAATAATTTCGTACTTTATTTTCAATGAAATACGCTTGTATATCCCCCATCATGCGAAGGGCAAATTCTGTTGAGAAAATACAAGTATTTTGGCCTTGGTCTTCTTTAAGGATATCCGCTTGCACTGTACCGCGCACTACTTGTAATGTTTTTTCTTTTACTTCCAAATATTCATCCACGGTTAATATCCGCCCTAATTCTTGTTCTTTTTTTACAACTTGTTGATCAATTGCTGTATTTAAAAACATGGCAAGAATGATTGGAGCGGGTCCATTGATAGTCATTGAAACAGATGTGCTTGGTGCGCATAAATCAAATCCAGCATATAGTTTTTTCATATCATCCAGTGTACAAACGCTAACTCCAGATACTCCAACTTTCCCATAAATATCGGGTCTGTAGTCTGGGTCTTCCCCATATAATGTTACTGAATCGAATGCGGTAGAGAGGCGTTTGGCAGAATCATCTTTAGATAAATAATGGAATCTTTTATTCGTGCGCTCCGGTGTACCTTCTCCTGCGAATTGCCGTTTTGGATCTTCCCCTTCTCTCTTAAATGGAAACACACCTGCTGTATAAGGGAATTCGCCTGGAACATTCTCTGTATATGCAAAGCGAAGGATTTCTCCATAATCCTTATATTTAGGTAATGCGATTTTCGGAATTTTCGAACCCGATAAGGAAGTTGTTTTTAGAGCAGTGCGTATTTCTTTATCACGGACCTTTGTGATGAATTCATCTTGTGAGTATGCATTTTTTAGCTTTTCCCAGTTTTCTAGGATTCGAATTGATTGTGGTGATAATTGCTTTTTAATACCTTCAGCGAGTAGAACAAGTGAAGCTAATAACGCCGTTTCTTCTGGACTTTGCGCACGGAGAGTTTCGATTGTCCCTTCAATTTGGTAAAGCTTTCGCGCAAGCTCTACTTGCCCTCCTGCTTGTTTATGATAATGACGCACTGTATCCGCAATTTCCCTTAAATAGTATCTACGGTTATTAGGAATAATGACGTCTTGTTTTTGAGTTTTAATGAATTGTTCATAGGACGTTTGCCAATTGTATTGGAACTTTTCATTAATTTTTTCTACAAGCGCTGCAAATAGAGAATTTGTTCCTTTATCATTAAATTGACTTGCGATTGTACCGTAAACAGGCATTTTTTCTAAAGGCTCTGACCATAAAAGATGCGATCTTTGATATTGCTTTTGCACTTGTTTTAACGCATCTTCTGAACCTTTTCTCTCGAATTTATTTATAACAATTAAATCTGCATAATCAATCATGTCAATTTTTTCCAGCTGTGAAGGTGCACCGAATTCACTTGTCATCACATACATTGATAAGTCTGTATACCTCGTAATTTCTGCATCCCCTTGGCCAATACCGCTTGTTTCCACAAGTATTAAGTCAAAACCAGCTGCTTTTACAACGGTCAAAACATCGCCAATAGATGATGAAAGCTCAGTTCTAGAACCCCTCGTTGCTAGACTTCTCATATAAACACGATGATCAAAAATGGCATTCATTCGAATACGATCTCCTAAGAGTGCACCGCCAGTTTTTTGTTTTGTTGGGTCAACCGAAATAATCGCTACTTTCTTTTCTGGAAACTCCCTTAAAAAACGACTAATTAATTCGTCTGTTAATGAGGACTTACCTGCCCCACCAGTCCCTGTAATTCCAATGACAGGAGCTTTACAGTCTAACTTCTTCGCTTCCTCAAGAAGTTGCTCAATTTCTTTACTACCTCCAGTTTCAGCTGCCGTAATTAAGTTTGCCAAAATTTCAGGAGTATCTGTTGAAAGCTTATTTAATTGTTCTAGATAATCCCCTTTTAATGTTGAGAAATCGGCTCCTTCCAGTTGTTTGTTTATCATCCCTTGAAGCCCTAATTTCATACCATCCTCTGGTGAGAAGATTCCTGAGATTCCGTAATCATGAAGTTCTTTTATTTCACGTGGTAGGATCACACCCCCTCCTCCACCGAAAATTTTGATATGAGGTGCCCCTTTTTCGCGAAGTAAATCATACATATATTTAAAATATTCGACGTGGCCACCTTGATAAGAAGAAACAGCTATTGCCTGCGCATCTTCTTGGATGGCTGCATTGACTACTTCTTCAACAGAACGATTATGACCTAGATGAATCACTTCCGCTCCACTTGCCTGTAGCATTCTTCTAATGATATTGACAGACACATCATGCCCGTCAAATAAGCTTGAAGCGGTTACAAATCGCACATGATGTTTTGGTCGATATACACTATCTTCTATTTGCGTATTCTCCAATTTAACCATCTAACTTCCCCCTTTAAAAACGTGAACACATGTCTTATTTATTACGTCACTCGGTCCTTTTTTCGTTTACATTGAAGAAAAACCGCTATAGGTAGTCATCTGTATGCTACTTAGCGGTCTTATCTACCCAAAATAAATATTTCGATCTTAACTGAAAACTATTTATGTTGACGAAACTAACATTCTTTTAAACTTATTTTGCATAATGAATAATTCCCGATAAAATAATTTCAGTTTGAGCAGTAGTGTATTCTTCAATGGTATACCTTTTTTGGAGAACCCACTTTCGGAATGCCCATGCTTGCCCTTGCACAACGATATGATTTGCTGCCAAAAAGAGTTCCTGATCTGTTAAATATTTATCTTGAGAAGCTAAACAATTTTTAATAATCTTTTCGAATAAGCGAACCATATCCATTTCCTTATCGAATATATAATGCATCGACTCTTTCGAAAGAGATTTCGTTTCTTGATACATGATAGTAAACTCATCTACCATGCGATGAATTAAATAAAAATATTGCCTGATAGCTTTCTTTAATTCTTCCACAGTACCTGAGTGGGAAGATATACTTGCTAACTGTTCTTTTACCTTGTCATAAATATGATCACAAACTAAATAGAGGACATCCTCTTTCGTACGGATGTATTCATATAAAGTGCCAATACTAAATCCAGCCGCTTTCGCGATTTCCCTCGTTGTCGCCCGATGAAAACCTTTTTCTTTAAACAGTTTCACTGCTCCACTGACAATTTGGAGCCGTCTTAACTCAATTAGGCTTTCATCTTTTACTGATGTTTGAACGACGATTTTTTCTTTTTCTGCCATAAGCTATTTGGTAAGCATTCGGGAGATGACAAGACGTTGAATTTCTTGTGTCCCCTCGTAAATTTGAGTAATTTTGGCATCTCGCATAAAGCGTTCAACTGGATATTCTTTCGTATAGCCGTAACCACCAAAAATTTGGACTGCATCTGTCGTGACACTCATCGCTGTATCACCAGCCATTAATTTCGCCATTGCAGATGCTTTGCCATAAGGAAGATTATTTGTTTCAAGCCATGCAGCTTGGTAAGTTAGTAACCTTGAAGCTTCTATTGCCGTTGCCATGTCTGCTAATTTAAAGGATACCCCTTGATTTGCAACAATTGGCTTTCCAAATTGAATACGTTCTTTCGAATAGTCGATTGCTGCGTCTAAAGCGCCTTGTGCAATTCCAACTGCTTGAGCGGCAATCCCATTTCGACCACCATCTAAAGTCTTCATTGCAATAATAAATCCTTCTCCTTCACTGCCTAATAGGTTTTCTTTTGGCACGCGGCAGTTATCAAAAATAATTTCTGTCGTAGGAGATGAACGAATGCCCATTTTCTTTTCTTTTTTCCCTACTTTAAAACCTGGGAAGCTAGATTCTACAATGAATGCGCTCGTACCTTTATGTTTTGATGAAGGATCCGTAACGGCAAAGACGATGTAAATATCCGCTACTCCACCATTTGTAATGAATATCTTTGAGCCATTTATGACGTATTCATCACCTTCAAATTTTGCGCTAGTTTTCATGCCACCAGCATCGCTTCCAGAACCCGACTCCGTTAAACAATATGCGCCAATTTTCTTTCCTTCTGCCATTGGTCGTAAGTATTTTTGCTTCTGCTCTTCTGTCCCAAATTTGTAAACTGGCCAACCTGCAAGTGATGTATGGGCAGATAAAGTCACTCCAGTAGATGCGCATACTCTAGAAAGCTCTTCTACTGCAATGCAATAAGCTAAATAATCGAACCCAGCACCACCATACTCTTCTGGCCAAGGGATTCCTGTCAGTCCAAGTTCGGCCATTTTCTCCCATATGGTGCGGTCAAAGCTTTCGTTTTCATCTCGTTCAGCAGCAGTTGGTGCAACTTCATTTAGTGCAAAGTCTCGAATCATTTCTCGTAATTGTTCATGTTCTTCTGACAATTGAAAATTCATCTTCTCATCCCCCGTTTTGAAATAGAGTGCCTGGCACGGATACAACTTTGAATACTCCGAACTGTTCGAGTGCCTGGTACCACTAAAGTTTTTTGCTTATTACGATTTTTTGGATTTCACTTGTTCCTTCATAGATTTCGGTAATTTTTGCATCTCGGAAGTATCGTTCTACTGGAAAGTCCTTTGTATAGCCATACCCTCCGAAAACTTGGATTGCATCCGTTGTCACTTCAACAGCCGTTTTTGAGGCAAATAATTTCGCCATTGAAGCTTCTTTTCCACAAGGTAAACCTTTCGTTTGCAAATCAGCCGCTTTGTAAACGAGCAATTTTGCTGCTTCCACAGCTGTAGCCATATCGGCTAATTTAAATCCGACGCCCTGCTGTTTGGCGATTGGTTTCCCAAATTGAATGCGGCCTTTAGCGTATTCTACACTCGCTTCTAGTGCTGCCTCTGCAATCCCTAATGCTTGAGCAGCGATTCCAATGCGCCCAATGTCTAAATTAGCCATCGCAATTTTAAAGCCATGATTTTCTTCTCCTAGCAATTGACTTGCTGGTATTTTCATATTTTCAAAGGTAATTTGCACTGTTTTTGAACCGTGAAGTCCCATCTTCTTTTCATTTTTCCCAATGATGAAACCAGGTGTGTTCTTCTCAACGATGAATGCTGAAATTCCCCTAGGACCTTTGTCTTGGTTCGTTAACGCAAAGACAATGTATATATCAGCTTCTCCACCATTTGTAATAAACACTTTCGATCCGTTTAAAACGTAATGGTCATCCTCTTTTACAGCACGCGTTTTTATAGATCCAGCATCAGACCCTGCCCCTGGTTCCGTTAAACAAAATGCACCTAGGTACTCCCCACTAGCAAGCTTCGGCACATATTTTTGCTTTTGATCTTCATTGCCAAAATATAGTATTGGATTCGTACAAACAGATGTGTGAACAGCTAGGATCACCGCAACAACCGCACTTACCTTCGAAAGCTCATTTAAAGCCAATATATAGGAGGTGAAGTCCATCTCTGCTCCGCCTAGATCTTCTGGAGTCGTCATTCCCATCAAGCCAAGTCCACTCATTTTTTTTATAATAGACTTTGGAAACTCGTCTTGCTCCATTTTTTCAATAAAAGGGAGGATTTCCGTTTGGGCAAATTCTCGAACCATATCCCTTACCATTCGTTGCTCTTCGGTGAATTGTAAATTCATGAAATCACTCCCTAGTTGTCGTAAACATAGAAGCCACGCCCAGATTTCTTTCCTAACCAACCTGCTGCTACATACTTACGAAGTAATGGACATGGACGATATTTGCTATCCCCTAACCCCTCATGTAAGATTTCCATAATGTATAAACATGTATCTAACCCGATAAAGTCTGCTAACGTTAATGGGCCCATAGGATGATTCATTCCAAGCTTCATTACTTGGTCTATAGCTTCTTTTGTTGCGACCCCTTCGTACAATGTATATACTGCCTCATTGATCATGGGCATTAATATTCGGTTCGAAACAAAACCAGGAAAGTCATTTACTTCAACAGGTGTCTTTTCTAATGAAACTGTCATTTCTTCAACTGCTTTATATACTTCATCAGCCGTTGCAAGTCCACGAATAATTTCAACAAGTTTCATAACTGGTACTGGATTCATAAAGTGCATACCTATCACTTGTTCTGGTCTTTCTGTTACTGCTGCAATTTCAGTAATCGGTAATGATGAAGTATTTGTTGCGAGAATGGCATGCTTTGGCGCAATAGCATCTACTTCTCTAAAAATCGATTGTTTAATATCCATATTTTCAGTTGCTGCTTCAATTACGATATCTACGTCATGGGCATCTTTCATATCTAGTGATTGGGAGATACGATCTAAAGTTGCTATTTTTTCTTCTTCTGTTTTACGTCCTTTTTCTACGTCACGAGATAAGTTCTTTGTGATCACACTTAGACCTCTATCTAAAAATTCTTTTTTAAGGTCGTTTAAAAGAACTTCATATCCTGCTTGGGCACATACTTGAGCTATTCCCGATCCCATTTGACCAGCACCTATTACCATCACTTTTTGTATAGGCATTTCGTGTTCCTCCTAGTTTATGGATGAATTATTTGAAACGGTAGATTGACTTTTTATTGTTTTGGTACTTCAATCATGATGGCATCTCCTTGCCCGCCGCCAGAGCAAATGGCAGCTATACCAATACCTCCACCACGACGTCTTAGTTCGTAAGCTAGTGTTAGGATAATTCTTGCACCAGATGCACCAATAGGGTGACCTAAAGCAACAGCGCCTCCGTTGACGTTTACCTTTTCAGGCGTGAGACCTGCAATATAGTTACTAACAAGTGCAACAGCTGCAAATGCTTCATTGATTTCGAATAAGTCAATGTCCTCTACTGACTTCCCTGTTTTTTTCAGTAATTCATTGATGACAAGACCCGGTGTTTGTGGGAAATCTTTCGGATCAACCCCTACTTCTGCATGGCCTAACACGTACGCTAATGGTGTTCTACCTTCTTTTATTGCTTTCTCTTCATTCATAAGCACCATTACACATGCCCCATCATTAACTCCAGGAGCATTTCCCGCTGTGACTGTACCATCTTTGTTAAACGCTGGTTTTAATTTTGACAACGCTTCCAATGACGTGTCTTTTCGAGGTGCTTCATCTTGTGAAATGGTTGTAACTTCATCCTTCCTTCCTTTAATCTCAACCGGTACTATTTCCTCTGCAAACTTCCCAGATTCAATCGCGGATAGTGCTAATGTATGGCTGCGTAGTGCCCATTCATCTTGGGACTCTCTTGAAATGTGGAATTCTCCTGCTGTACTATTTCCGTAAGTTCCCATATGGACATTTTCCGGATGAAATGCACAGGATAACCCGTCATAAACCATGCCATCAATTAATTGTGCATCTCCCATGCGTAGTCCCCATCGTCCTTTTGTTAAATAGTAAGGTGCATTGGACATTGATTCCATGCCACCCGCAACAATCACTTCTTCTTCACCTAAACGGATTAATTGATCTGCCAACGTAACACTTCTCATACCGGAAGCACAAACTTTATTAATTGTTTCTGTTTTGACTGAGTACGGTATCCCCGCCTTTGACGCTGCTTGGCGTGAGGGAATTTGCCCTTGCCCGCCTTGTAGCACCGTTCCCATGATGACTTCATTGACTTGTTCCGGTTTTACGTTTGCTTTTTCTAACGCCCCTTTAATAGCAATACCACCTAAATCACTTGCAGTTAATGAAGATAAAGCTCCACCAAACTTACCAAACGCTGTTCTTGCCCCTTCTAAAATAACTGTTTTCCCCATTATTTCACCCCTGTTTTAGTTTCAATAGATTAATAGTATTACTTTTTAAAGTCATCAATGATGTCCGCGCGTTTAGATTTTTTTCATTTACGATTTTTAAATGCTTGAACGCTTCTATAAGACATTTCTTTGGTTTTTCTTTCTTCTTTTGTACCGTAGAACGCTCCTACGAGACATTTCTTTCGCTTTTCTTTCTTCTTTTGTACCGTAGAACACTTCTACGAGACATTTCTTTCGCTTTTCTTTCTTCTTTTGTACCGTAGAACGCTCCTACGAGACATTTCTTTGGTTTTTCTTTCTTCTTTTGTACCGTAGAACACTCCTACGAGACATTTCTTTCGCTTTTCTTTCTTCTTTTGTACCGTAGAACGCTCCTACGAGACATTTCTTTCGCTTTTCTTTCTTCTTTTGTACCGTAGAACGCTTCTACGAGACATTTCTTTCGCTTTTCTTTCTTCTTTTGTACCGTAGAACGCTTCTACGAGACATTTCTTTCGCTTTTCTTTCTTCTTTTGTACCGTAGAACGCTCCTACGAGACATTTCTTTCGCTTTTCTTTCTTCTTTTGTACCGTAGAACGCTTCTACGAGACATTTCTTTCGCTTTTCTTTCTTCTTTTGTACCGTAGAACGCTTCTATAAGACATTTCTTAACTCTCGTGGTACATTTGCTCCTGCGCTGCAGTTGCTGCTCGTCGCAAATGGTTCGTCTCAAAACATAGTTATTCTTCGTTTGCTCCTGCGTCGCTTCGCTATCCTCGTCGCAAATTCGTTGACACAATTTCAGTTGTGTTAATATAATTTCCTAATCTCATTGATATTGATGTCACTACTTCAAAAATGACTATCACCTTTATACATGCATTTGCTCCTGCGTCGCTTCCTATCCTCGTCGCAAATTCGATGACACAATATCAGTTGTGTCATCGAATTGACTGAACGCTCGCTCGGTTTATATTTATGAAAAATGGGAGTTTTTCAGTACTCCCATTTCACTTGATTATTTATCTACAATGTATAACTTAGTGCAGTTAAATGATTGCTACTTCTTCCTGTCGAGCATAATTACCAAACACTGACCGTTCTAATAGTTCTACCACATCGTATGTGCCGATTTGATCTTCTACTTCCTTGGCTTTAGTTCCATCCGATAGCATTGTTAAGCAGTACGGACACCCTGATGAAATGATGGATGCATTTGTTTCAATTGCCTGTTCTGTACGGGCAACGTTAATGCGATTGCCGACATGCTCTTCCATCCACATAAGTCCCCCACCTGCTCCACAGCACATAGCCGTTTCTCGGTTTCGTTCCATTTCTACTAATTTCACACCTGGAATAGATTTCAATATTTCACGTGGTGCATCGTACACATCGTTATAGCGTCCTAAATAACAAGAATCATGGAATACAATCGTTTCGTTTACTCGATGATTTAAAGTCAAACGTCCTTGTTCAATTAAATCAAATAACAGCTCTGTGTGATGATACACTTCGCCTTCCCAACCAAAATCTTTATATTCATTTTTAAAGATATTGTATGCGTGAGGGTCAATCGTGACGATTTTCTTTACATCATTTTTCTCAAACTCTTCAATGTTCGCTGTTGCTAACTCTTGGAATAAAAACTCATTCCCTAAACGGCGAGGAGTATCCCCAGAGTTTTTTTCTTTATTACCTAAAATGGCGAACTTTACACCCGCTTCATTCATTAAACGTGCAAAGGATAACGCGATTTTTTGTGAGCGGCTGTCAAAGGCGCCCATTGAACCAACCCAGAATAAATAGTCAAATCCTTCGCTAGACTTTTTCGCTTCCTTTACCGTCGGAATGTATACGGATGAATCAAGATCACGCCAATTTTCTTTTTCTTTACGATTTAGTCCCCATGGATTTCCTTGACGTTCAATATTGTTCATCGCACGTTGCGCATCAGGATTCACCTTCCCTTCCGTCATCGTTAAGTAGCGACGTAGGTCAATAATTTTATCTACATGTTCGTTCATCACTGGGCATTGATCTTCACAGTTCCGGCATGTTGTACACGCCCAAATTTCCTCTTCTGTAATGATGTCACCGATTAAAGATGGACTGTAAATGTTGTCAATAACTGCCCCTTCTGCACCTGCAGCTATGGCTAGCTGATTTCCTTTCGTATTCACAAAGAATGATGCAGGTACCCAAGGTTTCTTCTTTGTTACAACAGCACCTGTATTTGTTAAATGATCTCGCAACTTTACTATCAAGTCCATTGGAGAAAGCATTTTGCCTGTACCTGTTGCTGGACACATATTTGTACAACGCCCACATTCAACACAAGCATATAAATCAATTAGTTGCTTTTGAGTAAAGTCTTGAATCCTCCCAACACCGAACGTTGGGATTTCATCTTCATCTTCCACGTTTTCCAACTCTTCGAAATTAAGAGGGCGAAGCGTTCCTGTACGGTCAAATCTGTTCATATAAACATTGATAGGGCCCGCAATTAAATGGAAATGCTTTGATTGTGGAACATAGACTAGGAATGTTACTAAAATCAATAAGTGCACCCACCACATGATATAGAAAACAACTGCTGCAGCTGTAGGTGATAAAAATCCAAATATTGCCGCTATAGCAGATGCAATTGGCTCACTACCTGTAAACCCGTGGCCCTGCCAAATTAAACTCATCCCATTGCCGATTAAAGTAGACAACATTAACCCACCGATAAACATCAAAACAAGTCCACTTTTCCAGCCGCGCTTTAAACGTACTAACTTTTCAATATACCTGCGATAAAATGCCCAGCAAACCGCAAACAAAATAACGAGTGCCACCATTTCTTCGAACAACGTAAACACTGTATACAATGGACCTAATGGCAAATGAGCTCCTGGCGCTAGTCCTTTCCAAATAAAATCAATTGCCCCCAATTGAACTAGAATAAAACCATAAAAGAAAAATACATGAATAAGACCGCTTTTAGGATCTTTTAATAACTTGCTCTGACCAAATACATTGACCAAAACCTTTTCAAGACGTTGTCTCACACTTTCATTGAATTCTTCCTTTTTCCCAAGCCGTACATATTGTAATCTCGTTTTTAAAAGATAGATAAATAATCCAACAGCATAAAGTACTACAGCAATGAAAAAAATCCAGTTAGCAATTAGCAATGGACTCATCACGTCCCCCCCTGACATCCCCAAAAATCATAACACTTAAAATTTAAGGCATTCTAAAAAAATACACATTTTTACTCATTAATGGAAAATAATTGTCCCTTATGCACTTATTTTAAATTATGAATGAGCATTCAGTCAATTGTTAATTATCAATTTTCTAAATATTAAAATATATTACATTGATAAAATATTCTAAAACTTTTACATTTATTAATAGAATAATTTGGTATGATATGGAAGTAAGGAATAAAATCTTTTTGTTAATTGAAAGGAAGACTCTTGATGGAGGATTTGGGTAATTTATTAACACTTATTTGGATATTTCCGATTCTTTTTATGTTTCATGACTTTGAAGAAATTATTATGTGCGAAAAATGGGTACAGCAAAATAAAGCTAAAATCTATCAAGTATTACCAAACAAAATGGCCAATCGGATTGTGAAACAGTTTTCCATGACAACTGCACAATTTTCTGTTGCAGTTCTAGTAATTTTTATTTTTGTTAGCTTATCAACTATTCTTGCAAGTCAATACGTATTAAATAAATCCTTTGGCGATATTTATTTCTTTACAACTGTACAATTAGTGTTTTTCTTACATGCCTTTACACATATTGGCCAGTCTATACTTCTCCGCTCCATTACACCCGGTGCCATAACATCTATTGTAGTCATCATTCCATATAGTCTACTTTTATTCCCTGCATTGTTTCGTTATGAAATCATTACATGGCAAACAATTTGGATATCCTTGCCGCTAACCATTCTAATTGTTCCCATTTTATTATCCGCTCATTGGATAGGGAAAAAAGTAGTCTAATGAAAAAGCCTAGAAACGGATTAAGAATTCGTCTCTAGGCTTTCAGGTTATTTAAATACGTCCCCACTACGGATATATTCAACATCACTCACTTTTAAACGATGATTGACCACGCGGGATGCAGCAAAGAAATAATCAGATAAACGATTTAAATACTTCTGGACAACCGTTGGAACATCTTCTACTTCATTCATCAACGTCACAGCTCGGCGTTCTGCCCGGCGGCAAACTGTTCTTGCAATGTGCAGAGTTGCGGCTGCGGGAGTTCCCCCTGGTAGAATGAAGCGTTTTAGCGGTGGAGCTTCATCAGACAAAGCATCAATTCGTTTTTCTAACGCTTCAATCGAGGCTTCTTGTAATTTATATTTTCTCTCTTTCATGACATTCGCTAGATCTCCACCACAGTCAAACAATTCATGTTGAATCGTTTCTAAATCAGTTAAAAGATCTTTAAATACTGTTTCATCTAACTCCGTTACGGCCTTCCCGATGAAAGAATTTAATTCATCAATCGTACCATATGCTTCGACACGGAGATCGTCTTTACTAACGCGACCACCCATTAGACTTGTTTTCCCCTTATCTCCTGTTTTCGTATAAAGCTTCATGCCCTCATTCCCCTTTCAACATTTCGTTCTACCTATAAGTCATTATATTAACAGTTATTATATATTACTTTACACAAAGAGTAATCTTCAGGAGATTTTAAAATGAGTATTTCTTTTGGCTGATTTCTCTATGAGATTGACTGATATCCATGCGTTTTTGGCTGATTTCTCTAGGATATTGACTGATATCCCTGCGGTTTTGGCTGATTTCCCTTTGAGATTGACTGATATCCCCGCAGTTTTGGCTGATACTTTTACTTCAGGCCTCCAACAAAGTAAAAAACCAGCCACCAAGGACTGGTTAAATTTCAAAGTCATATTCTCCAGGTAACACTCGTCGTAAAAATTTGCGCGTGCGTTCTTCTTTAGGCGTAATAAATATTTCATGTGGAGTACCTTCTTCTATGATGTTACCCCCATCCATGAAAATGACCTTCTTCGCTACATCCTTAGCAAATCCCATTTCATGTGTTACAACGAGCATTGTTGTACCTTCACGAGCGATTTCCTTCATTACTTCTAATACTTCTCCAACGAGTTCAGGGTCGAGCGCTGAAGTCGGTTCATCAAATAATATAACATCTGGGTTTAACGCAACAGCACGGGCAATTCCAACACGTTGTTGTTGACCACCTGATAATTGACTTGGATAAGCATCATATTTTTCAGATAGGCCTACCTTATCCAGTGCTTCTCTAGAAATTTTATAAGCCTCTTCTTTCGAAACTTTTCTACCGACGATTAGTCCTTCCGCAACATTTTCAATCGCAGTTTTGTTATTGAACAAGTTATAATTTTGGAATACGAAGGCTGTTTTCTTACGGACTGCAAGGACATCTTTTTTCGATGCAGATTTTAAATCAACCGTAATATCATCAAAGGTTGCTGTACCTTGATCTGCTCTTTCTAAAAAGTTAATGCATCTGAGTAATGTCGTTTTTCCCGAACCACTCGGACCTAGTATGACAACTACATCACCTTTGTCAATTGTGAGGTCAACACCTTTTAAAATTTCATTTTTCCCAAACGATTTATGGACATTACGAATCTCTAACATATACAACCTCCTATGCAGTAGCTGGTGTCTTATAGCGGCTTAAACGTTTTTCAAATACTTTAAATAAATACTCAACAGTTATACATAGAATCATATAAACAATGAAAATATCAATATACGCTTCTAAGTAGTTGTACCCCACATTGGCTTCAACCTTTGCTTTTAATGTAATTTCTTGTAATGAAATCGCATAACCAAGAGAAGTTGCTTTTATTAGATTAATTGTCGCAGTACAAAGATTTGGCATTGCTGATACAAGCATTTGTGGAATCACTATCCTTCTATATGCTTGGGCAGTTGTCAATCCAACAGAGTAGGCAGCTTCTAATTGCCCTGCATTCACCGTTTTTAAAGCCGAACGAAAGACTTCAACTAATATCGCTGCAGTATTAAAAGAAAAGATAATAAATGCATACCATAATGGATTCACTTCATAGATCGGATAATCAATCTCATACCGCTCAAAAATATCCGACAGAATTAACGGCAAAATACTATATAATACAAAGATTTGAATGATAATAGGCGTGCCGCGAACAAAGGAAACATATAGCTTTGTAAAACCATTTAACACAGGTATTTCATTGATGCGAGTTAATGCTAGAAAAAACCCTATTGGTAGTGCGATTGCCATCGAAACAACTGTTACAAGAAGCGCAATGGGTACACCACTAAGAGCAACAAAAAATGTATTAATCAAAAATTCTATATTAATAAAACTAGAATCCATCCCTGTATGCGCCTCCTAACTTGATTTAAGTGATCGTTGGCCTTTACTAAATACTTTTTCAAGCATTGTAAAGAATTTTTCTATGCCGATTGATAGAACCCAATAAAACACTGCTAGTGCAATGTAAATCTCTAAAGTATGTGTATTGTAGTTATTTGCAATAATTAGGTTTGCCTTCCCAACAATATCGATAAAGCCAATTGTATAAGCAAGTGCACCTTCCTGTAGAACAGAAATCAATCCATTCCCGAAGTTCGGTAAAGCTACAACAAATGCTTGTGGGAAAATAATTCGGCGATAGGCTTGGAACGGTGTTAACCCTACACTTACAGCCGCTTCATACTGCCCCTTATCAATTGCTAAATATGCTGATCGGATAACTTCAGCCATCATTGCGGCAAATTGTAAACTAAAGGTAATGACCACAAATACCCCAGTATGAACATCCTGTAAATAGATTCCTAAGAAATAATCAGCAAACGCTGGAATCCCATAGTAAATTAAGAATAATAAAACAATGGATGGTGTACAACGCATTGTCGTAATATAGCTGTTTGCTAAGAATCTTAAAAATCTATTTTTAGACAGCTTAAAACTAGCAATGATTAACCCAAGTAATGTTCCAAAAATAACAGCTAACGCAGCAACGAATAAAGTGATCCATAAAAACGGTAATAATTGAGGAAGTGCCGTCCAAAGATAATTGATATCAAAATATTTTTCCATCCTATATCACCACTTTCTATTACCCTTATATTCTATAATTCATTATTTTAATAGAT
This sequence comes from Lysinibacillus timonensis, assembly GCF_900291985.1. Taxonomy (NCBI): domain Bacteria; kingdom Bacillati; phylum Bacillota; class Bacilli; order Caryophanales; family Bacillaceae; genus Lysinibacillus; species Lysinibacillus timonensis. The sequence continues at coordinate 3,292,153 of NZ_LT985980.1, read as the reverse complement.
AGATAGCGGCTATTAGTCTACATTTCCCTGCAATGAAAAATTCTCTATTAGCCATCTATTTTTCATAAGATAAAAGGGCCCCAAGCAAATTGACCGCTCGCAGCCCTTCCCTTTTCCGAATTAACGTTCTACTTGATCTAATACTTCAAATAAATCTCTTCCGTAGAATTCAGTACTCAATTCTCTTAATTTACCTTCTTCTTTTAATTGTGCTACCGCTTTGTCATAAGCGTCAGCAAATTCTTGCTCATTCTTGTTAAATAATGGCCATGTTCTAATCACTGCAAATTCGTTATAAACGACTTCATCTTTTAAGTTATAGTAAGGACCGTTTTCATCTAACACTTGCCCTTTAAACGCACCTTCGATAATGACTCCACCGTCTACACGACCCTCGTTTACCCATTGAACAACGTCTACTGTGAACTCTTCACCTGCTTGAAGTTTTACCGGGTTATCAGGGTTTGCCTCGTTATATTCAGCAATTACTGTATATTGTGCGTTGTTAGCTGCGATTGGCGCTAGCGTCATACCTGCTGTAGCAAAGTCGCTTAAATTTTTAATGTTTTCATTTTCTTTTTTCAACACAAGACCAGCGCTACTAAGGCCTAGGAATTCTTGTGGGTATATGAATTTTTGAGCACGTTCTTCCGTATAGAATGCATTTTTTACACCTACGTGGTATTTCCCTTGTTCTACACCAATTAATAGGTCATCACTAGTCGTACCTACGTATTCAAACTGATATTCTGGTAAAAGTTCATCTACCAGTTTCATAACTTCTACGTCATAGCCCGTAGCATTTCCGTTTTCATCAATGTAAGTCATTGGTTTACTTGCCTGATCGTATGCAACTTTAACAATACGTACTTCTTGACCATCTTCAGTCGTTGTTGCTGAAGCAGATTGCTCATTTCCTCCATTTCCGCAAGCAGCTAAAATTGAGATGGAAGCAAAACCTACAGCAGCAAATTTTAATAATCGATTGAATTTCATAATGGTTGTTCTCCTTTGTTTTCGTCTAGTTTTAACGCTAATTCCGCTAATTTATTAATAGTAATGTCATCCATAGGTGGATTGTGAAGACCTGCACGTACATCGCGATAATAACGTTGTAGTGGGTTGCTACGCTGTAAGCTTTTTGCTCCAACTACACGCATTGCCTTATCAACTACTTTTAAAGCAGCATTTGTTGCTACATACTTTGCAGTGTTAACTGCATTGACGATCATTGTGCCTTCAAGTTCAGTAAGTGTGTACCCTTCGGATTCCTTTTGTTTTAGTTCAACATAATTTTGAGCAGCTCCATATAATGTGTATCGAGCAGTCGCGAGTTCTAATTCAATTTCACCTAGTAAACTTTGAACATTTGGTAGAGTTGCGATTGTACCTTTAATGCTATTTGGTGAGTGCGTATTTGCAAATCTTAATGCGTAATCACGAGCTGCTTGTGCGATACCTAAATATGTAGCTGGGATTAGCAATAACCAACCATTCAATTTAAAGCCTGTATTGTATGTTGGGAGTTCTACCAGGTCTGACTCATCAACTACGACATTGTTAAGCACTAAGTCATGACTACCTGTTCCGCGCATGGAAATAACATCCCATGTTTCATCAATCGATAATCCTTCCGTATCTTTATGAATTAAGAAGAAGCCCACTTTCTCTTTTTCTTCAATCCATGCAGATGTTAAGAAATAATCAAGTTCTAGTGAGCCAGTAGTATAACTTTTCCGACCATTAATGACCCATTTGTTACCTTCACGAACCGCTTGTGTTCCTGGGCGTCCTCCTCGAATTGGACTTCCTGTTGCTGCTTCACTTACAGCACGGTTAATTATTGCACCTCGTTCTACCGCTTTTGCAAATGAATCTAATTTTGACGTTTCCCAATATTTATTTTCAAAAAGCTCTCCAACAGTAAGCAATGTCCATGCAGTTGCAAGGGCAGTACTACCATCATAACTACCTAATGTTTCTTGAAGTGCAATCGCTTCGTAGATGTTAAATCCGTCCCCACCAAGTTTTTTTGGCAATGTTATTTTTGTATACCCAATCTCTCGTAGTGCTTGAATATGTTCACTTGGAAAGCTTGATTCTTCATCAATTTGTCTTGCGTTATTTTTAAATGTATTTTCTAAAGTTGCTAATTTTTCGAGCCATATTTTTTGTTGTTCACTTTTAATAAATAGTTCTTTCATATTCCGCAAATCCTCCTTTTCCGTTACATCGACTAATTCCCACTTGAATAATAGGAAAAGTCGGACAATTTGTTAAAAATGATTTTACTTCCTTATTTTGCATACGTCAATAGTTAATTCAAAGTTTTTTTATAGGTTTAATATAATTTATTATAAATCCATGTAAATAATTCATTATTACCAATCTTTTGTTGTGTTTCACCTGTATGTTTCAAAATAGGAACATAATCTTCGTTGCATCTTTTGAACTTACTTGAAGCTTATTTAAAACAAAAAACCAGCCTCGGCTAGAGACTGGTTTGGCAAATAGTGTATTACATTTTCTCGGGAGCACTTACGCCAATTAAACGTAACGCATTTGCTAAAGTCACACGCACAGTATTAATTAAAGCTAAGCGTGCTTCCGTTAACTCTTTATTTTCAGGATTTAAGACTTTTTCAGCATTGTAGAAACTATGGAAGCTTGCTGCAAGTTCTTGAATGAAGTTCGCAACTCTATGTGGCGTACGGTGTTTTGCTGCTTCAGCCACTACTTGTGGGAATGAGCCAACTTTCTTCAATACTTCCTCTTCTTTTTCTGCAGTCAATAAATTCAAGTTTTCGAGTGTTGCTGCGAATCCTTGTTCTTCAGCAGAACGTAAAATAGAACAAATACGGGCATGAGCATATTGTGCATAATACACTGGGTTTTCGTTCGATTGTGAAACAGCTAAATCTAAATCGAAGTCCATATGTGAGTCACATGCTGTTTTCACAAAATAGTAACGGACAGCATCTAATCCCACTTCTTCTACTAAATCACGCATTGTTACTGCGTTCCCTGTACGTTTACTCATTTTGTATTTCTCGCCGTTTTTATATAACTGAACCATTTGAATTACTTCAACTTCTAATTTTTCACGGTCATACCCAAGTGCTTGAATTGCTGCTTTCATACGAGGTATGTAACCATGGTGGTCGGCACCCCAGATGTTGATTAATTTATCGAAGCCACGTTGTATCTTATCTTCATGGTAAGCGATATCTGGTGTTAAGTAAGTGAATGATCCATCTGATTTTTTCAATACACGGTCTTTGTCGTCACCGAACGTTGTAGAACGGAACCACATTGCACCTTCTTCTTCAAATACATGGCCATTAGCTTTTAATTTATCTAATGCAACTTCGATTTTTCCGTTTTGATATAAAGAAGTTTCTGAGTACCATACATCAAAATTCACTCGGAAATTTGCAAGGTCATTTTTTAATTTATCTAGTTCAAGTTTTAGACCATTTTCACGGAAGAAGTTGAAACGTTCTTCGTCAGATTTTTCTAAGATTGAACTACCGTATTGTTCTGCTAGTTTACCAGCTATGTCGATAATATCTTGACCGTGGTAGCCATCTTCAGGCATTTCCGCTTCCATTCCTAGAGCTTGTTTGTAACGAGCTTCTAACGAATACGCGAGGTTATTAATTTGGTTACCAGCATCGTTAATGTAATATTCGCGCGATACATTGAACCCAGCAAAATCTAATACATTACACAATGAATCCCCAAATGCGGCACCACGAGCATGTCCTAAGTGAAGGTCACCCGTTGGATTGGCTGATACGAACTCGACTTGAACTTTTTCACCTGCACCAGCAGTAGAACGTCCATAATTTTCGCCCTGTTCTTTTACAGCCTTGATAACTTGTGCTAAGAAATCTTTACGCACAGTAATGTTAATGAAACCAGGGCCAGCGATTTCAACTTTCTCAATATCTGTGCCTTCTGTTTCAAGATGATCAATGATGCTCTCTGCAATTGCACGAGGTGGTTTTTTCGCTAGTTTTGTTAATTGCATTGCAAGATTTGTTGCATAGTCTCCATTTGCTTTGTCTTTTGGTGTTTCTAAATGGATGTTAAGTTCAGTTGTATCGTCAACTAAATTTGCTTTCGCTACAGCCTGTCCTAATGCATTTTTGATGGATTGTTGTAATTGTTCTACTGCGTTCATGCTTTACCCTCCGAATATTGTATTTCCAATTTATATTCTCCGACAGATTGACCGCCGATGATCAAATCATAATTAACATTGAATGTTCCTTTTATCAAGGTATGTTCACTATGTTCATGAGTTAATTGATGTGTTTTAGTTAGAACCGGTAAAGTACCGAATTGCGTTTCATAATGGCCATTTTCATTTTGTTCTGAGCTAAACGGTAGTCTCATGTTGACTCCACCACTCCGCAATATTAGCGCTTTTTCATCATTCATTCTCACAGTGGTACGAATATTTTTCCCGTCCAACACTTCTTCGTATCGTAAATACATCTTTTTTGATTTTTGAATAAAGGTTCCCTGTAACCACAGTTCGTAAGATTCACCTTCGCCTTCTGTCGGGCGAATTGTTGATGATAATTTGATGTTTACCTCTTTTTCAAAATCCATCATAGATGTGGTCACTTCCCTTTCCTTTTATAACCTTTTTATTATAGGACGATTGAATGAGATTAATCAAGAAGTAACTTATACAGTAGTACATTTGGTTAATTTGATATAAAAAATCACACTCTTTTGTGTCAGAATAGCCCTTTTTTGTGACAATATCGCTGTCATTTGTGTCAGTATCGCCCAACTTTATATCTTAACCGCCCCGAATAGTGACAATAACGCCCTACAACATAAAAAAGCACGAGGTACTTTCATCCTCGTGCAATTTCTTCTTTTATTATTTAACCCAACCTAATATCATTTCACGAATAATTTTTGCGGCTGTATTAGCCGTCATTTCTGAATGATCGTAGATGGGTGCAACCTCTACTAAGTCAAATCCTACGACATTTACACCGCTACCCGCAATTGCATGGATTGAAGCTAACAACTCTTTCGAAGTAATTCCACCAGCATCAACAGTACCAGTTCCTGGTGCATGTGCAGGATCAAGTACGTCAATATCAATTGTGACATAAACATTGCGGCCTGCAAGGGTTGGTAATACCTCTTTTAACGGTTCTAACACTTCAAATGGTGAAATGTGCATACCATTTTCTTTTGCCCATTCAAATTCTTCCTTCAACCCTGAACGGATACCAAACGAATATACATTTTTCGGTCCAATATGTTCAGCGATTTTACGGATTGGTGTTGCATGCGAATAAGGCTCCCCTTCGTAATCCGTACGTAAATCAGTATGAGCATCAAAATGGATAATCGCTAAGTCGTTGTATTTTTCGTAAACAGCTTCCATAACAGGAAGAGAAACTAAATGCTCTCCTCCCATACCAATCGGAACTTTCCCATCCGCTAATACTTTTCTCACGAATTCTTTAATTTCTTTTAGTGATTTTTCTGGATTTCCAAAAGGAAGTGGAATATCTCCCGCATCAAAAAATTTCACATCATCTAACTCACGGTCTAAATATAGGCTATATTCCTCTAACCCAATTGATACTTCACGAATTCTAGCAGGACCAAAACGTGAACCTGGACGATAGCTTACCGTCCAATCCATCGGCATTCCATACAATACTGCTTTTGATTCCTCGTAATTTGGATGACTCTTAATAAATACATTTCCTGAATAAGTTTCGTCGAATCTCATTTCACATCACCTACTATTATTATTTTACAAACAAACTTCTACTACAATACTTTTCCCTATTCTCCATTTCTTATATTACAAATCAGCGTTTCAAATTGGAATTGGAAACCTAAAAAGTATTATCAAAAAAACTTACTAAAAGCACTGGGAGTTACCTGAAAATTACGAATAAGAGCTATTCTGAAACTTTATTTCGATATGTTTCGTATATTTTGTTACAATTTGAGTCTTAGTAACTCATTTACTCTTGCGATAATTCTTTAAAGAATATGTTTTTTTCCAGATATCCGCAAAATTGAGAAATTGCTTTCCGGAAAAAAGTATAGAGCTTTTTTAACCGATAAGAAAGAGATATTTTTCTAGAAACCGTATCAAGTAAAACATTAACTTAAGTAGAACACAATGTTGCTCATAGCTCTTTTTTTGCGATAAAGCCAGAACCAAAAGGCACAATGCTGTTGTCATAAATCGCACTATTAAGCTTTGTTCATCGTTGAAACAAGTTGTAGCAGATAACAAAGCACATCCGTTTTTTTGAATATATTACCGATTAAACCGAAGTATAGAAGTCTATACTAATGTTAATTGGAAAAAATGAGGTGAATAAGGTTGAAGAGACAAAGCTATTTTCGTAAAAAGAAACGGCAAAAATGGTTAAAAATATCGATCCTATCTTTTGTCGGAATCATCTGTGCTATGACTGTAGCGCTTTTGTCATTACGAATTTATGCACAAATTGCAGGGGCTCCACCTCTAACAATACCAAAAGCATCTGTCTTCTTAGACAGTAATGGCAATAAAATTGGCGATTACTATACTTCTGAACGTCGATACTGGGTTGACCTTGAAGAAATATCACCTTATTTAATTGACGCTACAATAGCAGTTGAAGACAAAGATTTTTACTCACATAGCGGCTTTGATTTTTCTCGCATTGTCAGTGCGATTATTACAGATATTAAAACTCAAAGTATGGCTGAAGGCGCAAGTACACTTACCCAACAACTTGCACGTAACCTCTATCTAACACTCGATAAAACATGGTCGAGAAAAATAAATGAAGCACTATATGCGTATAGACTAGAAATTTTTTATTCAAAAGATGAAATATTAGAAGGTTACTTAAATACGGTTAACTATGGTCACGGCATGTACGGCGTAGAAGCCGCAAGCCAGTATTATTTTAGTAAATCGGCTAGTGACTTAACTTTAGCAGAATCTGCAATGTTAGCAGGTATCCCTAAAGGACCAAGTATATATTCACCTATCCAAGACTTTGAAAAAGCTTCAAACCGTCAGCAGTTAATTTTAAGTTTGATGGAAGAACAAAATAAAATTAACACAGCAGAAAAAGAACGTGCATTATCTCAACAAATTGTATTAAAAAATGACGAATGGGTCGCACACTCTATCGCCCCTTATTTCTTAGATACGGTTTGGCAAGAAGCTACACAAATATTAGAGGAAAAAGGCTTAAGTATTCGTGAAGGTGGATGGACAATTAAAACCACACTAAATCAAGCTCATCAAAAAGCAGCTGAAGAAGCAATTGCAAGTAATATGCCAGAAAGCGAGCTACAAGTTGGGTTCGTTAGTATGGATGTTGACACTGGTCAAGTGACTGCATTAGTTGGTGGCCGAGATTATAGTCAAAGCTCCTTCAACCGAGTAACTCAAGCTGTGCGTCAGCCTGGATCTTCCATTAAACCAATTTTATATGCAGCTTCGTTAGAACAAGGTTTTTCGCCTTTAACTTACTTAGAAGTTGGAGAAACGATCTTTACCTATGATAATGGACGATCTACGTATAAACCTAAAAACGTAAACGGGCAATTCGCAGATAGCGCTATGTCAATGGCACAGGCATTGGCTATTTCGGACAATATCTATGCTGTAAAAACATTACAGGAAATTGGTCATGATAAATTCCGTGATATGCTAAAACGCTTTGACTTGAATTATTCAGAGCAAGATAATCCTTCTGTTGCATTAGGGACGACAGAAACATCACTATATGATCTAACAAGTGCCTATAATACAATTGCAGCTTACGGACAAAAACGTCAGGCTACAACCATTCTTGAAATTAAAGACGAAACAGGTGAAGTAGTGTACAAATTTGATGGCCCTACTAATGAACAAATAATTAGTCAACAAGATGCTTTTTTACTAACTCAAATGATGACAGGTATTTTTGACCCTGTATTCAATGATTACTCGCCTGCAACTGGTGTATCATTAAGACCACGTATGACACAAACTTATGCAGCTAAATCGGGCTCCACATTAAGTGATCAATGGTTAGTCGGCTATTCTCCAAGTGTTACTGCCGGCGTCTGGAATGGCTATGACCAAGGGAAAACATTATCTGTACAAGAAGACATGGCAGCATCGAAACAAGTATGGATTGATTTTATGGAGACGATAAACAAAGGGAAAGAAAATGAAACCTTTAATGTACCTCAAGGAATCGAAGGTGTTGTCGTTGATATTGAATCAGGAAAACTAGCAACAGATGCTTGTCCAAAACAACGACTTGTCTATATGAAAACAGAAGATGTCCCAACAGAAAAATGTTCTCTTTTTGAAAACGAAGAATGGTATGACTTATTCGATTTATTCCAATTTGAAGCATTTACAAACAGATTTAGTTTTTAGTTTTTAAATACTAGTAAAATGAAAAAAGCTCTCTCTTACCCGGAAAATGAGTTCCGTAGCAAGAGAGAGCTTTTTTATGGCGTTTGAAAGTATGAGAAACATGGGGCATTTGTCTTGGGAATGTCCAAATGCCGCATAGCTCTCATAGCTTTCGTTACGCCAAGGTGTCCTAGCTACTATTTGAGCTATATGCCTAGTGTACTTTTTTTCAAACTCACTTTCAATAAATGATTAAACTCAAAAGTTAACTGTCACACTTTGTTCACTATTCCATTACTTTTCGGTCAATAATTATTGACAAATAAGTTATTCGCTTGTTCTCAAGTTATATCACGATAATGACTAATTTAGATTACAGCTAAATCTTCTTTTAATTGTTGAACACTTCGGTCCCACATCTCTTTATTATGCGATTGTAAAAACTCAGCTAATACTTGTTTAGAGGAATCATCCATAAAATCGACTAATATTTTTCGCTTCATCGATTTGTCCATTTTATTTACATGGTCAGCTAAAATTTTATATCCACGTCTTTTTTCCCTATTTACAACCATTTCACAAGCAGTAACACCTGCAAAATAAGGACCATCTTCTTTGAAATCGATTGTTATCCAAACAAGCCAATATGGCTTCCCACCTTCAGAATCGGCCCTATCTGTTGTAAATTTGATACCTTTTTCTACTGCACTTTTTGCATGCATAGCACCAATATCAATAAATGCATTTTTTTCTTCAATATCGATAAATAGCGGTGTTACATTCTCTAAAGACAATGAGCCAATGCCAAATCCTTTATGTCCATCCGTTGGGTCATTTTTTATGATTGTAAAACCGATTTTTTGTTTTGGTTTTTCTTCACTCGTCATTGTAAATCCCTCCATTTAAGCCTATTATAAATAATATACACTAAATATATCCACTAAGGAGGATACCCCATGCCAATCGTTACTGTAAAATTACTTGAAGGTCGTACAGATGAGCAAAAAAAAGCTTTAGTTGAAAGAGTTACCGAAGCGGTTGTTGAAACAGTAGACGCTCCACCAGAAGCTGTTACAATTGTTATCGAGGAAATGTCTAAAAATCATTATGCAAAAGCTGGTGTACGCGCAAGCGATAAATAAGGATGTAAATAGGAGACCCTATGTAACTTTTAAGGGTCTCCTTCTTTATCTAGAAATAAATTAAAGGTTTAACAAGGTTTTTAATTCTTCTCGAATTCCTATATCAATAGATTCATCTTCAAGTATTTCTTTCGGATAATAAACTTTATGATCCATTTTATTACGCCCTGCGATGGCATCAACCAGTGTTGACTCTTGAGAGAGTTCTCGAATTTCCCCATCTGGCATTTCTAAAAATATTGGAATACGGGGGCTATCATTTCCTGGACGGTAAAAATCATATGGTAAGTCTGATGTACAATCATGATATAAATAGTACTCTAAATTCACTCCACTTTGAGAGAGGAGTTTCTTTAATGTGTTATATCTTTCAGGCTCTTTTACAGGGTTCAACGTCGTATAACCAAACAGTTTACGATGAATGAATCTTTGACATAAATCACTTAATATTTCATCCTTCTCTTTTGACCAATAATGAAAATATGTGATTAGAATATATTCGTCTAGTGAAAGATATTCTTCTACTGTGATGTTCTGTTCAAAGAAACATTTAAAATGTGATGGTTCATGGATAAACGGGTATCCATCATCATTTAATTGTTTAACCCTTTTTAATATATTCTTTAATAATACCTCTGCACTCCGAGACACAGGGTGAAAATAGATTTGCAAATACATTTGATAGCGAGACATGATGTAATCTTCTACAGCATGCATACCGCTAGATTTGATGACGACTTGCCCTTTTCGAGGTCGCATGACACGTAAAATTCTCTCCATATCAAAGTGTCCATAGCTTACACCGGTATAATAAGCATCACGCTGGAGATAGTCCATTCGATCTGCATCTATTTGGCTTGATATCAAACTTACTACCAGCTCATTCGGATATTTTTTTTCAATAACTTGTGCCACTTTTTCAGGAAAATCATCGGCTACTCTGCGTAAAACACCATTTACTTCAGTATTACCTAACAATATTTGCCTCGTGAAGTATTCATGATCGGTAAGAAATACATTTTCAAACGCATGTGAAAAAGGCCCGTGACCTAAATCATGTAACAACGCCGCACATAAGATAACGAGACGTTCTCCTTCATCCCATTCTGGACGTCCACGAAATACGTCGTCAACGATTCTACGAACGATTTCATAAACACCAAGAGAATGATTAAACCGACTATGCTCAGCTCCATGGAATACTAGATAAGTTGTTCCTAATTGTCGAATTCTACGTAATCTTTGAAACTCCTTTGTGCCAATTAAATCCCAAATCACTTGATCTCGCACATGAACATAACGGTGTACAGGATCTTTAAATACTTTTTCTTCTGCTAATTTAGTATTTGCATATTCTTTCACTGTATCCGCACCTCTCTAACTTCCCATAATCTCCCTTTCATTATATGTGACTTTGCATCTATTTTCACTTACTATCTATCATCATCAATTCATAGTTCCAATTATCTTTAATCATGTTTTAATAGACACTTAAATTATGCTATATCCTGTTTATTAATAATAAAAATAGCTATCTCCTGTTTTAACGAGACAGCCTTTAGTGTTTGTATATCTTTTTAGTTGTTATCCTTTTAATTTCGCTATTACTTTTTCCATTAATTCTTCTTCAGTTAAAGCAGCTACAGGTCGCCCATTTACAAAAGTAAATGTCTTTTTACGACCAGGTCCGCAATATGAATGACAGCCAATTTCAATCGTTGCTTCTGGATCTAATTCTTTTAATTTTGGAATTAACGTTTTTAAATTAACGGCCTGACATTCATCGCAAACGTGAAAAGTGTTTGCCATTACGTCAACAACCCTTTCTATATTGAAATTCAATTTAATATTATGGAATTTTCATGCCTTGTTAAACAGATAGATTATTGTAAAGGTATAATCTATTTCGTAGAAAAGACATTCAACTAGGCATTTAAGAAGCTATTTGTAATCTAAATGATATTTTAGCCTATTCAGAACTATACATTCAAGCATAATACTGCTATTTCCAACGAAGGTCTTAAAAATATTTCACTAATAAATTGAAATATTTTTACTATTAAAATTATAAATATGAATATTTTTCTAATTTATTGGCGACTATATATTATGAACAGATAAAAACTATTAACATCGCAGGAGGTTTAAACTATGGTCAAAATAAGACAAGATGCTTGGCTAAAAGAAAATGATGAATTACTTGCCGAAGCAGTATTACGTCACGTAAAAGAAGGTAGTACTCAATTAAATGCTTTTGAGGAAGCTGGAGATGCATTAAATCGCACAGCAGCTGCATGTGGTTTTCGATGGAACGCTGTAGTACGTCGTTTATATGAGAAGGAACTAGCAGAAGCGAAAAAGGAAAGAAAAGAGAGAATGCGAGTATTAGGCATGAATGGTAGACGCCGTAACCAAGGTGTTTATTTACTACCTAATACACCTAGCAATGAAGAGACAAAATCTATTCCTCTATCTGCCTTAAATTTAGATATTGTTATAGCATACTTACTTCGTTTACAACATAATAGCGGTTCTGACAATGAAGCTACTAAATGGCGTCAAATTGCGAATGCAGCAACAGAGAAAATGAAAGAACTAGAGAGAAAGATTAAACAACTTGAAACTGAAAATAAAGAGATTCGTGATGACTACGAGCAATTCGTTCAAATTATGAATCGCGCTCGTAGATTAGTGACATTAGAAGAAGATGAACAACGCATTGCCCCAGTCTTTAAAATGGAGAAAAACGGCAATCTAGTCGCAAATTATTCTACTAATGTAAATGAAAGTGGAAAAGAAAACGTGGATGTGCCTCATTAAGCACTTCCACGTGTTTTTAGTTTTACTGATAGTATTTTTATGGTCAGCATTTAACGATTAAGCATTTTTTCGTTACGTTCTAAGACTCGTTGTAAATAAGAAGAATAATATGCCATTTCTTCATCATTTAATGATTGTCGTTTCATATCCCCATTTGATTCCATGAAGTTTTGTAGACGTATGATGATATCAAAAACTGTTAATTCTTCATTCAACAATTCACTTAAAGACGCCATTACAGAAGGTTGAATTTGCGGGTACTTGAATTTTGTTTGTTCATTTTTTAAGCTAATTTGATAAAAATCACGTATAAGCTCAGCTCGTTCGCTACCACTTCCTTCAACACATAAATAAATTTGCACGGCAATTCCTTGACGAAGTCTTCGTTGTGAAATTCCAGCAAACTTTTTGCCGTCTATACTTAAATCATAGGAACCTGGACAGTAAGATCCTTCAATTTCATAGGCTTCTATTTTATTCGCCACTTCTGGGAATAGTTTTTTAACTAAATCAACCATCGCCTCATATCCACTGTTTATACTTATCGAGTGCCCTTTCTCACATAATACGAGGGAAATGTTTAGAACTCCTGGGTCTAATACTACCGCAAGTCCACCAGAATTCCGGACAATAGATTGATAACCCTTGCGTTTTAATAGTTCAATACCTTCTTGGACAAAGGGAAGTCTATGATCTTGAATACCTAACACAACTGTACTGTCATGAACCCAAGTTCTTATTGTAGATTCACTCATACCTTGCCCTACTAGATAGCAAAGTGTATCATCCATTGCAAAGGATTCAAGTGGTGTTCTTTGAATAGCGCTTATAGATTGATCTATAAATCTCCAACTTCTACTAGTTAACAACTCATTCATTTATTTAAATCTCCAAACACTTTAATTTATATTTCTTTTCCTCAAGCATACACGTTTTACTTTTTGAAGAAAAGTGGGCACACTATTGACGAATTCGTGAAATTCACCAATTTGTAGCATTCGAGTCAAGGAAAATTTTTGTTTTTATGCTAAGATGTAATTGAAAATGTTAATCAATTAGAAGGAGTGTTCTTATAATGAATGAAGCAGCAATGACATTAGACGGTTGGTACTGTTTACACGATTTTCGTGCAATTGACTGGACTTCTTGGAAATTAGTTTCTGATGAAGAACGTACTAAAGCTGTAAATGAGTTTATACAATACTTAGAAAAGCTAAACGAGGCACATGTTGCCAAAACGGGCTCTCATGCTTTCTATTCTATCCTTGGACAAAAAGCAGATTTCATGTTAATGATTCTTCGCGAAACACCAGAAGAATTACAACAGTTGGAAGCAGAGTTTAATAAACTTGCTATTGCAGACTTTACTGTACCTACGTATTCATATGTCTCTGTAGTAGAACTTTCTAACTATTTAGCTAAAGGTTCAGATGAAGATCCTTATCAAAACCCACATATTCGTGCTCGTCTATACCCTGAGTTACCACGTACGAAATATGTTTGTTTCTACCCTATGGACAAACGTCGCGAGGGTAATGATAACTGGTATATGCTACAAATGGATGAACGTCGTAAATTAATGCATTCTCACGGTATGATTGGCCGTACTTATGCAGGTAAAGTTAAACAATACATTACGGGTTCTGTAGGGTTAGACGATCATGAATGGGGAGTTACTTTGTTCTCTGATGATATGCTTCAATTCAAAAAGATTGTCTACGAGATGCGTTTCGACGAGGTGTCAGCACGTTACGGAGAATTCGGTGAATTTTTAGTTGGGAATATACTAGACAATGATAGTTTAGTTAATTTCTTATCCATAAAATAAAACGATAAAAATAGTGACTGGTTAATATTTAATGCCAGTCACTATTTTTGTTCATCGTTAGCCTTCAATATTAATATGATTGTATTAATAAAAAAACCAATGAATATGATTAAAATAAATAAGTACCAATGTAATGGTTGATTATAAAAATCCCCTACAATAAAAGCAATAACTGCACTTATAATAATCGCTACCCAAGTACCTAATTGCATTTTAACCAACCCCTATTATTTTCTTAAACAAGTACCCCATCACTATAGTGCTTACCACACTAGCTAAAAGTACTAAATGACGTCTGCTTGTTATTTTCATTGTATTGATTTGCATAGTTATTTATACGCCAAACCTACTACTTTTTAGTATTTTTTACGTCATAGCAATACAATTTTCTACATTTTTATCATTTTTTATTCTGAAACATATACTGTTGCATATATTATTTTGAGGAGGTATGGAAGGTCGCAGTAATTTCAGTAATTCACACTCAAAGTAGTCTCCATGCATGGCTTATGCGTACTGAAGCAGAAGGTGATGGATTTCGGGATACTTTTAGTCAATAATGTAGGGGTGAATCGAGTCCGTTCAAGAACTGTCTGAATTTAAAAGTGGCAAAACAGTTGAACAATTGACATTCCACAACCTGGTGGATTTAAAGTTTCAAAAGGCAACTTCACTAGGCTTTAACACGAAGTGTCATCAATGGAGAACGGTTTACTCCCTACAATCGAGTTCTATGGTTTTTCATACCTACAGTGACTATCCTTCTCGGATAGTATAATCATTGAATTCTGGTCGTTTTATTGCATTGTTGTTTCTTTGCCCCAGATCTAGGCGTTTGCCTAGAAATTGAATTTAAATTTCAAAATTGAAAGGATGTTTTTGGTTGGCATATTATTATTGGAATCCTAATGTTCAGCAACAACCCTTTACTCCTAACACACAATTCTCGAATCAAAATCAACCACTTAATCAAACACAACAAATGACTCCTCCAGCAATTAGTGGTGGTACTACAATGTCACCTTCTGCTGCACCTTCATTCCTAAGAGGTGAAGAGTCCTATATAGAAAACATTTTACGTTTAAACCGCGGTAAGGTTGGTAACTTCTGGTTTACAGTTCCAACTGCAGATGCTCCTGGAAAAGAAGGAAACACAGTTAGAGTTCGTGGTAATATTGTTGAGGCCGGTCGAGATCATGCGATTATTCGTGAATTACAAACAAATCATTACTTTTTATTCCCAATGATTTATTTTGACTTCGCTGAATTTGATGAAGCTATTACTTATTTACATCAAGGATCTATCGTTAATCCGAATACTTCCACTCGGCAATAGATACTTAATAAAACCCACTTCATTATCATATTAGTTAATGAAGTGGGTTTTAATATATAATTATTAAATTTTAAACTTTTGGATTTCCATTTGTAAAGATGATGCTTTATCACTTAATTCAACCGCAACTTGATTGACTTGACCAATTATTACAGATTGTTCTTCAATTGAGGCGGCAACTGTTTCAACATCATTTGCTGAAGCAGTGGAGCCATTTGATATTTCTGTAACTGAAGCCGATACTTCTTGGGCACTTGCGGATATTTGTTCTGAGATAACCGAAATTTCCGCAATCTGCTCTTTCATGTTCTCTACCGCTAAAGCAATGTTTGAGAACGAGTCCCCTGCTTCTCCTATTATCTTAACTCCATCTTTTACAGAAGCAATAGAATTAGAAACTGCTTCTGTGACATCGTTCGTGTCTTTTTTTATTTCCAGTGTAAGTGATACAATTTGACTTGCTGATTCTTTTGACTCTTCTGCAAGTTTCCTTACCTCGTTAGCAACTACAGCGAAGCCTTTACCATGATCTCCAGCTCTCGCTGCTTCAATTGCAGCATTAAGGGCAAGTAAGTTCGTTTGTTCTGTAATTTCTGTTATGACTCGAGAAATTTTTTCAATCTCATCCGTTTGTTTGTTTAGTTTTTTAACAAGATTATTGACGGTTATCGTGGATGAATTAATCGTCTCCACCTGTGTTTCTGCCTGACGTATAATAGTTTCACCGTGACTTGCTGTTTCACTTGCTTCAATAGATGACGAATGTAAAGTTTGTGTCGATTCTGAAATTCTGCCGACACCAGCTGCCGTTTCCTCCATTGCATTTGCACTTTCTACTGCGGCTGTAGCGCTCTCTTTTACTATCTGAGCTGTAGTATTGACTCTTTTTGTTACATCCTCTGTGGATGCTGATATTTCCTCGGTACTCGCACTTAATTGTTGAGCCGCCACACTTAAATGTTCTGCATTATCTTGTAAATTTTGAACTAAACCTTTTAAATTATTTTTCATTGTATTGATTGCTCTAGCCAGTTGTCCGATTTCATCTTTCGATTCAATATTTAAATCTTGAATTGTTAAGTCACCCGCAGAAATATTTTCAACTGAGACTGCGACTGTTTTTAATGGCTTCGATATTTTTCTTCGTACATTGATAATGAGCAACAATCCAACAATTAAACTAACAATCAATACTACGATTGAAACCGTTTTTGAAGTAATAATTGCAGCATCAGTTTCTTGATTTATTTCATTTAGCTGTTGTGTTTGATACTCAATCATACCTGAGATGGCCTCAGCCAAATTGACATTACCTGTATTCAATTGGTTTGAAACAATCATGATAGCCTGCTGTGTTCTTCCTTCTTCCACTGCATTTAAAGCTAACTCAATATTACGTTTAACATCTTCTTCTAAGGCATTGATTTCATTTAAATAGCCTTTCATCGTTTCGCTTTGAACTAAACCGTTTAATTCTTTAACATTTATATCAAAGTCACTTTGATACTGAGCTAATCTCTCTTTTGCACTTAATGACCCACCGATTATATACTCTCTTATAGATGAACTTTGATTTGTTACTGCATAGCGCATGTCTTCAGCAATAAGAATTTGAGAAACACGATGCTCCAATGCTTCTTCTATTTTCGATTCAATTATTGTTAAGTTAAAAAAACTTATTCCTACAGATATACACATCAAAGCAATTAAAGAGTAAAACGATACACCCAATTTCTTACCAATCTTCATATATATCCCCTCGCGATCATAATGCATTTAATTTATTTAACTATTATATCAAAAGTTGACAGTTTTTTCCGAAAACTATTGCAGAAAAATATTAGATTACTTCAATTGTTGTGAAACTAAAAAAACCACACCATTAAATAGATGCGGTTTTGAAAATATTATTTTGCATGTTTAATAACTGTTACAATAGTTAAAACCCAACCTATTAGGAATAGTACCCCACCAATTGGTGTAATTGCTCCTAACACTTTAATGCCAGTGAGGGCTAGGACATATAAGCTTCCTGCAAAAAAGACAATTCCGAAATTCATAAATATAGAAGCCCATTTTAAAGTTGGAACGTTTCCGAACACTTTAGTACTCATTAGTACCCCAATTATTAATATTGCTGTGGCATGAAACATTTGATATTGAACAGCTGTATTCCATATATCAATACTGTAATCATCTAAAATCGCTTTAAGACCATGCGCTCCGAATGCCCCTAACGCTACTACAAGAAATCCATGAATAGCGCCTGATATAATTGAACCTTTCATACATACTTCCCTCAATTTCTATAGTTTACTAATTTATTAAAAATCAAAAATAGAATCCCCATTAGCACCATCTTCTCGTATTTTATTAGATGACGATAATGTTGTATTCTTTAATTGTACCGGTTGTAAGCTTATATTTTCTTCTAAATTTGCAGTTGTCACAGTATTGTTAGAATTTTGTTCTACTAGTCCTACATCGCATAAAGCACGGATAGCAATTAGGTGTTCACGAGCTTGTTGATTTGATTTTGCTTCCTTCGCATACCTTATATGCTTTTCCATTTCTTCTAGTAATGTTTGAAAGGATATCATCGTTTTACCTCCTGTCTTTTTTGTACAAAATGCATACACTCCATACCTGAAGATTGTTTAACTACGACTGAAGGAAGTTGTTTCGTTTTAAATTGATAGGCTGAACATCCCCTAGGATTATTTTGATCCCATGTTACTTTGAAATACTGACATTGAAAACAATTCACACGCAATCTAACTTCCCTCCTACTTTTAGAGTATTTAATCATCATATAGAAATGGTAATGATTCTTTTTTGTACATAATCTTATTATCTATAAAGTCCAATCAATAGGTTGTTTTCCCCATATTGCTAGCTGACTATTAATTTTAGAAAATGGCTTACTGCCAAAGAAACCTCTATATGCACTTAATGGACTTGGATGTGGTGCTTGGAGGATAGCATGGTGGGGACCTATTTGTTTAATAATGTTTTGTTTTGATTGTGCAGGTTTTCCCCACAGAACAAATTGGATGGGGTCCTGTCTCATTGCTAACTTTTCTATTACGGCGTCTGTGAATTTCTCCCAGCCTTTACCCTTGTGAGAATTTGCTTCACCTTGACGTACAGTTAAAACAGTATTTAATAAGAATACCCCTTGCAAAGCCCATTTCATTAAATAGCCGTCCTTTGGAATTGGACATCCTATATCATTATGTAACTCTTGAAAAATATTTCGTAGACTCGGAGGATGTGCAACCCCCTTTTTTATTGAAAAACACATGCCATGTGCTTGTCCCGGACCATGATATGGATCTTGTCCTAAAATGACTACTTTCACATCTAGGTAGTCAACTGATTCAAAGGCATTCATTACATCTTCTATAGGTGGGTAAACCGTTTTTGTTTTGTACTCCTCAGCTACAAATTTTCTTAAATCTTGATAATATGTTTTCTTCATTTCCTCGCCAAGAATTTCTCGCCAATTGTTGTCGAATTCTTTCCACATACAGTACACCTCTATCTTCCACGGTACTTGATATAGTACATAAATTCAATAAAAGAATAAAATGTTTTTATTTCCATTTATATAAATATGTTCATCTATTATTAAAGTAACTAGCTCACCTATCACTAAATACGTGTCATATAATTTGAATTGCACCTAATGACGCAATTGTGACTGACCACTAACAATTTTCATTTCCTGACTATTTATACAAAGTCAGTTATTCAGTATACTCAATGTTACATTGATAGATAATACGTACTAAAGGAGTTCGATGTAAATGACTTTGAAAAAAACATTAACAATTGCCGGATCTGATGCTTCTGGTGGAGCTGGATTAGAGGCAGACTTAAAAGCTTTTGAGGAACATAATACTTACGGTATGGCTGCGGTAACAGTTATTGCGACAATGGATCCAGACAACAATTGGAACCACGGCGTCTATACATTACCTATCGATGTTTTAAAAGCACAATTGAAAACAGCCTTCTCAACAGGAATCGATGCGTTAAAAACTGGTATGTTATCAACTGAGGAAGTGATCCAAACATCAGGTGAAGCAATTCAAGCTTCTGGTGTAAAAAACGTCGTTATTGACCCAGTTATGGTGTGTAAAGGTGAAGATGAAGTATTAAACCCTGGTACAGTGGGCGCAATGATTGAATTCCTTCTTCCACAAGCATTGGTCGCAACACCAAATCTTTTTGAAGCAGGTCAATTAGCTGGTACTGGCACTCCGAAAACAATTGATGAAATGAAAATTGCTGCTGAAAAAATTTATGCACTTGGTGCAAAAAACGTTGTCATTAAAGGTGGCCGTGCACTGCAAACAGAAAAAGCAGTGGACTTATTCTATGATGGTGAAAAATTCTATTTACTTGAAACAGCTAAAGTAGAAACAACTTATAACCATGGTGCTGGTTGTACATTTGCAGCAAGTATTACCGCTAACTTAGCAAATGGATTGAGTGTGAAAGATGCTGTATTTGAAGCAAAAGAATTTGTTGCTGCTGCTATAAAACACGGTTGGAAATTAAATCAATATGTAGGTCCTGTATATCATGGTGCTAAACCTCGCTTAGGTGCACCTGAAGTAACAATTAACGAAATTTAGTAATTGGAAATTCACGGAGTATCAAGAGAAAAATTACTTGTTAGTAAATAGGTTTCAAAATCTTGTGCTCCTGCGGTATTCACATCAAGATGTCACCATCCTCGTCGCAAAGTGATTGTCTAAAAATAAATTTTCAGGCAATCACTTTGCTTTTTCTTTTCATTAATTCAAGTTTTTTACTATACTATTTAATACATAGATGTGGAAAGGAGAATTAGGAATGAAGGAAGTACAAATTGATGAGCTCCAAGAATTGCTTAATTCTTTTGCGAACAAAGACGTCTATATTCATTTAGAAACGACAAATGGGTCATACGCATCTCATTTCGATGAAAAAGTTTTTAATGCAGGGGCTTTTATTCGCAATGTCAAAATTCGCTATGAATTAGGTAAAATTGTAGGTGACACCCCTCATCGTGTTGGTTTAAAAATGGAGCATGGTTGGGTTTACGCACAAGGGATTACGCATTATGAACTGGATGAACAAGGGCGCCTACTAATGGCCGGCCTTGACTATACTGGAAAACTTGCCGTTGCACTTGAAATTAGTGAAACGCCATTTTCTTATTAAGGAGTGATGAAGCAATGACATTACAACCTGAAAGACATGTGTTAGTTGTTTTCCCTCATCCAGATGATGAAGCATTTTCTTCTGCGGGAACAATTAGACTTTATCGAAATATGGGAGTACCCGTTACATATGCTTGTTTAACACTTGGAGAAATGGGACGTAATCTCGGTAACCCACCGTTTGCAACAAGAGAGTCCCTTCCTGAAATTCGCAGGAAGGAATTAATCGCTGCTTGCGAAGCAATGGGTATCGAAGATCTTCGTATGATGGGATTCCGTGATAAAACAGTAGAATTTGAAGATGATGAAAAAATGGTTAAACTAGTAACAGATTTAATTAATGAGTTAAATCCATCCTTAATCATTACATTCTTCCCAGGATACGCAGTTCACCCAGATCATGAAGCCACTGCTCGTGCTGTAGTTGAAGCCGTACGTCGTATGGATAAACAACAACGACCACGAATTTATGCGGCTGCCTTTGCAAATAATACTGTAGCTGAATTAGGTCAACCTACTATTGTTCATGATGTTGCAAGTGTTAGAAATGACAAAGAAGCTGCACTTCGAGCTCATAACTCTCAAACTGCTTGGATGATGGAAGAAACAAAGCATCGTATTGAAGAAGGCAGACCTATGAGCGAAAGTTGGTATAATATCGAATCATATTATCTCTATACTTTTAACGACTAAAAATTTTCTTTATACTTTTTGAGGCAGGTATATTTTACCTGCCTTTTTATTTTCAGAAAGTGTATTTTTATTCAATTCTTCCCTTAAAAATCCCTAAGAATAATTACTTGTTTTTTCCACATCCTAACACTAAGCAGTTCAAGTTGTATATTAAAAATTCTGAATATTTTTTCTTTCTCAATACACCTAGACAATTTGTAAATATGCCTTTATATTGTATAAATATTCAACATATAAAAAACAAAAGAGGTAATCATCATGACAAAAAAATTCACACCATATACATGGTTCCTATTTATTGCTCTGTCTGTTATTGGAATTATCCTATTCATTGTTCCTATTAACACTCCAGACGGTATTAAAGTGCCCATTGCAATGTTAGCGAATTTCCTTTCAGCAAACGTTGTTACATATATTCACTGGTTTGCATTTGTTGTATTTATAATCGCAGCAGCAGGGTCTATTATTGTGCACTTCATTCCACAAAAGGAAGAACGCACAATTATTAATTCAATTTTCCGTGTTAATTGGTTCTGGACAATCATGCGTGTGTTAGCTGTCGTTTTTGCAACTATGTACTTATTCCAAATCGGACCTGAAGCCTTTACTAGTGATAATACATCTGGCTTACTACTAACTCCTGATGGCGGTTTAGTGACAATGATGTTCTCATTATTTTTATTTGCAGGTTTACTATTACCTTTACTAACTGACTTTGGATTACTTGAATTTTTCGGATCAATGATGGTAAAAATTATGCGTCCATTATTCAAAATTCCTGGTCGCGCCGCAATTGACTGTTTAGCTTCATTCGTTGGTGATGGTACAATCGGGGTTTTATTAACGAATAGACAATACGAAGATAAAAACTACACTGCACGAGAAGCAGCAACTATTGCAACAACGTTCTCTGTCGTTTCCATTACTTTCTGTTTCGTCGTGCTTGAAACAATTGGTATGAGTAATTACTTTATTCAATTTTATGGATCAGTTATTTTAGTTAGTATCATTTTAGCAATCATTATGCCACGTATTTTCCCATTAAGCCGTATACCTGATTTAAAGATTGATGGTTCAAAACCGGCAGAAAATAGTGAGGATGTACCAGAAGGTTTCAATGTATTCTCTTTCGGATTAAAAAATGCTTTAACAAAAGCTAATAGTAATAAGAACTTGGGTAAAGTGATTGGTTCAGGCTTAAAAAACGTTTTAGAAATGTGGTTTGCCATTACGCCTATTATTATGGCTTTTGGTACAATCGCCCTTGTTCTTGCAGAATATACAAGCTTCTTTAAATTTTTAGGGATGCCATTCGAGCCAATTCTAACTCTCCTTCAAATCCCTGAAGCTAGTGCTGCTGCACAAACGATGATTGTTGGTTTCGCTGACATGTTATTACCTGCTGTTTTAGGAGCAGGCATTGAATCAGAACTAACTCGATTCTTTATTGCAACAGTATCAGTTACACAATTAATTTACATGTCTGAAGTCGGTGGATTGATTTTAGGTACAAAACTTCCATTAAATATTGGAAAGTTATTTGTCATCTTCCTAATTCGTACAATTATTTCAATACCTATCGTTGCTTTAATTGCACATTTGTTATTCTAGGAAGTTTCGGAGCTAGCTCATTCTGGGCTGGCTTCTTTTTTATGAGTATCATCTCCAATTTTTGGACTCATTGAATTGAAATATATTTTTTCAAAATCGTCTAATAACTGTGAAAATACTTAAGATTTTATGTTAAAATTAAAAAATGTTTAAACAATAACGGAGGTTACAAAACGATGGAAGTTGTAAGCACAAAAACTCTTGCAGTTGAAGATATCTTAAAAGCCCATCATCTATTGAAAGATGTAGTATTACATACACCTCTTCAAAAAAATGAATATTTATCTGAAAAGTATGAAGCAAATATATATATTAAACGTGAAGATTTACAATCAGTTCGTTCATTCAAGTTACGTGGGGCATTTTATAAAATAAAAAAAATAGAAGTAGAAGCACGAAAACGCGGTGTTGTTTGTGCAAGTGCGGGAAATCACGCTCAAGGTGTAGCTTACGCATGTGCGCATTTAGGTATTAAAGGAGCTATTTTTATGCCTTTAACTACACCTAAACAAAAAGTGGATCAAGTACGTATGTTTAGTCGAAATCAAGTTGAAATTATTCTAGCAGGAGATACATTTGACGATTCAGCAGCCGCTGCACGAGAGTACTGTGAAGAACACGGAATGATTTTTATCCATCCTTTTGATGATTTAGATATCATTGCAGGGCAAGGTACTGTTGCTGTTGAAGTATTAAACGACATTGATGAACCATTAGATTTTCTTTTCGGTGGCATCGGTGGTGGCGGATTAATGTCAGGAGTCTCTGCATATGTTAAGAACATTTCGCCAGATAGCAAAGTAATCGGTGTTGAGCCAGCTGGTGCAGCAAGTATGAAGGCTGCATTTGAAAACAAAGGTCCTATACAACTTGAAAAAATTAATAAATTCTGTGATGGCACTGCAGTACAACTTGTTGGTAGTAAAACATATGAAATATGCCAACAATATTTGGATGATATCGTAATGGTTCCCGAGGGAAAAGTTAGTACGACTATTTTAGATTTGTACAACAAGCATGCAATTGTTGCTGAACCGTCTGGTGCACTTCCTGTTGCAGCACTAGACTTATACGCTGATCAAATAAAAGGTAAAACAGCAGTTGTGATTATTACTGGTGGGAACAATGATATTAGTCGTATGCAAGAAATAAGAGAGAAATCTTTATTATATGAAGGATTATTATACTACTTCATTGTTAACTTCCCACAACGCGCTGGTGCTTTACGCCAATTCTTAACCGTTGTTCTTGGTCCAAACGATGATATTACTCATTTCGAATACACAAAGAAAAACAATAAAGAAAGCGGCCCCGCCCTTGTAGGTATTGAGGTTAGTAAACCAGAAGATTACCAAGGACTCATTGATCGTATGCACATTAACGGCTTCTCCTTTACAGAAGTGAATAAAGATAGTCAATTGTTTAATTTACTTGTTTAAAGTTTAACCTTCGCGCTCATTTATGGGTGTGAAGGTTTTTCTTATGTTTTGGGATGGGGTATCGCCCCACTCTCAATACACAGAAGGTTACCAGTAAATGATCATGAATATGCAAAGTTTCAAGAAATGTATTTTCGAACTAGAAAAGGATTTCAAGGCGAACTTAGGTGTGAACGTCAATGGCATTAATGCTTCTAGAATCTGTAATTTACTAGATTTTACTCGATTTAGAACTAGCAAAATTCATTCCCCCTCCCTATTATCTTAATTTGTATAGTGCCAAATGACGAACTCTTAAAATTTACTTTTCCCTTTACTTATACGACCTAAATTTTCTATTTCAATCTACCAAAACAAAGAAAAAAGACGAAACCTATAATAATTTAGGTTCCAACTATGATCACTAAAAGTTAATTTTCTTAAGTTATGGGAAAATTCCCATAGAAAAAGAACCCACTCATCTTGAGTAGGTTCCTTCGAATATTTACCCTAACAGCGCTCTGTCGGAAGCCATTTTTTCTCCACGAATGCGTTCAAATTCAGCCATCAAATCTGGAATTGTAAGATTTGGCTTTTTCGCTTCATCCACTTCTAAAATAATTTGTCCTTTATCCATCATGATTAAACGATTTCCTAAGTCTATGGCTTGTTGCATGTTATGGGTTACCATCAAGGTCGTTAAGTTATTTTCGTATACTAATTGTTTGGTGATGTCCGTAATTAACTCAGCGCGTGATGGGTCGAGTGCCGCTGTATGCTCATCTAAAAGTAGGATGGATGGGCGTGTATAAGTTGCCATTAACAACGATAATGCTTGACGCTCACCACCTGAAAGTAGGCCTACCTTTGCGGTTAAGCGATTTTCTAAATTCATATGCAATTTTTCTAGAGAAGTTTTAAAGAAATCACGACGTTCTCGGTTTACCCCGAATCGTAATCCACGTTTTTTATTTCTAGAATAAGCAATTGCTAAATTTTCCTCAATTGTCATTGTTGGAGCAGTTCCTGCCATCGGATCTTGGAACACACGTCCAATTAATTGTGAACGTTTAAATTCAGGTAGCTTTGTTACATCTTTGCCGTCAATTGTAATTGCTCCAAAATCCGGTAATAACGCACCAGAAATCATATTTAGCATCGTTGATTTCCCTGCTCCATTACTACCAATAACTGTAACAAAATCGCCAGGTGCTAGATGTAAATCAATATTGTTTAAGGCAACCTTTTCATCTAACGTTCCTTCATTAAATACTTTATTAATTCCCTCTAGTTTAAGCAAGGTCGTTCCCCCCTTGCACTGACAGACGTTGTTCTGCAAGTCGTTCGAGACGTCTTTTTTCTTTGCGTTTTTTCTCTTGTCGTTTTTTAATAAGCTGAGGTATAACAAGCGCTAAAATAACAATGATTGCCGTAATTAACTTCATGTCGCTAGAATCTAACCATGGAACACGTAACGCAAGCGCGTAAATGATCCGATAAATAATTGCACCGAAAACGATTGCTAATGTAGCTCGGAAAATTGTTTTCGTTCCAAAAATCGCTTCACCGATAATAACAGATGCTAAGCCGATTACAATCATCCCGATTCCCATGTTTACATCGGCAAATTTAGAGTATTGAGCGATTAAAGCTCCAGAAAATGCAACTAAGGCATTGGAAAGCCCAAGTCCCAATATGATTAACGTATCCGTATTTGCCGAAAAGCTTCGAATCATTCTTTTGTTATCACCTGTTGCACGGATTGCTAACCCGACTTCCGTTTTTAAGAACCAATCTGCGATGAATTTAATAATTATCGTTATGATTAGTACAACAAGTATTGTTCCCCATGTAGTAGGAGCTGTATCAGAACCTATGGATTTTACAAAACTTGATAAACCTTCATCAATTCCAAATGACCCCCAAATACTTTGAAACTGTGTAAATATAGTTTCTTGACTTGGTAATTGTATATTTGGTTTTACAATTGCATTTTCTGCAGATAACCCCATAATACGAAGATTGATAGAATACAATGCGATCATCATTAAAATTCCCGATAATAAAGGGTTGATTTTCCCTTTTGTGTTTAATAGACCAGTTATACATCCAGCAATAAATCCAGCAACGATTGCTGCGAATGTAGCTAGAATCGGGTGATAGCCTAAAACAATCATCATCGCTGCTGTTGCTGCTCCCGTTACAAAGCTTCCGTCAACCGTCAAATCTGGAAAATCTAACACTCGGAATGTTAAATACACTCCGAGTGCCATAATTGCATAGATGATTCCTTGCTCGACTGAACCAAAGATAGATAAGAACATTTATGAATCATCTCCTTGCTATTAAAATCTTAGTTATTGTTCTTTCTAGTAGTTACGTTTGTTTTATCATTAGAACTATTCGACTACTTCTGCATTCCAAGAATCTTTAATTTCTACTCCGATTGCTTCAGCAGTTGATTTATTCACTACTAATTTTAAGTTAGCTGGGTATGCAGCTGGAATCTCTGAAGGTGTTGCTTCACCCTTTAAAATTTTCACTGCCATTTGACCTGCTTCATAACCGATATCATAGTATGAGAAACCGTATGCAGCTAATCCACCGCCAGATACAGAATCTAATTCACCTACAACAAGTGGAAGTTGATTTGAGTTTGCAACATCTACTACAGTAGCAAGTGCTGATACAACCGTATTGTCAGTAATGATATAAAATGCTTCAACTTGCCCTAATAATGATTCTGTCGCTTGTTTAACTTCCGCAGATGTCGTAACCGCAGCTTCTACTAGTTGACCACCTTTTTCTTCCAATAAAGCTTTCACTTGTTCCACTTGAACTACTGAGTTTTGCTCACCAGTGTTATAAACTGTTCCTACCTTTGTAACACCTAATTCATCAACTAAGAAGTTTACAGTGTTAGCAATTGTATCAGGGTGTAAATCAACTGTACCTGTTACATTTGCTCCAGGTGCTTCCATAGATTCTACTAACTCAGCAGTAACCGGATCCGTTACTGATGTAAATACAATTGGAATATCCGCAGTTGCATTTTTAGCTGCTTGAGCTGATGGTGTTGAGTTAGCAAAAATTAAATCAACATTTTGACTTACTAAGTCTTGTGCGATTGTTACATTCATACTTTGGTCGTTTTGTGCATTGTTTTTCTCAAACTTAACATCTAAGCCTGACTCTTCAATTGCAGCAATAAAACCTTCCGTAGCAGCATCTAAAGATGGATGCTCCACAATTTGAGTAATACCAACTTTGAACGTTTTCGCTTCAGTTGTTGGTTCGGATGCCTCTTCTGTTGTCGAACCATTTGTGTTTTCTGCTGGTTCATTTGTAGGTTCGCTACTTGTTCCACTACCACAGGCAGCTAACATTAATAACAGACCAAATAATAAAAACGAAAGTTTTTTCATGTATTAATCCCCCATTCTCTATCTTTCTCACGTTAAATTAGTAGATAGAAAATTCCCTAAATTATAAAAACCGTGAGTTTACCGCTATCTTACAATCATTAAGAATGATAGTCAATAAAATTTAGAAGGTTCTGAATTCTGTTGTTTTCAGAATATTTAACCTAATATATTAATTTTATGCTTTAAAGCGCTGAATTGCAATACTCTATTTTTAAAATCGCTATTTAAAAATAATATAAAAACTATTTATACAATTTTATATATATTAGGCAGTTTGTTTCTTAAGATTTGATTTTTTTTATTACAATTGACCTAAATCTAACTTTCTGTTAATATATTATTTCGTGTGTTTATCAAAATCATTGCATTATTTCATCAACTTTTTTAATGAAATAACTTTGTACTCAGGTAATCATACAACGTGGTTCGAAACCCTCCCACGAAAAAAAACTAAGGAGAAATGAATATGAAAGTAAAATTTATTGCTACGACAGGTGTACTTGCAGCTCTCTATGTTGCGGTTACCCTACTTATTGCCCCATTTGGGTTTACGGAAATTCAATTCCGTGTATCAGAGATGTTTAACCATTTGGTTGCATTTAACCCACGCTACATGCTTGGGATTGTCATTGGTGTTTTTATATCTAATTTATTCTCACCACTTGGTATGTATGATTTAGTGTTCGGTGTAGGTCATTCAATTATTACGCTTTCAATCTTCATCTTAATTTGTAAGTTTGTGAAAAACACTTGGGCGCGTTTGATTGTTAACTCATTCCTATTCACATTTACAATGTTTATCATTGCATTTGAGTTACATTTAGCAGTTGAAATACCATGGTCACTTTTCTTCTGGACTTGGTTTACATGTGCAGTTGGTGAATTCGCTGTCCTTGCTGTTGGGGCGCCGATTATGTATTACTTAAATAAACGATTAAAATTTAAAGATTTAATCTAAAAAATAGGGTTTAACTATTCAAAGCCAAGAGCATCCGTGTTCTTGGTTTTTTTATTTCCCTAAAACTGAACGTCCAATCCTATAGCCATTGAACTTTCGTTTGTTTTGTCAGAATTCATTGACAAAATGGAAGATTCACTCTAAAATACTATTTAACTAATTGTTCGGATACGGTAGTAGGTTGCGGTAGCGTGACCACCGTTAGAGCAGAGCTTAGACCAGAGTTTAGATGAGAATAGCCGAGATAAATTGATGAATAAGAATAGTAGCGAAATACGCATGGTATAGAGAGCTAGTGGCTGGTGGGAACTAGTCCATGCCTTTCGTGAATGGGTCTTATGAGAGCGACAGGCTTTTAGTCTGTTGACGTATTTCCTACGTTACAAGGAAGTGTTTTTAATTTTTTTTAGAAACACGCCAAGATGGAAGTAATTATATACTTCAACAGAGGTGGCAACGCGGCATAGATCGTCCTCTACAAAGGAAATTTCCTTTGTAGAGGACTTTTTTATTTTTCGTCTAGAATTTTTAAAAAAAATTTTAGGAGGATGAAAGATATGAGTATTCAAATTTTTACTAATCGCGTAAGTAAAGGTGAAAACTTGCCCTATGAAGATATGGTTCAAGCTGTTGAATATGTATTTAATGAAGATACTCCAAAAGATGAAATTGCAGACTTTTTGATTGGACTTAGCGCTAAAGGAGAAACAGCTGAAGAAATTGCTGCTCTTGCAACAGTCATGAAATCAAACGCGATTGAAATTTCTGTTCCAGAAGGCACTTATCTTGATAACTGTGGTACAGGAGGAGATGGGCTTAAAAGCTTCAATATAAGCACAACAAGTGCATTTGTTCTTGCTGCTAGTGATGTATCTGTTGCTAAACATGGCAATCGCAAAATTTCAAGTGCTTCTGGTAGTTCAGATGTTTTACAAGCGCTTGGGATTCATACTGATTTTACTATTGATGATTCTGTTGACATGTTAAAAAAGGAAGGTATCACTTTCCTTTTTGCACCGAATGTTCATCCAAAGCTTAAACGTATCGGTGAAATTCGCCGTGCTATTGGAAGACCAACCATCTTTAACATGACAGGTCCCCTTACAAACCCTGTTGATTTAAAAGCGCAAATCGTAGGTATTAATCGCCGCGATTTCGTTACGAACTATGCAGAAGTTCTTAAAATCCTTGGTAGAAAACGCGCAATAGTTGTTTCCGGTACTCAAGGGATGGATGAAGCTTCATTAGGTAATGATAACAAATTTGCTCTATTAGACGATGGTGAAATCACACCGTTTCATCTTCATATGGAAGATCTTGGCCTATCTCCTGCCCCAGTTGAAGCATTGCGTGGTGGGACACCAGAAGAAAATGCAGTTATTTTAGTTGATCTATTAAAAGGAAAACAAAGTGCATACTTTGATGCTGTTATATTAAACGCTGGCATTGGCTTGTTTGCATACGGAAAGGTTGATTCGATACGCGAAGGTGTTGAAATGGCTCGCGACAGTATTTTATCAGGACGCGCATTATGTAAATTAGAATCTGTTATTGAATTCAGTCAAGGAATTTTAAAGGAGCGTGCAGTACATTGACCATTTTACAATCTATCATTAATTACAAAGAAACATTAATTCCAAAACTTTTAGAAACTAAACCGCAATTTAATGTGCAACAAAAGAAACGACCATCTTTATATGAAGTTTTACGGAAATCAGAAACGCTCCAAGTAATTGCGGAAATGAAACGTGCTTCGCCTTCAAAAGGCTTGATTAATGAAGGTGCTGATCCTATCCTACAAGCAAAAAAATATGAATTAGCTGGTGCGGCATGTATATCTGTTCTTACTGAAGACAAATTTTTCAAAGGTTCCCACCAGGATTTAGCTGATATCGCAAACAATGTAGATATTCCGCTTTTAAATAAAGATTTCATCATTCATGAAGTACAAATCGATTATGCAAAAGCTGCTGGAGCATCGGTTATTTTGTTAATTGTTGCTGCACTTTCTGATGAACAATTAAAGACATTTTATGATTACGCAACAACCCTTGAGCTTGATGTGTTAGTCGAAGTACACAACGAGGAAGAACTAGACCGTGCCCTTCGCATAAATCCAAAAATTATCGGCGTAAATAACCGTGACTTAAAATCATTTAACGTGGATTTAGCTCAAACAGAAAAGTTAGCTGAAAAAATTAACTCCATCCCTGGTCTAGCTTTTATTAGTGAAAGTGGTATTTGGAACCGTGAAGATGCTATGAGAGTTGTAGATGCTGGTGCTCGTGCTGTATTAGTTGGTGAATCTTTAATGAGAAGCGGAAATGTTGAAGAAGCGCTTCAGTCTTTACAAATTTCTCTTTCTGATCATAGAAGGGCTGTGAAATAAATGGCTAAAGTCAAAATTTGCGGATTAAAGGAAGTAGAACATGTCCAAGCAGCAGTACATGCAGGTGCAAATTTTATAGGCTTTATGTTTGCCCCAAGTAAACGACAAATTACAGTTGAACATGCAGCTGAGCTAGCAAAGTTTGTTCCATCACATGTTAAAAAAGTAGGTGTCTTCGTTAATCCAACTGAGGAGCAAGTACATGAAACTGTTAAAATGGTGGGTCTTGATTTTGTTCAATACCATGGAAATGAAAGCGCCGATTTCATTGAGAAGCTAGGCTACCCTTCCATTAAGGCATTTTCCATTCACGGATACGAAGATGTAGAAAAAGCTAGCAAATATCATGTAGATTACTATTTATTTGATGCTCCAGGAACTGATTTTGCTGGTGGTAGTGGTAAAGTATTTGATTGGTCCTTACTTGACCAATTATCCATTTCAAAGGAACGAGTTATTTTAGCAGGTGGTCTGAATAGTGGAAATGTTCAACATGCAATTAATCAAGTAAGTCCATTTGGTGTAGATGTGTCAAGCGGTGTTGAACGGGATGGCGTTAAAGATTCAAATTTAATAAAGGAATTTATAAAAACAGCAACTCAAAGCTTGAAGGAGTGTATATAAAATGACAGCAACAGAGGTAAAAGGTCGTTTCGGCCGCTTCGGAGGACAATTCGTTCCTGAAACATTAATGACAGCATTACAAGAGCTTGAAGAAGCTTATGATAAGTATAAAGATGATGAAGATTTTCAAAATGAACTAAACTATTACTTAAAAAATTATGTTGGTCGAGAAACTCCACTGTATTTTGCAGAACGACTTACTGCCCATTGCGGTGGTGCAAAGATCTACTTAAAACGCGAAGATTTAAACCATACGGGTGCCCATAAAATTAACAATGCATTAGGTCAGGCACTTCTTGCTAAACGGATGGGTAAGAAAAAAATCGTTGCGGAAACTGGTGCTGGTCAACACGGTGTTGCAACTGCAACGGCATGTGCCCTTCTTGGTTTAGAATGTATCGTTTATATGGGCGCAGAAGATGTTAAACGGCAAGCATTGAACGTATTCAGGATGGAGCTTCTTGGTACTAAAGTAGTTGGGGTTGAAAAAGGATCTGCAACATTAAAAGATGCAGTGAATGAAGCATTACGACATTGGGTAACAAATATTGAGGATACTCACTATATTTTAGGCTCAGCTATGGGGCCTCACCCATTCCCTACTATCGTTCGTGACTTCCAACGTGTTATTGGAGATGAAACTCGCAAACAAATAGTAGAATTAGAAAATCGCCTTCCAAATGCGGTTGTTGCTTGTATTGGCGGTGGTAGTAACTCAATTGGTATGTTCTATCCATTCGTAGAAGATCAAGATGTAGCGTTATATGGCGTAGAGGCTGCAGGTCATGGGATTGAGACTGGCAAACATGCTGCTGCCATTCAAGGTGGTCAAACAGGCGTATTACACGGTGCATTTATGTATCTGATGCAAGATGAAAACGGCTTTGTTCAAGAGGCACACTCTATATCAGCAGGTTTAGATTACCCTGGCGTTGGACCAGAACATTGCCATTTACATGAATCCGGTCGTGCCACTTACGTCAATGCCACAGATTCTGAAGCACTAGAAGGTGTGCAATTACTTTGCCGCACAGAAGGCATCTTGCCTGCTTTAGAAAGTGCACATGCGATTGCCTATGCTTCAAAACTAGCTAAAACAATGTCTCCTGATGAGCTTCTTGTCATCTGTCTTTCAGGACGTGGAGATAAAGATGTTCATACCATTTCTTCTGCACTTGGAGGTAACCTAGCATGAGTCAATTAAAAGAGGCTATTTTGAATACAACTGCCAACGGAGATAAAGCATTCGTTCCTTATATAATGGCTGGTGACGGTGGTCTAAATAAAATTCAACCTACTATCCTAAAATTACAGGCGCTAGGCGTTACTGCAATTGAAGTCGGGATTCCTTTTACGGATCCCGTTGCAGATGGTCCTACAATTGAACGTGCTGGTGAGCGTGCATTAGCTAATGGCACAACATTACGTAGAGTTATCGAAATTCTTACTAGTTTCGCAGATCAAATTACCATTCCATTAGTAGCTATGACTTATTTAAATCCAATTTTAGCTTATGGAGTAGAGGAATTTGCACGTGATGCAAAAGCAGCAGGCATTCGTGGTGTCATCATTCCAGATATGCCTTTAGAAGAAAGTGGTATCGTTCATCCTGCATTAAAAGAAGAAGGTATTGCCCTAGTGCAGCTTGTATCACTAACAAGTTCACCTGAACGTATTAAACGTTTAACAAAGGCAAGTGAAGGCTTTATTTATGCTGTCACTGTCAATGGAATTACAGGAGCTCGTCAAAGCTTTGCGAATGAATTAGGTGAACATTTTGAAAAACTACAATCTTATAGCGACATTCCTGTTTTGGCTGGGTTTGGGATTTCTACACCCGAACATGTGAAAAACTTCGGTGCAATCTGTGATGGCGTCATTGTCGGCAGTAAAATTGTTGATAGCCTAGCAAACGATGATTGGGCTACGATTGAGAATCTTGTGAATGCTGCGAAGGCAGTTACTGTGAAGTAAGTTCTTTTCTTAAAATACAATATCCACCGCCTATATTTTTAATATGGGCGGTATTTTTAGTTGATACTGTCTTCAGTCAGTAATACAGTGTAACAGAATCGGAATAATTCCGATAAAGCGGATTTACAACACACTATGTTAGTTATGGAGTAGATGACTGGCTCAAGAGCAATTGAAGAATATGGTTAGTGCTCTCCATTTGTCCTTGAGAAGCTGGATTGAGGACATTTCATGGTTGAAGTGGTGGGCATTTGGCCTTGAGAAGTGGCATCGAGGACATTTCATGGGGGAAGTGGCGGGCGTTCGTCCTTGAGAAGCGGCCTCGAGGACATTTTATGGTTGAAGTGGCGGGCATTTGTCCTTGAGAAGTGAACTCGAGGACATTTTATGGTTGAAGTGGCGGGCATTTGTCCTTGAGAAGGGGCATCGAGAGTCAAGTCCTAATTATTGTGTAAAATTCAATACAAATGTTTTCAACTATTGTTTAGTAGTTAATTTGGGGCATATGAATTGACCCTCATTCCATTTTTCAGCCTTAACTCCCATGGGCTAATCACTCCACATTCAGTAAAGGCTGTCAAAGGCTCTTTTCACTTTGATAGCCTTTACTGAATGTGGGATACTCCATAAGTGGGAGTTGAGGTTGAAAATATAACCAATCTACTATTTAGAAAGTCCTTTTCTTTTCGAATAATCGTTATCTTGATAATGCATTAATACGGCACCAACTAATCTAAAGGCAGATTGGGTGTTAGGAAAGATACGGATTACGTTCTCTCTTCTACGCACTTCTTGATTCAAACGTTCTAGAGAATTGGTGCTTCTAATATTGACACGTATTTCTTTCGGAAAACTCATATATTGAATGGTATCTTCGAAACCTTCATCCAAAACTTGAAGTGCTTTTTCAAATTTCCGATCTTCTGCATACTTAACCATTAATTCGTCTTTGAAATTACGCATATCTTCAAGAGTAACTGCATCAAAAATACGTTTTATCATGAGACGAAAATCTCCTGAATCCTTTTTCGGCAGCTTTTCAATAATATTACGTTTAAAATGAACGTTACATCTTTGCCATACAGTTCCAATAAATTCACGCTGAATAGCTTTTCGTAAGCCTTGGTGAGCATCAGATATAACTAACTTCGGTGATTGAATTCCTCGGGATTTTAAGTGTTGGAGAAATCGACTCCAGCTCTCATAACTTTCCACATGGTCCACACTTAAACCAAGAATTTCACGTTTATTCTCTTCTGTAATAGCTGTAGCAATATAGACAGCCTTGGATACAACTTGGTGATGTTCACGCACTTTAATATACATAGCATCTAGAAAAATATAAGGATAGTAAACAGTATTTAAAGGTCTGTTAGCCCAGGTGTTAATAATCGGATCTAATTTTTGAGTCAAAGAAGATACTAGTGATTTCGATACCGTTTCTCCACAAAGTTGTTCCACAATTTGCGTGACTTTTCTCGTAGAGACACCATTCACAACCATTTCTATCATTGATAAGATTAATGCTTGATCGTGTCGAGCATATTTTTCAAATACACTAGTAGAAAATTCACCGTTACGAGTTCTAGGGACTTTTAATGTTAACTTTCCAACACTCATGACAATCTCACGTTCGTAGTAGCCGTTACGATAGTCGATTCTTTCGTTGGATCGTTCATAAGCCGCTGCCTGTAAATACTCGTCTCTTTCCTTTTCCATAAACTCATTTAAAACTAGTACTAAAGCAGATTTAACAACTGTGTTCAGGTCAGAATTTAAAACCGAATCTTTTAATAAGTCCATATCTAGGTTAAGATGTAATTGAGTCATTTTTATTCCTCTTTTCATGTTTATCGTCGCTGAAAACATTGTATCAAAGAGAGAATAAAAAGACTCTTTTTCTTTTTACACAATTATACGGACATTATCGCATCGAGGACAGTTCATGCGGGATGTCGCACCCTTTTGTCCTTGAGAAGCGGCTTCGAGGACAGTTCATGCGGGATGTCGCGCCCTTTTGTCCTTGAGAAGCGGCTTCGAGGACATTTTATGGTTGAAGTGGCGGGCGTTTGTCCTTGAGAAGCAGCCTCGAGGACATTTCATGGGGGATGTCGCTGTCATTTGTCCTTGAGAAGCGGCTTCGAGGACATTTCATCAATGAAGTAGTGCCCTTTTGTCCTTGAGAAACGGCCTCGAGGACATTTCATCATTGAAGTACCTGTCATTTGTCCTTGAGAAGCGGCCTCGAGGACAGTTCATGCGGGATGTCGCGCCCTTTTGTCCTTGAGAAGCGCGATCGAGGACAATTCATGGGTGAAGTCGAACCCATTTGTCCTTGAGAAGCGGCCTCGAGGGCATTTCATGGGGGATGTCGCACCCTTTTGTCCTTGAGATGCGGCCTCGAGGACAGTTCATCATTGAAGTAGTGCCCTTTTGTCCTTGAGATGCGGCCTCGAGGATATTTCATCAATGAAGTAGTGCCCTTTTGTCCTTGAGAAACGGTCTCGAGGACAGTTCATCATTGAAGTCTCACCCTTTTGTCCTCGAGAAGCGCGATCAAGGACAAATAGCATGAAAGTTATCAAATTACACGGAATTTGATAACTTCCTTCATAATAATACAAAAACCTAAATCACTTAACGATTTAGGCTCCTTAAACATTATTTATGCTTTTCTTAATTTCTCTCTTAATTTATCCAACATATCCGCTGTCATCTTTTCTAAATTGTACTCTACCTTGAAACCCCATTCTTCTTCTGCTGCAGATGAATCAATCCAATTTGGCCAACTATCAGCAATTGCTTGCCTTATAGGATCTACCTCATAATCCATTTTAAACGCAGGGATATGCTTTTTGATTTCAGCTGCAATTTGAGAAGGTTCAAAGCTCATGGCAGAAATGTTAAATGCATTACGATGCTTTAATTTTGTACCGTCCGCTTCCATTAAATCCACGATTGCTTGCAGTGCGTCGGGCATATACATCATATCCATATACGTACCTTCTGCGATATAGGAAGTATAATACCCTTCCTCTATTGCTTTATAATAGATTTCCACTGCGTAGTCCGTCGTTCCTCCTCCAGGTGGGGTTACATATGAAATTAAGCCTGGGAAACGGACACCACGTGTATCAACGTTAAATCGAGTGAAGTAGTAATCGCACAATAGCTCGCCAGCTACTTTATTGACTCCATACATTGTGGTTGGTCGTTGTAATGTATCCTGAGGGGTATTGTCCTTTGGTGTAGTAGGCCCGAACGCACCGATTGAACTTGGGGTGAAAAATTGTAAATCTAACTCACGTGACACTTCTAATGCATTTACCAAACCGTTCATATTTAAATTCCAAGCAAATAATGGATTTTTTTCTGCAGTGGCAGATAAAAGCGCCGCCATATGAATGAGCGTATCTGCACCAAACTTTTTCGCAAGGTCATACATTCCTTTAACGTCCGTTACATCAAGCACTTCAAATAGGCCACTTGGTTCCATTGGTTCCCTTATATCGGTCGATAAAACATTGTCTTCTCCGTATAATTCACGTAACTTCCCAACTAATTCGGAACCAATTTGTCCAAGCGCCCCAGTAATGAGTATTTTTTTCATGTAACCGCCTCCTGGTTGAAAATGAATGTGTCTCATTGTATTGGACAATCTCACGTTCATTAAAAACTCAACCTATCATATGCGGTTTTTGCGACAAATGTACTAATCTTTGGAGAAACATATCTGTTTTCAAAAGAAATGCCACAACATTTTGAAAATCTTCTCTTTACTCTAATGTTGTAATGGATACGCCAAAGATAGACTGAAATGGATAAGACCGCCCATCTTCTAAATAAAGTTTAGCGTTTTTCGTGTTAAGGTTTGCTATGACCCCACTTACTTTATAAATTTGTTTTTCTTCCCAAATATTAAGGTCGACTTCGGCTTTTTGAAGATATGCAGTTTGAAGTCGATCACTCATTTCCTGTAGTGCCCATTCGTCAAGTTCCGGTTTTTTAATGTAATCATCTTGTATTTTCCATTCGCGTAATAGCTTTACGTGCTCTGGAAGCATCATGGCATTCCATTTAATGTTTCCACGATCTCGAATCATGATTTTCACCTCTTTTCAAAGCTTTGGGAAACTCGATTATTTATGAATGAATTGAGTTCGCGAGTATCCTCGTCACCCGCGAATCTTCTATCGATTTATTATTTAAAATGTGTTAAAAGCATTTCAATTCTATCCTAAACGCACATTATTTCTTATGCCCACCTAGCAATTGAGCACGTTTTATAGCAGTTCCCGCTTCTGTAAATGAAACCGCTCGTAACACTGCCGTTGAACCATGCTTTGAGCGTAACCTATCCATAGTTGCCCCTAGCTTCCTTTTTCTCCACTTCATTGCATCAAATAAACTAAGCTGCATAGAACGCTCGGACTCTAGCTTTGTGAGACTAATATCGATATGTCTTACAGGCCGCTCTGAGTAAAATTCATCTAACAGTTCTTCACAAACTTTATAAATTTCCATTGTATCATTCGTCGGCTCATCGATTGTCCGCGCACGATGGAATCCACCACCAAATGCATCTTTACTGTAAGTCATACCAAAGTTAATCGTTCTGCCTACTTGGTAAGCCTCCCTCGCTCTTCTTGCAATATCTTCACACATTTCTAAAATAACGGTAAGAATTTCATTTCGATTACGGTAATCCCGCATGAGCATTTGCCCTTTTCCTAAACTGATTTGCCCCTGCACTAGCGGCGCACCAAGGGGAGATAAATCAATCCCCCATGCATGATAATATAGCTGGTTTCCCATAACCCCGAATCGCTTTTCAAGCATTTGCAAATCTGCTTGAGCTAAGTCACCCACTTTAAAAATACCCATGTTATTTAACGTACGTTCTGTCCGTCTACCAATTCCCCACATTTCTGATAAAGGCGCAATAGGCCATAGTTTTTTTGGAACATCCTCATACGTCCATTTTGCAAAACCCGTTTTCTTTGCATCTAAATCAAGCGCTAGCTTTGCCATCAGCATATTTGGCCCCATTCCTACAGCACTTGGAATTTGAAATTGACGGTAAATGCTATCTTGAATAAATTTTGCTGTTTCTTCTGGTGGTCCCCAAAGCTTTTCTGTGCCAGATAAATCAACAAAGCTTTCATCAACGCTATATACATGAATCGCTTCTTTCGGTACAAACTGATTAATTAAATTCGTTATTTCCATTGAGATTCGAACGAAAAGTTCCATTTTCGGCTCAAATAATTTGATATCTGGATGTTTGGGAATTTCATATAAACGCGAACCCGTTTTAATGCCAAAACGTTTTTTCATTGGCGGTGATGCCGCGAGTACAACACTTCCCTTTTGCTGAAAGTTCCCCACAACAGCAATCGGCACTTCCATCGGATCAAGATTTTCAAGCATCGCCATACAGCTCGCATAAAAGCATCGCATATCGATACAAATAATCGGCCGGTTCGGGGCATTGTCATATATCGAAAACAGCTCCGTCTGTTTAGAGTGCACATCATATTCAGTTAAACTACTTGCAAGCATCACAACACCTCCAATACGATTCACACATATTATATTCGAACGTTTGTTCTACTATTCATTTTAAAATGAGACCATTGAGACCGCAAGTGGGATTGTTTGGGGGTTTTGGGGGGAATTAAATTTGAACATCTATACAAATTGCTATTGATAATTTATGTAAAAGTAATTACAATAGGAACATAAGTTCTGTTAGTTTTATTATTCCTTTAAAAACAAAAAATATAATTATAATTTTTGAATAGGAGTGGTGAAGAAATGGAACAACATGAGTTACAAGAAGTTTTAAATGCATTGAAGCTATATGAAAAGATGGATGCACGATTTGATTCATTAGAAAAGCGATTTGACGATCGAATCGACGGACTAGAAAGTCGAATGGACGGGTTAGAGAATCGGATGGTTGGACTTGAGAATCAAGTAGATGAATTAGAATGTAAAATGGAAGAACGATTTGATCGACTAGAGAAAAGGTTTGACGGTTTAGGAGTTGAACTAACTGAAACGTAGGAAACCGTTGATTATCTTTCAAGTAAAAATCCTTCAACATGAGAAAAAATTCGCAACCTTACAAGTAAAGAGGCTTTAAAATTTTAACGACTGAACCTGGTATCAGTCGTTTTTTGTGATTAAAAAGAGCGTTACACCATAATGTGAACGCCCCTAGTTAACTGCTACTCCACAATTTCAGTAAAGAAACACGTCTTCATTTGATTGATGAATGTTTCCCCTAAATCGGTGAATGTAGCCGATCCTCGCTTATGAATAGCTGTTTTAAAGCCTAAAGCATCCGCGCCCGCAATAGTTAAGTAATTACAAATGTCTGTGCATACTCCAACGACATGGACTTTTTCTACATCCTTTTCACGCAACTTCTCAGCCAAACCAGTCTTAAAGAATGCATTATAATTTTCTTTTGGTTGCATGATCACATTTTGGTTTGCTTCATTTTCTTTAAACCAAGTCATCAAATCTCCATACAATTCTTGACCTTTAGTTCCAACCACATTATGTGCTGGCCATAAATCGAAATGTGGGTCATTTTCTTGATGTGCATCCATTGCTACAACTACCACTTGATCACGGTTTAGAAATTCATTCGCTTGCTCAATTATATAAGGAACTATTTCTTGTGCTGGTTTTCCTGCAGTTAAACTTCCCTCATCCGCAACAAAGTCATTACTCATATCAACAATAATTAATGCTTCCTTCGCCATTCACATCCACCCCTTTATACCTTATATATCCATTTTAAAACAAAAATTGAGGAACTGAAAATAAACTCCTCACTCATTTGTCTTTACTAAATGAATTTTAAAAAAGTAGAAAGAGAAACTCTCCATCTACTCGTTCATAAAACTATATTAATTTGTTTGTTCTAATAAAGGGTATAAATCTTTTCCATAATATGTTTCCATTAGCTCACTTAAAGCGCCCGATTCACGGATTTCTTTGATTGCCTCATCATAAGCTGCTGCAAATTCTGTTTGTTCTTTGTTAAAAAGTGGCCATGTTTTTATCACTGCGAATTCATTATAAACAAGATTATCTTTAAATTCATAATATGGACCATTTTCATCTAACACTTGTGCAGTATAAAGAGCTTCAATTGTTATTGCACCATCGACGCGACCTTCGTTCACCCACTGCACTACATCTAAATTAAATTCTTCTCCTGCTTCAAGTTCTACTTTATTGAATGGATTTGCCTCGTTGTACTCCGCAACAAGTGTATATTGAGCGCTACTTGCAGCAATCGGCGCTAGAGTCATTTCCGCTGTAGCAAAATCACTTAAGTTTTTAATATTTGCATTTTCCGCTTTTAATACTAAACCAGCGCTACTTAACCCGATAAATTCTTGTGGGAATAAAAAGCTTTCCGTACGTTCTTCAGTGAAAAATGCATTTTTTACACCTACTTGGTACTTCCCTTGTTCTACACCAATAAATAAATCTTCATCGGTTGTTGGAACGAATTCAAATTCATATTCCGCTAGTGCATCGTCAACCAACTTCATCGCTTCTACATCATAACCAGCTGGATTTCCATTTTCATCAACATATGTAATAGGCTTTGCACTTTGCGCAAATGCTACTTTTACTCTTTTTACTTCCTGAGTTTCTTGTGTTGTTTCATCTAGTTGTTCTGTTACAGATGCACTTTCGTTATTGCCACATGCTGCTAAGATGGACACTGCGGCGAACCCAAATGCAAAATGTTTTCCTACTGTTTTTAATGTCATTAATAAAAAACTCCCTTAATACGATTTACTTAAATTTACAAACAATTAACATTTTAACAGAATCATCAAAAATGAAAATGGTCAGTTATCATAAGCGGAATAATACCAGGAGTTGTAAAATGTGTTATTTAAAGAAGAAAAAGCAGTATTTAATCGAAATTAAATACCACTTTTACTATCGAAAATAAATAAAAACATACTGTTAATTTAAGCTGTTTAAAACTTTTGGGTGAATACTTTCAATTAACTCCTTGACAGCTATTTTTTCTAAGGAAAGAAGTTTATCTACTATATCTTCTTTTTGCTGTTGTTCAAGTGGAACAAGATCATGGAACTTTTGAACAAAGTCTTCTTCTGTAATCGGGTTTTCCGGATCTCCCTTCGGATACGCACTTACTAATTTTGAAGTTGAACCATCCGCCCAAATCACATGAAGTTTTGCACCCCATTCATTTGGGTACTTTTCATCGATTTCTTTATCTACATATACTTCTAGTTTCTTCATTACATCGCGAATCGGTTGGTCTTGAAGTGTTTCATGATTAAATTCATTCAATCCACCTTTACCTTTTAAAAGTGCAAGTGCTACACAAAATTGCATACTAAACTTTGCTGCGTAAATGGACTGTGGATTTGAATCATTTGTAATATCCAGCGCTACTTTATATGCGCCAACTTCAATCTTACTAATTTGGTCAAAACCTTTTTGAACGCCAATAACGTGAAGTTGCAACGCTAAATCCATTGCAGCATGAGTATGTCTGCATGAAGCATGAACTTTAAATGAATTTTCCATGATTTTAAACTGTTCGCCGAGCTGTTGAGTCATTTTCGTCACATCATATTGCTCACTCATTGCATTAAAGAAGCCTCTGCGACCTTCAAAGATTTCTCTAGCACCTGTAAATCCTCTTTCGGCAAGTAAACAGCTGATAATACCATTCAAGGCGGCTTTTCCTGGATGCAGTTGCTTACTCATTGCACCATCTTCAATAAACTCCCACAGTCCAGCAGCTTGTGTTCCCGCAGAACCAAGTGCATCAACAATTTGCTCTTCTGTTAAATTTAACAGTTTTGCAACTGCCGCAGTTGCTCCAAAAGTTCCACAAGTCGCTGTGTTATGGAAGTAATAATAGTGGGAAGGTGTAACTGTTTCTCCAACACGGAAAGCCACCTCATAGCCGGCGATGATTGCTTCAATTAACTGTTCACCACTCACATCTTTCCATTCAGCAACTGCAATAGCAGCGGGCATAATAGCAGTTGCAGCGTGAACAATAGAGGCTTTATGAATATCATCAAGTTCAATGACATGACTTGCACCACCATTTATGAATGCTACATTTGTTATGTTCGTCTTTAAACCAGAGACAGCTGTTGCTTGTGGCTCTCCACCAAGAACCGTTGCTACATCATTCATCATTTGTGCTGGAGCTGCTTCATATCCCTTTAACAAAGACGCATAATAATCTACTATACAAAGCTTTGTAAAATGGACGACGTCTTTCGGAATATCCTCAAAACGAAGGTTTACAATATAATTGGCAAACTGCTCACTATAAGTCATTAAAAATCGCCCCTCTATATTTTTTTCAGCACTTCTTCTGAATGCTCGCCAAACATAGGTGCAGATACTGTTGGAGTTATATCACAA
This sequence comes from Lysinibacillus timonensis, assembly GCF_900291985.1. NCBI lineage: Bacteria > Bacillati > Bacillota > Bacilli > Caryophanales > Bacillaceae > Lysinibacillus > Lysinibacillus timonensis. Next base: position 3,248,856 of record NZ_LT985980.1, on the reverse strand, counting down.
TTTGAGAAAGTAATTGGAAGTCGAGTGACGTAGGACTCACCATCCCGCGCATGTGGAAGCTTTACAATACATTGATTTTCAATTTGCTGTGGATCCGTTAAAACATCTGTCATTGCTTTCACCTTAGCAACCGGAATGCCGAACATTTCTAGTTTCTCGACTAAGTGTTCACTTGACTGCTGTAACGTTATTTCTTCTATTCTCTTATTTAACAAACTTCTGTTTTTAACGCGATCAGTATTTGTTGCAAATTGCTCATCACGAATCCAATTTTCGACTCCTAAGGCATTACATAGCTTTTCAAAAAGGGAATTATTTGAAATTCCAATCATAATAGGTGCATCCTTTGTTCGGAAGGCTCCGTATGGAGAAAATGCCCCATGATTCGATCCTAGCTTTGATGGATTATTCCCTGTTAGATTAGTAGAAAGCAAATGGTAATTCGACCAGAAAACTCCAGTTTCATATAAAGAAGTTGAAACTTTTGCACCTTCGCCTGTCTTTACCCGATTAAGTACTGCCGAAACGACACCCAATGCTCCCCACATTGCACTTCCTTGGTCTACTATCGAAACAGGGATACGAGCTAACTCTTCGCTTCCTGTAATACTCATTAAGCCTGTTTCAGCCTGAATAATTGCATCATAGCCGGGATAATCTCGTTTTGGTCCGTTCTGTCCATATGCGGATAGTGAGCAGTAAATTAATAAAGGATTGATTTCCTTTAATTTGTCATAACCTAACCCAATTTTATCTGCTATTCCTGCACGGTAATTTTCAACAAATACATCAGCCGTTTCAATTAACCGATACATTGCTTGTAGGTCCGATTGTTCTTTTAAATTTAAAACTACTGACTTTTTTTGACGGTTAATATTTAAAAAATATACGCCATCTTCATTTTTTTTAGGCTCCATTTTTCGAGCCTCATCACCAGCAACCGGTTTCTCTACTTTAATCACCTCGGCACCAAGATCCCCTAAAATCATCGTGAGAGTTGGGCCAGAAATATTCGTAGTAACATCAATGACGGTTATTCCACTTAAAGGAAGCATCATTTCCCACCCCTCATTTACACAAGTCCTTTTGCAAAAGTCCCGATTTCAGACAACTTATTTTGTGTAATACCAGTTTCAATTTTCATCGCATGCAACATTTCTACTACCTTCTCTGTCGCAACATTGCCCGTTGCACCCGGAGAAAAAGGACACCCACCTAAACCACCAATGGAAGTGTCAAACTTTTCTACTCCAGCCTGCATAGCTGAAATAATATTTACTAAAGCAAAACCGCTTGTGTCATGGAAATGGCCAACAAAGGTTGTATTCGGAAAGTCTTCTTTTAACCTAGTAAATCGTTCATAGACAGTACGTGGGTTTGCACGACCATTTGTATCACCTATTGAAATTTCGTCCGCGCCATTTTCCACAAAGCTAGTAACTACTTTTTTCACCTGTTCATAAGAAACGGCACCTTCATAAGGACAACTAAATGCCATCGAGACATAAGCACGAATAAATACACCATTCTCCTTTGCTACCCGAAACATTTCCTTACACTCTGCTAATGACTCACCAATTGTTCGGCGAATATTGTGTTCATTAAACGTATTGGATGCACCAACAAATACGGCAATCTGTTTTACCTTTGCAAAAAGAGCACGATCTAACGCCTTTTTATTTGGCGTTAAAGCAATATACGTAATACCTAATTCATTGCAGTAAGAAACAATTTCGGAGGCGTCTGCCATTTGAGGTACGACTTTTGGATGCACAAAGGATGCGGTTTCAATTCTTTGGATACCACTATTCACTAATTTTTCTATAAGTGCTTTCTTATCCTCTGTTACAACAAACTTCTTTTCGTTTTGAAGACCATCGCGTGGGCCAACCTCGATTATTTCAACACTTGTTGGAAAATGCATCAAATCCCACCTTCTTCGTTTTAATATGATTTAGGTAAACCTAAAACGTGCTCTGCTACATACGATAAAATCAAATTAGTGGAAATTGGCGCTACTTGATAAAGTCGCGTTTCTTTAAACTTACGCTCGATATCATATTCAGCAGCAAAGCCAAATCCACCATGCGTTTGGAGCGCCACATTCGCTGCCTCCCATGATGCATCAGCTGCAAGAAGTTTGGACATATTTGCCTCTGCACCACAAGCAGCCCCTGTATCATATAGCTCAGCTGCCTTAAAGCGCATTAAATCAGCTGCTTCAATATGAATATGTGCTGTTGCAATTGGAAATTGAATCCCTTGGTTTTGACCAATTGGACGATTAAAGACAACGCGTTCATTAGCATAATTCGTTGCTTTTTCAATAAACCAGCGACCATCCCCTATACATTCAGCAGCAATCAAAATACGTTCTGCATTCATACCGTCTAATATATAACGGAAACCGCGTCCTTCTTCGCCGATTAAATTTTCTACAGGTACCTTTAAGTTCTCGATAAAGATTTCAGTCGTTGCATGATTCATCATTGTTTTAATTGGACGTATTTCTAGACCATTTCCTTTTGCATCATTTAAATCAACAATTAAAACAGATAAGCCGTCACTCTTCTTCTTACATTCCTCTTTTGGTGTTGTACGAACAAGTAAAATCATTAAATCTGAATGCTCTGCTCTGGATATAAACACTTTCTGACCATTCACAACATAGTGATCTCCCTCACGACGGGCAAAGGTTTTAAGATTCGTCGTATCAGTACCTGTATTCGGTTCAGTCACACCAAATGCTTGTAGACGCAACGAACCATCTGCAATTTTAGGTAGATACTTTTTCTTTTGTTCGCTAGACCCGTGTCGTAAAATGGTACCCATTGTGTACATTTGAGCGTGGCATGCACCAGCGTTTCCTCCAGAGCGATTAATTTCTTCTAAAATAACGGAAGCTTCTAGAATCCCCAATCCGGAACCACCGTACTCTTCTGGGATGAGTGCACCTAAAAATCCTGCATCCGTTATTGCTCGAACGAACTCGGTAGGATAGCCATCTACTTCATCTAATTGACGCCAATACTCATTATCAAATCTTTTACAAACTGCACGGACTCCTTCTCGTAATTCCTGAATGAATTCTTGTTTTTCTGAAGTCATGAGCATACGATTCTCCCCCCTTACATCCCTTTAAATTGTGGTTTACGTTTTTCGTTAAATGCTAGAATGCCTTCAAGACGATCCTCAGATTCTATTACTTGATTGTAAATTTCTATTTCAAAACGACGTGCATTGTCCGTGTCTAAGGTGCTAGCATCCGCTACTCGTTTGACACCTTGTACCCCTAATGGTGCATTTTCTGCAATTGCCTTTGCTAATGTAATAGACTCGTGTAAAACCTCATGAGGTCGAACTAACTTATTTAAAAGCCCTGCGTCAAAGGCTTCATTTGCTGAAATGATTTTCCCTGTAAATAACCATTCTTTCGCAATATGAAGAGGTACACGTTTAGGTAGTAGTCTTGCACCACCGCCACCTGGCATAATTCCTCGAAGCACTTCTGTTAAGCCAAACTTCGCTTCTCTACCGGCAATAATCAGGTCTGAGTTAAGCGCTAGTTCAAAACCACCTGCTAAACAATATCCATTTACAGCAGCAATCGTTGGTTGTTTCATTTCCGCTAATGCTTGATACATATCTTCTATTAACTTATGTTGTTGTCTCCACTCATCATCCGTCATTCCATTTCGCTCTTTTAAATCTGCCCCAGTACAAAATGCATCTTCTGTAGATGATGTTAAAATGACGACTCTAACTGTTTCACTCTGTTGGAGTTCTCTAAATATATCTAGTAAAAATTTAATAGTTTCAGTATTAAAAGCATGCTTTACTTGTGGCCGATTTAAAGTTAGAACTGCTATAAACTTCGTTTCATCCACATAATCAAGTTTCACCAAGCTCATGTTGATTCCCCCATTTTAAGCACTTTGTTTAACAATTTGTTTTCTTTGGTTGGTGCATGGTCTTTTTTATACACCATGATTGTACGAAGAAATTCAATTACTATTATTGCTTCCTGATTATAACCACATGTTTTGAACGTAATGATTCCAACATTGTCTCTCGTAGTAGATGGACGCTTGCTTAATACCTCGCTGTAAGAATATATTGTATCTCCTTCAAAAACAGGATGCGGTAGTTTAATATCATCCCACCCTAAGTTGGCCATTGCGTTTTGCGAAAGATCCCCTACTGATTGCCCGGTAACTAACGCTAAGGTAAAACAAGAGTTTACGATTGGTCGACCGAAATCTGTTTTCCGCGCATATTCCTCGTCGAAATGAAGCGGATTTGTATTCTGAGTAAGCTGAGTAAACCATATATTATCGTTCTGTGTAACGGTCCTCCCTAATGGATGCGGATAGATGTCCCCCACTTCAAAGTCTTCATAAAATCGGCCATTCCAACCTTGAACTACATTGTTGGTATCCATCATTAAACACCCCTTTCATCATTTTTACTGAATGATTGTTCACTTAATTGAATATTGTATCCAATATACAATTAAAAAAAGTCCGCTATGATCAAACCTTTTAAGGATATGGAGGATTCAGATGATGTTTGAAACCATTCAACATGAAACGCTACCACAAAAAATTGCTAGGATCATTCGAGATGCCATTATACAAGGACGATTTAAACCCGGCGAACGTTTAATTCAGGATGAACTTGCGAAATCTCTAGGTGTAAGCCGAATGCCAATTCGAGAAGCATTTAAACAATTACAAGCGGAAGGCTATGTAATGTTAGAACCTCACAAAGGTGCAGTCGTAAAAGAATTCTCGATACAAGAAATTGAAGAGATTTATTTTTTAAGATCGAAACTTGAGCCATTAGCAGTAAGAGAAAGTCTAAAGTCAATAAACGATATGACAATTCAGCAAATGGAAGTTTATCAAGAAATAATGAAAAAAACGAAATCTATACATGAATATGTGGATATAAATATTAAATTCCACTCATTATTTATTAAAGATTGTAAGTTGGAAAAATTAAATTCCATCATTCAAAGTTTATGGACAGGTTTTCCTCAACAAACACCACACCTCTTACCTAATCAAATCAAACTATCACTGCAAGAACATGATGAAATGTTGCAAGCTGTTAAACAAGGAAAAATGGACGAAGCATGTGCTGTTTTGGAGCAACATATCGTCCGAGCAGGTAAAAATGTATTAGAAAACTTAAAAAAGAAACAGTAATATAGGCAGGAAATGTTACCGAGCCGTTTCGGAATTCGACTATCGATAACATTTCCTTTTCTATTAATCTGCCATTTTAATGATAATTCTAGAATTGTCACCCGTTGCTAGTAAGTCAAATCCCTCATTAATTTCATCTAATGAAATAATATTGGATAATAGTTGATCAACAGGTAATTTTCCAGACTTCATCATATTAATAAAATTCGGTATATCACGAAGTGGTACACAGCTTCCAACGTAGGAACCTTTTATGGTTTTTTCTTCCGCCGTTAGGGTTACATATGGAAAAGCAAATTTATGCTCAGGATGTGGAAGTCCAGTTGTAGTAGTAGTGCCTCCACGTTTTGTAATAGCGTATGCAACATCCATTGCAGGAACTACACCAGCAGTTTCAAAGGCATAATCTACGCCCCCTGCCGTATATTCCTTTACAAGTTGAACAACATTTGGGTCCTTTGAATTAAATACAGCAGTAGCACCAAGGGATTTTGCTTGTTCTAGTTTCTTTTCATTAATATCAATGGCAATCACTTCCCTAGCTCCAGCAGCAATTGCCCCAAGAAGTGCACTCAAGCCGATACCGCCAAGTCCAACGACTGCAACTGTAGAACCGAACTGAACTTTTGCTGTATTTACAACAGCACCTACTCCAGTAATAACTGCACAACCAAATAATGCTAACTTTTCAAATGGAAGGTCTTCCTCAACCTTCACTAAAGAGTTTTGAGAAACAACTACGTATTCCGAAAAGGCAGATACACCAACATGATGACCAATTGTTTCTTCACCAGCATGAAGGCGAGTTCCCCCACTTATTAATGTACCCTCTCCGTTTGCTTTAGCACCTGGTTCACATAAAGCAGGTCTTCCCTCAGCACAAGGTATACAGTGGCCGCAACTCGGCACGAATACACAAACGACCTTGTCACCCTTTTTGAAATTTACTACTCCTGGTCCAACTTCTTCTACTACTCCTGAAGCCTCGTGCCCTAATGCCATCGGAAGTGGACGAGGACGACTCCCGTTAATAACAGATAAGTCGGAATGGCATAGACTAGCAGCTTTAATCTTGACTAGTACCTCACCTTCTTGTGGTGGATCTAATTCTATTTCTTCGATATGAATTGGTTTGCTTTCTGCATAGGGCTGTGCAACACCGGATGAACGTAAAACTGCTGAACGAATTTTCATACTCTGGCCACCTTTAAATTAGTTTTACCCCAATGAATTTCAAATCGGACATGCCTTCTATTGCGTAACGAACTCCTTCTTTTCCGATACCACTACGTTTCACTCCACCATACGGGAAATGATCATAACGACGGACGGATACTTCGTTAATCCATACGCCACCCATCTCTAGTTGGTCTGCAATGTTAAATGCACGATTGATATCGCTCGTAAACACGCCAGCCTGTAAACCAAATTCTGTATCATTCGCTTGTTCAATTACTGCCTTTTCATCTTCAAATGGGATGATCGCAACCATTGGTGCAAAAACTTCCATGCAAACAACATTCATAGATGGCTTAACATTTTCAATGATTGTCGGTGCTAAGAAAGATCCATTTCGAGTTCCACCAGTTCGGATCGTTGCACCTTCTGCAACTGCTTCTTTAATCCAATTTTCCGCACGAATTGCTGCATCTTCTGTAATCATAGGACCCAGTTGCGTTGTTTCATCAGCCGTGTCACCCATTTTTAACTGTTCGAGTTTTTCCTTTAATAAAGAAACAAACTCTTCGTAAACATCTTTATGAACAAATACACGTTGTGCTGATACACAAGCCTGACCTGCAAAAGTAAAACCACCCATTGCAATCGCATTGGCAGCATGTTCGATATTAGCATCATTAAATATGATGTTCGGTGCATTCGACCCGAGTTCTAACGTTACGGGTTTCTCTTTCGCCAATTCTTTTATATGCCAACCCACTTTATCACTACCAGTAAACGAAACCTTTTTCACTTTTGGATTTGTGACAAGCGGTTGAACTAAATCAATTCCATAACCGTTAATGATATTTACAGCCCCAGCAGGTAAACCGGCTTCTAGAAGAAGGTCATGCAACAGAATGGACGAGATCGGTGTTTTTTCAGCAGGCTTTAGCACTACAGTATTTCCAACAGCAATTGCCGGTGCAATTTTATGTAACGCTAAGTTCAGTGGAAAGTTAAATGGTGTAATCGCAGCAACGACTCCTAAAGGTACTCTTTTTGTAAAACCTAATTGCTTCTCCCCACCAATAGCACTATCCATTACAATAGATTCACCATTTAGTTTTTTAGCTTCTTCACTAGCAAGCTGTAAAACTTGGATTGCACGTGTGATCTCGCCTCTTGCTTCTACAATTGGCTTCCCTGCCTCTTGACTAATCGTTCTAGCAAACTCTTCCGCTCGTTCCTCTAGTAAACTAGCAGCCTTACGCAATATTTTGCTACGTTCGTACGCTGACAAAGAACGCATTGTTTGCTGGTAAACTTCGTGGGCATTGTCAATGGCAGTTTCTACATCTTCCAATGATGAGCTATAGATAATTGCCAAAAGCTCTTGATTATATGGGTTTCTAACCTCTATCGTTTTTGTTGATTCATTTATTTTGTGCTCACCAGCAATTATGCTTCCAACAAGCTTCATACTTATTCTCCTCTCTAAACGATAACACCCTAAAGAACTAGATTTAGGGTGTTATGGGCAATCTTAATTATTCGTAATAGCCTTCAGTCGATTTAATAAATGATTTAAACTGATTTGCATCGTGGCCAAACCAGATTTCCGAATTGTTTTCCGTTGCAAACTTTCTAATTCTTTCAACCGTTGCATTATATCCGACAGAATCATATATAATTCCAGGTGGTTTTACCGGTGGACCATAGCTTTCTGCAGTATAAAGTGCATCAGAAGCAAGTAACACATTCCCGTGACCTGGTAACTCAACATGAAGACCTAGCATGCCATACGCATGACCAGGGCCAAAGTTAATAATTTTTATACCATCAACTAATGGCACTTCTTTTTCATGCGGTTTTATCGTACGCCAACGTAATTCATTTTTAATCCACGCCATTACATCGCCCCAAATATAAGCACCCATATCACGTGTTAGAGCAAACGTTTTCATGACGTTAGCAAGTTCTGTGTCATGTACAATAATTTCAGCATTCGTAAATAGTTCCAAACATCCTGCATGATCTAAATGTAAGTGTGATGCGACAACATATTTAATATCTTCAGGTCGTACTTTCAATTGTTCTAAACGGTTAATTAAATAACATTCTTCGCTTTGGAATGCAGGGAATAATGATTGAACTCCTTTTGGCCATCTTCCTTCTTCCCCCATACCATCTGGGTTACAGCCCGTATCAAACAAAATTTTCCCATCTGGATGATCAATTAATACTGCATACACTGGAAACTCAACGAATTCTGCAGGTGGGTTTGGATTATTAATACTTGCCGGATTATGCATTGCAATCATATAATTTTTATCCATTTTCATCGTTCCTGTATCTAACACATACACCTTTTTTGAATTACACATAGTCATTCCCCCTATTTACGAATAATGAAATTGCATACACTTTTTATCTTAATAACTAGTTTAATGCTGTTGATAATTATATTTTTGACTGGTCATGAAGGAATAATTGTTGCTCTTGTCACTTCTCTGTTAGCGGATTGGTCTAAAGCCCCTTTAATATCTTCTAACTTAAACTTTGCATCTAGTAATGTTTCGAAAGGATAATGATCTTTATTTCTAGCTAGAAAATCAAGCGCTTTTTTAAGGTACCATGGGTTATAGCGTAACACTGGGAATATTGTAATTCCCTTACGTGTTAAATACCCTGGATCAAATGGAACCGTTTGGCCTGGAGAGATATTACCGATTACAATGTATCTACCGCCAGCTCTTATATGATGGACACCTTCATTAAATGCTGCCGGGACACCAGCAACTTCAAGTGCCACATCTACTCCAGCTCCACCAGTAAGCTCTAACAGTTTTTCAATTCTGGATTCTAACGTTGGATATTCTGTAAAACTAATCACTTCATCCGCTCCGAATTGCTTCGCCTGTTCCAAACGGCTATCTACTGCATCTACCACAATAACCTTTAACTGCTTTTCTTTTGCTATGGCAATGGCATTCAAACCAAGTCCACCAGCACCTTGAACTAATAATGTTTCGCCTGTTTTGACTTGTCCTAGTTCAAGACCGAAATAAACTTGGGATAGTGCACAGTTTGCACTGGCCGCTACATGATTGGGGATTTCATCTGGTACTTTATAAAAATATTGGTCTGAGTGGATATAATAATGAGTGCCAAATGTTCCGTGGAAATGCGGTGCTTGTTCTGTTGGCAAACGCCAATATTTATAAGCATTTTCACACAAATTAAACTGACCTTCCTGACAAGGTCTGCATTTTCGGCATGTCAAAAAGTAGGCGCTTACAACCCTGTCTCCAACTTTTACAGGCTGACCCGCAAAATCAGTTGTTACCCCTTCTCCTAAAGCAAAAATTTCACCAATCATTTCATGGCCAAGTGCACCACTTCGAATAACAGGGTGATGCCCTTTCCAAATATGCAACTCTGAACCACAAATATTTGTTTGCAGTATTTTTACGATTACTGCACCTGGGTCTGGCTCAACAATTGGATATTCCTTAAATTCCAATTGAAACGGCTCAGTCATTTCTGCTACCATACCCTTTCTTTGATCACACAAGAATTATCATCCTCCTTTTCAACAGGATTGTATCCAATATCCTGTTCCATAAAATATATTAGTATGGGATACATTTTATTTCTCTTTTTACTCGCAAAATCAAATTCTTTATAAAAATCGTTAGGTCCTAAAACTTTACATACAATCTGTTTATTTCGAGGGATGAATGTAGAAAAAAATAATCCCCCATAGAATTCACTATGAGGGATTACTTTCTAAATTAATGATTTCATTTCTTTTACAACTCCAGCATATAGTCCTGGGCGTCGATCATCATAAACCGGAATTCGCCCCCGCACTTCATCTACTTTTGAAAAGTCGACGTCAACAATAGCAAGTTCTTCGTCTTCTTTACCAGTCCACACAATTTCACCCCAAGGCTCTATCACCATCGACTGGCCGTTGAAGTTTTCTATTTTATGAGAAATACGGTTAACTGCCACAATGTAACATTGATTTTCAATAGCGCGAGCTTGTAACAATGTTTTCCAATGGTCGATACGTGCTGTAGGCCATTGCGCTGAAACAAATAGCACTTTTGCACCTGCTAAAGCATGTGAACGTAGCCATTCAGGGAAGCGAATATCGTAACAAATAACGCCGCCAGCTTCGATATCGTCTAATGCGAAACGATTCATTTGATCTCCAGATTCTAAATATTGATCTTCATTCATTAATCTAAATAAGTGAACCTTGCTGTATTCGCTAACAAGCTCGCCTTTTTTATTGACAATATACATCGTATTAAAGTATTTTCCATCGCGCTCTATCGCTACAGAACCACCTACTATATGTATTCCTAGTTCACTTGCTAAACTGATTAGAAATTCTTTTGTGCGGCTTCCTTCTTTATCTGCTAGTTCAGGTAATTTTTCTAATGCATATCCCGTATTCCACATTTCAGGTAGTACGATGATTTCAGCACCATGACTTGCAGCTTCCCGAATTAGTTGCTCAGCACGTGCATAATTTTCTTCTACTTTTCCAAACCCTACATTTAACTGAATACAACCAATTTTCATTATCCTCATCTCCCTAGACTTTTCTTAAAAAAAGTTATATGATTTGCTACGTATTTATTGTAATTATATTCTGAATATATGCAAAAGTATAGATTTACTGCTATTATACTATTAAAAACAAACTATCATTATAAGAATTATATATTTTATGAAAAAGAGGGAATAAAACAAATGGAATTATCAAATAAGCTACAAAACCTTCCTACACAATTTTTTGCATCCCTAGTTCAAAAAGTAAATACTGCCATTTCTGAGGGGAGAGATGTTATTAATTTAGGACAAGGAAATCCAGATTGTCCGACGCCACAACATATTGTTGAAGCACTTCAACATGCTGCAATGGATACGCAAACACACAAGTATTCGCCGTTCCGTGGGCTACCAGAATTTAAAGACGCCATTGCCAACTTCTATAAACGTGAATATAACGTAGATATTGACCCACATACTGAAGTTGCAATTATGGGTGGTGCAAAAATAGGGTTAGTCGAATTACCTATGGCTATTTTAAACCCTGGTGACTCCATGCTGTTACCCGATCCAGGATATCCGGATTATTTATCGGGTGTGGTTTTAGGAGATGTAACATTTGATACGATGCCATTACTAGAGGAAAATGAATTTTTACCTGATTATAACGCTCTAACTGATGAAGTAAAATCCCGAGCTAAGTTAATGTATTTAAACTATCCAAATAACCCAACTGGTGCAACAGCAAACTTACCATTTTTTGAAGAAACTGTTCAATTTGCAAAAGATCATAAACTTGCTGTTGTTCATGATTTTGCTTATGGAGCATTTGGATTTGATGGGGAAAAACCGGTTAGCTTCTTACAAGCTGAAGGTGCAAAGGATGTTGGTGTAGAGCTTTATACATTATCAAAAACCTATAACATGGCTGGATGGCGAATTGGTTTTGCTGTTGGCAATGCGACAATTATTGAAGCCATTAACTTAATTCAAGATCACCTATTCGTGAGTCTCTTCCCCGCATTACAGCATGCGGCAATTGAAGCTTTAAATGGTAATCAGCAATGTGTTGAAGACCAAAGTGCAATTTACGAAAATCGACGTAATGCATTGATAGAAGAAGCACACCGTATTGGTTGGGATGTGAACGCTCCTAAAGGTTCGTTCTTTGCCTGGTTAAAAGTGCCAGAAGGATTTACGAGTCAGGAATTTGCTGATTTACTTTTAAATAAGGCAAACGTAGCCGTAGCAGCGGGTAATGGCTTCGGTGAATATGGCGAAGGGTACATTCGCGTCGGACTATTAGTTAGTGAAGAGCGCTTGAAAGAAGCAATCGCTAGAGTTGAAAAACTTGGATTATTCGAGAAAAATGAGGTAACGATTAAATAATATATTGGGACTAGAAGATTTGCCTTAGTATGGCAGTTCTTCTAGTTTTTTTATTTTGTATAAAAAAATTTAATCAATCGAAAAGTATGCAACACTTCTCCATTGAGCATCTTAAAAAACGAAAGGATGTGTCTTGTTGATGGAAGAAATCAAATTTGCTGAATTAGACGTAGAACAACTAGAAAAAATTAAATTGTTACAAGAAGAATTAGGCGTTGTTTTAATCGCTTACGATAAAAGAATGAGCACTTTCCCCGATGAAGAACTAGCAAATCATGATGATCAATTATCCTAACAACTAAATAAAAAAGCCTGAGAAAGGAAACCCCCTCTCAAGCTCTTTCATCACTTATTAACGATTTACCATCCACTCAGGTTTACCGAAACCTTGGAATTCTGCATCGATGATTTCTTCGAATTTAGCTGATTCCACGATTTCTTTTAAATCTTTTGCTAATTGTGTGTCTTTATTATCTGCTTTTACTGCAACCACGTTACGGTATTGGTCAGGCATATTTTCTAAGAACATTGCGTCCATCAAATCTAACCCAGCAGCTAAAGCGAAGTTACCTGGTACAGCCGCAACATCAACACTTTCAATTTGACGTGGTAATGAACCCGCTTCTACTGGTAAGAATTCTAAGTTTTTATCATTTACTACTACATCTTTCTCAGAAGCAGTTAATGAGTCTATATTCGGATCAATTTCAATTAATCCATGTTCTTGTAAAGCTACAAGAGCACGCGCAGCATTTGATGGATCATTTGGAATTGCAACTGAAGCACCATCTTCTATTTCTTCTACAGAAGTAAATTTACTAGAGAAGAAGCCCATTGGAGCTGTTGGAACGATTATTAACGCTTCTAAATCCATGTTATTTTGTTGTTCAAATGTTTCTAAATAAATTGAGTGTTGGAACAAATTAGCGTCAATATCGCCATTATTCAAAGCATTGTTTGGTTGAATATAGTCACTAAATTCAACTAATTCCACAGTATAGCCTTTTTCTTCTAGTTGAGGGATAATCGCTTTACTTAACATATCACTATAAGGACCAGCTGTTGCCCCTAATTTAATATTTTTATTTTCTTGTGTTTCTGTGTTACCTTCATTTGTTGAAGTAGATCCTTCATTGTTACTTCCGCATGCAGCTAGTACTACAGCTAGAACTAATGTAAGGAAGGTTAATAAATACTTTTTCATTTTCTTTTCTCCTTTTACTATCTTTTATCAACTGATTTTGCAATCCATTCTCCTGTAAACTGGATTATTTGAACAATAATAACCAAAAGTGTGACGGTTGCAATCATCATTGTATCATCATAACGATAATAGCCGTGTCTGATAGCTAGATCTCCAATTCCACCACCACCAACTGTCCCTGCCATTGCAGAGTAAGCGACTAAACTAATAACCGTTATTGTGACCCCACGTATAATGCTTGATTTTGCTTCTGGTAAAAGTACATCTTTTATAATCATCCAAGGTGTTGCACCTACTGCAATCGATGCCTCAATAACCCCTTTATCAATATCACGTAGCGCACCTTCTACGAGTCGTGCAAAAAATGGTATAGCCGCTATAGAAAGTGAAACACTTGCAGCAACAGGACCAATCGCCCTTCCGACTATTAGTGTCGCTAATGGAAATAGTGCTACAATTAAGATAATGAAAGGAACTGACCGAATTAAATTCACTACAAATCCAAACACACTATTAACAAATCGATTTTCCCAGAATAGACCTTTATCTGTGATAAAGAGTAGAATCCCGAGCGGTAACCCTATGATTAAGGAAAAAGATAGCGAGATTCCTAGCATGATTAATGTCTCTTGAAACGCCTTCCCAATGTCTGGTAACATCTCAACAAAGTGTGGAAAATCAAACATGAGAAATCACCTCCACGATTGCGCCACGCTCTTCCATATAATGCTTAGCATCACTAACTGCTTTAGCTTCACCTTGTAATTCCATAACAAAAATTCCTAAAGGACGGTCTTGAATATATTCAATCGTCCCATGCAGAAAATTCCCTTTTACATTGAATTGTTGCATTGTATCAGTGATTACTCCTTCTCCTGCCACACTGCCCTTGAATAGAATTTTTATTATTTCCCCACGAACATCTTTTAAAATCGTAGGTGGAATATCAAATGAAACAACACTACTAATAAACTCTTGTGTTAAAGGCTCCTGTGGACTTGCAAAAATATCGTATACTTCCCCTTCTTCAATCACTCGACCATCTTGCATAATTGCCATTCGATTACAAATCTCTTTTACAACATTCATTTCATGTGTAATTAAGACAATTGTAATTCCCAGTTTTTGATTAATATCTTTTAATAAGCGTAAGATTGATAGAGTAGTTTTAGGATCGAGAGCAGATGTCGCTTCATCACATAGAAGAACGGCTGGATTATTAGCTAAAGCCCTTGCAATACCAACACGTTGTTTTTGACCACCACTCAATTGACCTGGGTATACATCACGCTTGTCCGTTAAACCAACCATTTCTAATAGCTCGTCAACGCGAGAGTCAATTTTGTCTTTAGGCGTTTTAGCAGCACGTAACGCAAAAGCAATATTCTCTCCAACTGACTTTTGACTTATTAAATAGAAGTGTTGAAAGATCATACCGATTTTCAACCGAGCAATTCGTAATTTGCTCCTTTTTAATTGAGTTAAATCCACTCCATTTACAAGTACTTTTCCTCTTGTAGGACGTTCAAGTAAATTTACACAACGTAGTAACGAGCTTTTGCCTGCACCGGAGTAGCCTACAATACCAAAAATGTCCCCTTTATTTATTTTTAAGGAAACATTGTCTACCCCTACTACTTCTTTACCTTTAGATTTATAAATTTTTGTAATATTTTGAAATTCTAGCATACAATTCTCCTCACCGTGATCATGGATAGAGTTTAATCCCAACTAAGTATGTATGTTTTATCAGAATACATTGTGAATTTAAAATTGTCAATATGAGTTTTTATCATAAGAATTATTCAGCTTTCAACTCGTATTTAATGATTTCCCGAATGCATACAATTGTTTATTTTATCTAAAAAGCTGAAAAATTACTAGACATTTTTGAAATTTAAGCAGCATCCCTTATTAACTAATTCCATACAAAGCAAACATAAGATTAGACATTCTTTAATAAAAAGTAAAAGTGCCTGCTTCTTCTAAAAGCCAGGCACCTTCACGCTAGATTCCAAGTATAGAAATTCGTTCAATCCATTTTTCTTCATTTATGCTTTCATCAATCATCTCGCGAATGCTTCTCTCTGTTTCCGCATATAGGTTGGCATAAGCGATTGCGTCAGAAATCGCAGAACGATATTTAGAGACGATTGTTTTTATATTTGCTTCTTCTACCTCTGTTGGATGACATAAGTGTGCAATATCAAAAATTTGGTCGCCACTTCTCGATGGATCTGGGAAATAAACGTGTGGTTCTGTACTATCAAATATACAGAAACTTAATTCAGGAATAATGACCATGTCAATTGAATTCGCATCAAGTCCGCACCATACCTTTTGTACATCATAGCCTCGACTTAACGCTTCTGATGCAAGAGCTTTCATCAGCGAAGATTTCCCAGTACCCGGATAACCTTTAATAAAGTATCGTTTTTCTAATGATTGCGTAATACTTTGTACTGTATCACGTGCTCCTGCAGGTGTTAAGGTTCCAAGTAATCTATGTGTTTCTTTACCTTGTTTACTTAATTTTTCTGAACCAAATAATTCGTCGAATAGCCAATTTATTTGTTGATTTAAGCCATCCCAATCCATATACCTTCTAGTTTCTACTTCCCAATCATCATGAATTTTTATGGCAGAAGCTAATGATTGGAAGCATTTATCATGCCATTCCTGTTTTTGTACATTTAATTGTGAGATACGTTCGCCTTTTGATGCCAAGGTTTGCCCATCTATACAATCATAAAGTGAAATAACTTTGTCTCGTGTCCCTAGCATAGTAGGTTCGAATGAAGGATTTGTTGCTTGGAGGAATAATAGGCTATGTGGTTCTTTCACAAACACTGCGTCAATTGTATTCTCAAAAAAAGGATCGTGGAAATATTCTATATTAGCATTTTGATTATGATAATGTATACCGATTTTCGTTAACAGATCTGAGATTTTAAATCCATAAGCTCCTTTAATAAGGTAAACTGTCTTCGCTTCAGTCATTAATTCTTTATAGAGATTTTTCATGCCTTGCCCAGTTAATGCACGCCCAAAGAAATGTGTGATTGTACCGTTCAAGAAGTCATCCTTCCATATATTGATACCACTATTTTTATGTTCAAAGCCTAAAAAAGGTGCTTAGCGTTGTAAAAGCCAAGCACCTCTTATGCAGGAGTAAAATCTTGATTTTATTTGTAATCTCCCCTATATAACCCCCATCTCTTTTCCTACTATTTCATAAATCTCGAGGGAATAATCTAACATTTCTTTCGTATGCGCAGCTGTCGGCATATTACGTATACGACCCGTTCCCTTAGGTACGGTTGGAAACACAATTGCTTTTGCGTAAATCCCTTCTTCTATTAACCTCTTAGAGAAAGCTTGGGTTACCTTTTCATCTCCAATTATACAAGGAGTAATCGGTGTTTCTGATTCGCCAATATTAAAACCTAACTTTTTCAGACCAGTCTTTAAGTAATCGCCATTTTTCCACAATTGATCTACAAGATAAGTAGAATCTGCGATCAGTTGCAATGCAGCAGTAATTGCAGCTACGTCTCCAGGAGTTACTGCCGTTGAGAACAAAAATGGACGAGAGCGTACTTTTAACCAATCAATCAAATTCTTTTTCCCTGCAACATATCCTCCAACAACACCAACCGCTTTTGATAAAGTACCAATCTGGAAGTCAATGTCGTTTTCAAGGTTGAATTGTTTAACTGTGCCCTTTCCCCGTCCCGTTACACCTGATCCATGCGCATCGTCAACATATGTGATCAGATCATACTCTTTCGCAATTTGAACGATTTCAGGAAGTTTTGCAATATCACCATCCATCGAAAATACGCCGTCTGTAATCACCATGATTTTCTTAAAAAGACCTGACTCTTTTGCTGCTCTAGCTTTCGCCCGAAGATCGTCCATATCAGAATGGTTATATGCAATGATTTTAGCTTTTGATAATCGACATCCATCTATAATCGATGCATGGTTTAATTGATCAGACAGTATCGCATCATTTTTATCCATTACGGCGGAGATTGCAGCCATATTGCAATTAAAGCCCGATTGGTAAGAGATTGCAGCTTCAGTTCCTTTAAATTCGGCAAGCTTCTTTTCTAATAATACGTGTAGATCCAAGGTACCATTTATGGTGCGTACTGCCCCTGCTCCAACGCCATACTGATCAATTGCAGCCTTCGCAACCTTTTTCAACTCGCTATGAGTAGCTAACCCTAAGTAGTTGTTTGACGATAGGTTTATTAGTCTTCTCCCATTAATTTCAATAATTGGGCCATTTGCACCTTCAACGACATCCATCTCGTTATACAAGCCCTGATAACGCAAAGATTGTAGATTGTCATTTAAAAAAGAATCTAATACCTTCCCCATTCTATCCCCCCTATTATATAGAAAAAGACATTTCATAAATTTTCTAACGTATTTAAGTCTAGAGGTCCAATAATTTTTTGAATGATATCCCCATTTTCATCGATTACATAGGTGGTTGGAATTGAAATTACCTCATATAATTCACCGTAAACATTATCTGCATCAAGTGGGATTGTAAACGTTAGCCCGTATTCATTAATAAATGATTGTATAGCTTCACGGCCATTGTCTCTACTTGTTAGATTCACTGCAATAACTTCTACTTCATCCCCATGTTCTTCATAAAACTTTTGCATATGTGGCATTTCTGCTTTACATGGTGGACACCAAGTTGCCCAAAAGTTCAAAATCACTTTCTTCCCTATATAATCAGACAATCGAACAGTATCTCCTGCTAACGTTTCTAATTCAAAATCAACCGCTTTTCCTAGTGCTATCGTTTTATTTGCTTTCTCAAAATTTAATGCAACAGAAGAAACTAATATGACAACGATTAGCAAGGTTAAAACATTTTTTAGTAAATGTTTTTGCTGAAAAACGATTACGGCTAAAAGAATAATAACGATTATGACGAAAGTCCAGCCTTCCACAGAAAAGATCTTTTGTTCATAAGCTAGTAAAATTGAATTCACAAGGATGAGCATTAATAACCATGAACTATCGCTATTATTATGCTTTTTTATTGCATAGGAAACAAATCCATATATAACTATAAGCATTGTGCCAATAATCCAGTTTCCAACTAGTAGATATTTACTGGCCTCAAATAATAGATAAAATCCTAAAAATGAATTAAGCCATTCAAATAAATCTATTTCATCGTTATACTTCTTAGCCTTAAATAGTAGAATGAATACGGCAGCAACGATGCCCAAAATATGTCCAATTGTTCCTCCATTAAAATATAGAGATGACATTGGATTTTCTAGAAACATCCGAAAATCAATGATTATGTAACTACATTTCCAAACGATTATATAATAGAAAATACTATCTTGAACTGGTGTTGATGATTTCTTATAAATCAATTTGTCAGCTAACATCAACAATAGTAGAGCTAGGATAACTGCTCCCCATTCAATTTGAAGGGTGACATTTCCTAGTTGTATGTATGTCATGCCCATCCTCCTTCTTCCCATTTTACATTCCTGCCGAAAGCTTAACCTTAACAACACTATACATTACAAATCGAGTAGGAAACTAGCCATTAATTGGCTAGTCGACCTCTCACACCACCGTACGTACGGTTCCGTATACGGCGGTTCAATAACTTAAGTATCGACGCTCATACAAATAATTAAGGTCCTTTATTCCCCATTTGATGAGCGTTTTTGTTCTAATAGCTTTATGTAGAGTTTCACTTCCTGAAATCCTCCAATAACCCTTACGGGTATTCGCTACTTTCCAGGCTTCATTGTGTTGGATACCTAATCTCCTAAGTTGATAGTACCTTGTCTTGACTTTCTTCCACCTTTTCCAAATAAGTTGCCTTAACCGATGGTTTAGCCACTTTCTCATATCTTGAATGAACATTTTCATCAAACCAATGCCATAGTAATTTATCCATCCAACCGTAACTTGATTAATTTCTTTAACGATATCCTCAAATTTACCAGTACGATTTCGTCTAGTTTTATATTTTAGTTTATCTCTGAATCTTTTCTTCGCGGAGTGGTGTGGTCTACATCCTGTACTTTTAGATGTACTGTGGATACAGAAACCTAAAAATTTTAGTTTGGTCGGAGACCCCACCTTACTTTTAGTTTTATTAACTGTCAGCTTCAGTTCCTTCTCCAAAAACTTTGTAATGCTATCAAGGACACGTTCACCAGCTCGTTTACTTTTAACGTAGATGCAAAAATCATCCGCAAAGCGAACGAATTTATGTCCTCTTTCCTCCAGTTCTATATCTAACTGATTTAAATAAACATTACTAAGAATTGGTGAAAGTACACCGCCTTGAGGCGCACCGAATTCAGTTGGTTTGGTAAAGCCATTCTCTAATATTCCGCTTTTAAGAAATTTCCAAATTAGCTTTAATATAATTTTATCTTTAATGAATTCCTTGAGGTATTCCATTAGCTTTTGATGGTTAATGGTGTCAAAGTAACTTTTGAGATCACAATCCACTACCACTTTATAGCCTTGTTCATAGTATTTGATAGATTTCTTTATGGCTTGGTGTTGGTTTCTATTTGGTCGAAAACCAAAACTTGAATCGGAAAATTTCGGGTCTATTATTCCACCTATTACTTGATATATTGCTTGTTGGACCATACGGTCTCTAACACATGGAATGCCTAATTTTCGTTTTGTACCATCCGCCTTCGGGATTTCAACCCGTTTGACTGGAAGAGGCTTATATGAGCCATCTTTCAGTTTTCTCTTAAGATGGGGTAGGTATTTACTGACATGACCAAAAAGTTCATCTACTGTCATTCCATCTATTCCAGGCGCACCTTTGTTGGCTTTAACCTTCTTACATGCTCTGAAAAGATTATTACTATCAATTACTTTATCAATTAAATCGATACCATCTTGTTGACCTACTTCTTTAACGGCAGGACTACACACTCTTGCATACTCTTCAGTTTCCAACTTATCCCTTTGCAAACAGCCATCTTGCGATGTTTTCTGCGGTCTTTGCACTGCCATCACCTCCGTAATTCTTCAAGATTGCTATTGTTCAGTCCTTCATTTCAGAGAAACTACTATGACCTCTGCTGACTTCTTACAATTCAGCTTGCCATCACTGGTAAGCTTGTTCCTGTGAGATATTCCATCTCTCTTGTCGGGAACCCTTGTAAGACCTCCCCGGGTAAGAGCTACAACCTTCCTCCCATGTAACTGCTATATTTACTGTATGGAACTCGTGCAGTATTGGACTTCGTTTTGTTTAGCAAACTCGTCCATTCCAATTCAGCCTTATATATAGTTTCTGTCCGTCAGTTCGGGATTTTGCCTCCGGCTTCCTTCAGATTCCACCTCACGGTGGACACCCTTGCCATCAGCTAACAGTTCCTACTGCCAAGCCTGTAGTGGACTTTCACCACCAAGTTGTAGCCCATGCCGGGCACACTAAAAAAACTCGTAACAGAATGTTTTCTATTACGAGTCCTTTTAATATATATGAAGCTTAGAAAAAGGGCTTCATTTCTTCAATTTCACCAATAAATCTCAAAAGCATTTTGCGACAATAAGGCAATGAAAATTGTACGACATATCCAGAAAATACAGCAATGACTACAGTTCCTACACCTAGTGGACCACCTAAAATCCATCCAAGTGCAGCTACAACTAGTTCGATAATCATTCTAGCGATTTTAATGGAGCCACCTAGTTTTTCAACAATCCACATCATAAGCGTATCACGCGGACCTGCCCCAAGGTTCGGTGCTATATACATACCACAACCAAATCCTAGAACTACTATTCCTAACAGGAAGTAGATAATTTGACTCGTCATTGAAGTTGCATTTGGTAAAATCCAATAATACATGTCAATAAAGAAACCACATAAAATCATGTTAATCCATGTACCGATTTTTGGTAACTTTTTCGCCATAATAGAAGTGAACGTTATAATGATTAGTCCAGTTAAAATATTCCAAGTACCTATTGTTAACCCAAAATTATCAAATAAGGCTACATGAAGAACATCCCACGCACTTGTTCCAACATCTTGCCCTTTAATTATCATTGTAATACCTAATGTCATGACGAGTATTCCTATTATGAAAAATCCCCATCGCCATGAATATACTTTTCTCATATACTTATTTTGCCTTCTTTCTATTTTGCTACGGATTATAGAGTATAGATATTATAATATTTTAGTTGTCCGAATCACTTTTGTTTTTATAAGGATACTGGTCTGTATTTGGTAATATCGGCAAATATCCCCTTAGTGAGCTTCAGTAAATCTACAGGAGCTACCTGAATCTGCATGCCTCTTTTCCCTGCACTCACTATAATATACTCTAGTTCTTGTGCCGATTGATCGATGTAAGTTGGTAACAGTTTCTTCATTCCTATTGGAGAACATCCCCCACGAATATATCCAGTCGTCTCTAGTAAATCATTTACATGGAGCATTTCAAGCTTCTTTTCACCTGCTATTTTAGCACCTTTTTTTAAATCTAATTCTTCGGCAACAGGTACTACGAAGACAAAGATTTTATTGTTTCCAGCAGTGGTTATCAACGTTTTAAATACATTCGTAACCGGCTTCCCTATTTTTGCGGCAACGGATATTCCATCTATATGTTCATCGACTTCATATTCCATTAAGGTATAGGTAATTTTATGTTGTTCCAAAATGCGCACTGCATTTGTCTTCGTCACTTTTTGTTTAGCCATATTCATCACAGCCTTTATGGATAGAATAGAAATTTTTAATTATAATCATATCAGATTTTATTTCTTTAAAAAGAATTATTTTTGAAATAATAAAACCCTTAGCAAAAGCTAAGAGTTAATTCATATGCCAAATATTGTTAAGATATTATATAGTATTATTCTAGTCAACTTCACTAGACCGTAATCGAGAACTGCGACTTGGTCATTTCAAAACCATTCACAACCATTGTCATATGATGCGTGTAAGTTAATATCGCTTGGTGATAAACTCTACTGTCACAAATAGATTGTTTCTTCATCTGACTTTCATTAGTGTGTGGAAATGTAATTTCGGGTACTTCAAAGTGAAAGTCGATAAAAGTGAACGATTCATTATTTTCTATTGGAAAATCTGTCTCTTCATTTCGGTTCATATCTAGTGAATAAAAGTTAGACTCTTCATCATCCATGTAGCGGTCACTTGCAACTTCAGAAATTGCTTTGTTTATTTCCAATACTCCATTGTTTGCTGTTTTATGAAAACTCACATCTTCATTTGGTACATTAGCTGACATTAATAAATCCTTAATTGCTTTTAGGTTATTTCTAGAGTCCGCAAACGTTTCAGACTTTTTGTAAGTCTCCAACACCCATTTTCTTCGATAACTTTTTTTACGTTCACTATTTCCTATTAGATAATCATCATGTAAATTTTCAATCTTCACCATACGCACCACACATTCAAAAATGAATTTATTGTATTTAAAGTATGCCTATAAATCCCACAAAATAACATAAAAAACTGTGCAAAATAAATTTTGCACAGTTTTAATTTAATTTAATTTAATTGTTTTCTTCTAAAATTGAATCAGCAATATTCACAGCATGATCACCAATTCGTTCCAGGTTACTAATAATGTCAGCAAAAACTATACCTGCTGATCCTGAACATTCACCATTATTTAAACGGTGGATATGGCGTTTACGAAGAACACGTTCTAATTCGTCAATTTTATCTTCCTTATTAATAACATCTCTTGCAAAATCCTTACTTTGTTTCTCTAATGCAAGCATAGCTAAGCTTACGGTATCCAGAACGATGTTGAACATCTCTTTTAATTCATTCTCTGCCTCTTCACTGAATTTCACACGGTTCGTTTCACGATATTGTGCCAATTCTACAATGTTTTCAACATGGTCACCAATTCGTTCTACATCACGGATATTATCGAATAGAGCATGATGTAATTTTGAATCCGTCCCTGATAGTGATTCTTTTGACAATTCAACTAAGTACTCCGTTGTCACCCGATCCAAGTTATTAATAGCTTCTTCCAATTGTTCTGTTATTCCTACATGTTTAGAATCTAGCGTAAATAAGTAATCCATTGATTCGTGAAGACCTCTTTGTGCGAATTCACCCATACGGACTACTTCTTGTTTCGCTTGTCCTAACGCTATTGAAGGTGATTGTTCAATTAATGATTTATCTAAATGTTTTGGCCCATACTCAATTGTTGTATCTTCACCAGGTACAATTTTTGTCACAAGATAAGCAATCAAACCAACAAATGGTAATTGTATCAGTGTGTTGATTACATTAAATGTTCCATGTGCGAAAGCAATTTGCATTTTCTCTTCTAGCTGTAATACTCCTGAAATCCATTCTACGTAATTTGTGAATAGTGGTAAAAGGATTAGAAAAATAATCGTACCTATGATGTTGAACATAACATGCGCTGCTGCAGCACGGCGAGCTACAACTGAAGCACCTAATGCTGCTAATACAGCAGTAATTGTCGTACCGATATTATCACCGAATAATACCGGCAAAGCTCCAGCTAATGGAATTAACCCTTCATCATATAGCCCTTGTAAGATACCGATAGTTGCGGAGGAAGATTGAACAACCACTGTAAAGAGAGTACCAGCAACTACCCCTAAAATCGGATAGTCACTAAAACTTACTGTAATATCAATAAACGTTTCCCAATCACGTAACGGCTTCATACCATCGCCCATCATTTCCAGACCGATAAATAGTCCTGCGAAGCCAAAAAGTACTTGTCCAATATTTTGAATTGTACTTTTCTTAAAGAAGAATAACAATACAGCACCAAGCGCCATAATTGGATAAGAATATGTACCTACATCAAAACCGATAATAAACGCAGTGATGGTTGTCCCTATATTAGCACCCATAATAACACCAATTGCTTGGCGAAGTTTCATAAATCCAGCACTAACTAATCCAACTGTAATAACCGTTGTACCTGAACTAGATTGTATTAATACTGTAACTAAAATACCAACTAACACACCCATCAAAGGATTTGTTGTAAATCTATCGAGTATCTCACGAAGTCGGTCTCCTGCTGCTTTTTGTAAGCCGTCTCCCATATACTTGATTGCAAATAGAAATAATCCTAATCCCCCGAGGAATTGGAATAACATTGTCTGCCAATCCATATTTTATAATTCCACCCTTTCGATATCTTCGACATTATTATTTATAATTCGCGCGACAATGTAAATGTTTTTACAAAATTGAAATATAAAATTTACAAAACATTTACAATGGCTTAATAAAATATTCACATTTCGGATATTGCAATAACATTTATGTTGTATAATTATTTTTTTCATTTGGTTAGTTGTTTAAATACTACTAATTGCATCTTTAACATTCCCCATTCTTTTTGAATCACTCTGACCAATATTTTAAATAAACTTTAAAAACGTTATATCAACTGAAAACAACAACAACCTATGCTATATTTATTCCTATGGAAGTTAGAAAGGATGTATATTTATGGCGAAAAGTTTAGTGCTTGCTGAAAAACCATCTGTAGCACGTGATATCGCTCGTGTTCTAAAATGTAACAAAAAAGGAAATGGCTACCTAGAAGGTGATCAATATATCGTTACATGGGCATTAGGTCATCTAGTAACACTTGCTGATCCAGAAAATTACGATGTGAAGTATAAAACTTGGAATTTAGAAGATCTGCCAATGTTACCACAAAAGTTAAAGTTAACTGTCATTAAGCAGTCAGGTAAACAGTTTAATGCCGTTAAATCTCAATTGATGCGCTCAGATGTAACAGAAGTTATTATCGCAACGGATGCAGGTCGTGAAGGTGAACTAGTAGCTCGTTGGATTATAGAAAAAGCTAAAATTCAAAAACCTATTAAACGTTTATGGATTTCCTCTGTTACCGACAAAGCGATAAAAGAAGGTTTCAAAAATTTAAAGCCTGGAAAGCTTTACGAAAATTTATATGCTTCGGCAGTGGCAAGATCGGAAGCAGACTGGTATATCGGGTTAAATGCTACACGTGCTTTAACTACTCGATTTAACGCCCAATTAAACTGTGGACGAGTACAAACACCTACTGTCGCAATTATTGCAGCACGCGAAGAAGAGATTAAGTCCTTTAAGCCTCAAACGTATTTCGGTATTGAAGCATTGACTACTGACAACCTTAAGTTATCTTGGCAAGATCAGCACGGTAACATACGTAGTTTCAACAAAGAGAAAATAAATACTATTATTAAAGAACTTGATCGTCAAAATGCAAAAGTAATGGATATTGAACGCAAATCAAAAAAATCATATGCACCAGGATTATACGATTTAACAGAATTACAACGAGATGCCAATAAACTTTTCGGCTATTCCGCAAAGGAAACGTTGAACATCATGCAAAAACTTTATGAACAACATAAAGTTTTAACTTATCCTCGAACGGACTCACGGTACATCTCAAGTGATATTGTTGCCACTATTCCAGAACGTATTAAAGCATGTGGAGTTGGTGAATACCGTACATTAGCGAATAAAATTCTTTCTAAACCAATAAAAGCTACAAAAGCCTTTGTTGATGATAGTAAAGTTAGTGACCACCATGCAATCATTCCAACTGAGGGATTTGTCCAGCTTGCTAAATTTACAGACAAGGAACGAAAAATATATGACCTTGTTGTCAAACGTTTCCTCGCTGTTCTATTCCCTCCATTTGAATATGAGCAATTAACGTTACATGCCAAAATTGGTGCAGAAACTTTTATTGCACGCGGAAAAACAATTCTAACAGCAGGTTGGAAAGAAGTATACGAACATCATGTGGATGATGAAGATTTAACTGATGACATAAAAGAACAGATCCTTCCCCGCATCGAAAAAGGTCAAACATTAACGATAAAACTTATTCACGAAACGTCAGGCCAAACTAAACCACCTGCTCGTTTTACAGAAGCGACATTACTATCAGCTATGGAAAATCCAGTGAAATATATGGGGACTAAAGATCAGAAATTAGCCGAAACTTTAAAATCTACCGGTGGCCTTGGTACAGTTGCGACTCGGGCGGATATTATTGAGAAGTTATTCAATTCTTTTTTAATTGAAAAGCGTGGAGGTAAAGAAATCTATCTTACTTCAAAAGGTCGTCAGCTTCTTGATCTTGTACCGGATGAATTAAAATCACCCACTCTGACTGCCGAATGGGAGATGAAACTTGAATTAATCGCCAAAGGGAAACTGAAAAAAGAAGTATTTATATCCGAAATGAAAAATTATACGAAGGAAATTGTAGGCGAAATCAAGGGAAGCGACAAGAAGTACAAACATGAAAATATATCTACAAAGTCGTGTCCTGAGTGTGGAAAACCTATGCTAGAGGTCAATGGTAAGAAAGGCAAAATGCTAGTCTGTCAAGATCGGGAATGCGGTGTCCGAAAAAGTGTATCTCGCTTAACAAATGCACGCTGTCCAAATTGCCATAAGAAGCTAGAACTACGCGGTGAAGGTGAGGGTCAACTATTCGTTTGTCAATGTGGACATCGTGAAAAATTAACTACTTTCCAAGAACGACGTCAAAAGGAATCCAAAGGAAAAGTTGATAAACGCACAGTTCAAAAATATATGAAACAGCAAAATAAAGCTGAAGAACCTATTAATAACGCACTTGCTGAAGCATTAAAGGGACTAAAATTGGATTAGGGAAATTTATCTGCGACGAGCAACTACGTAGCGCAGGAGCAAACTAAAGAGGAAGAATCTATTAACAACGTACTTGCTGAAGCATTAAAGGGACTAAAATTCGATTAGGGAAATTTATCTGCGACGAGCAACTACGTAGCGCAGGAGCAAACTAAAGCTTAAGAACCTATTAACAACGCTCTTTCCGAGGCATTAAAAGGATTAAAATTGGATTAGGGAAATTTATCTGCGACGAGCAACTACGTAGCGCAGGAGCAAACTAAAGAGGAAGAATCTATTAACAACGTACTTGCTGAAGCTTTAAAGGGATTAAAATTCGATTAGGGAAATTTATCTGCGACGAGCAACTACGTAGCGCAGGAGCAAACTAAAGAGGAAGAATCTATTAACAACGTACTTGCTGAAGCTTTAAAGGGATTAAATTCGAGTAGTAGTCGAAGCAGTTTTCTGGGACTACTGTATTTAAGAAGACAAAAATATAACGACAACTTCAAAAACGTGAAACCGCTCCTTCGGTTTCACGTTTCTTTTTAAATTCACATAATTAGAGTTAAGATTTTGCATCTTGTCCGCGTATTTTCTTAAGTTTGCGGCCATTAATGCAATGCCGATTTCACTATCAATCCTTGGGTCAAAGTGTTTCCTTTTATAATACAAAAAAATTAGCTATAATATTTTACTTCTGCAAAATACTACCGGCTTTTTCATTGAGGTGGGTTTTGCGCGCTGCCTTTTCTAATTTTAAATAAAATAGGCGGAAAAACTCCGTTTAATGTGTATAGTAAGGGCAAAAAAAACCTAAATAAGCGTAGAAATTCCGATTAAGTGCTCTAATTTTGGTGAAATTCAAAGATTTGGATAGGATAACCGGAAAACCTTCCTTTATTTTCAAAAGAATCTATGGATTTCTTAAGATAAGCGGAATATTTCCGTTTAATATTTCATGCATAGTTAAATGACCAGTAAAAAGCAGAAATTTCTTACCCCATTTGTCTTTAAAAAAACCTTTTACAAAAGCGCCCGGTTTTATCATTGTGAAAATTCGTCCATTATGCAAGAATTTATTATTTTTGTTATTTAACTAATTGTTACTCCAACATTATGCATTTACTTCATATACTAAAATATCAAATAAGATATCATCTATATAGAGCAGTAACGCCCATTGCCCTGGTTCTGGGATTTTAACAGATGTTGGAATATGTGCATCTGCACCATTATTTGCACCTGCTAATTCTATTGACCATTCATCATTTCCATTCATTAAAATGGGATGTACCGTTTGCGTATCTCGATGATATGCCACTACAGTTAATTGTCCGTTGGCAGTATCATCTACTCCCCATAAATGCCACATCCATTTTTGCTGACTTAGACTTGGCATGTCAGCTCCTATAACGCCAGCTATGTTTTCGTTCCCCATCATACCATTAAATTCAACTGCTTTTCTTTCCCAATCAATTACGTCAAAATCACTTTCAAGTACAAATACGGGGAGATTTTCTGGTAGGGCCACTTTCTCTTCTTGCGAACATCCTGAAATGATTGTTCCCATTACTAGCATTATTAATAATAAATTACTATAAAGAACTTTTCTCATTTTGCACTTCCCCTCTGCTTTAGTACTTTATAAGTTATATTAGACAACCTCGAAATATTCCCCATAACAAGAAAAAACAACGGCAAATATTGTCAAAATATAGAAAGTAGATAACCCTCTCAATTCCTTCTTGTTAATTACCCTACTATAAAAAAAGAGATTTTAGATTGAAAGAAATAAGGCGGTTCAACTAACTCCTTCAAAGATCAATGAATAGATTAGAAGTAGCAATAGAAAAGGAGGTTACTATGTTGGAGGTAGAAATTATTAAAACTCTCATTAATCCCGAATCGTATGTATTAATACCCGTATTTTATATTATTTTATTATTCCTTCGACAAACTCCGAAAATTGAACCTTGGACACATGCATGGATTATTACTGGCATTAGTATTATCTCGTGTTTCTTATATTATGGTTTTGTCATACATTCATTTGTCGAAGGTGTTTTGGTAGCAGGAGCATCCATCCTATTAAAGGACTTAATTCATAATAATATTACAAATAGAAAAAGATAGATTACCATTCCTGTTGAAAGGATATGTAAGGAAATATTCACCAAATAAAAACTGACGTATACAACACTAGTTTCAATGTATACGTCAGCTTTATTTATTATACTAATTCTTTTGCGGATACTTCATGGATAATTTTCCCTAAACGTTTTATTCCCTCTTCAATGATCTCTGGAGAAGAGTTCGTATAATTCAGGCGGAATGTATTGACGTTTGATTTATTTGTATAGAATGGATCACCAGGAACAAATGCTACTTTCACTTCCATTGCCTTATGAAATAATTCAAGTGCTGACTGACCTTCTTCTAAAGTTACCCAGATGAACATTCCACCTTCAGGTTTTGTATACTTCACTGTTGATGGGAAGTATTTTTCAATTGCATTTAACATTGCATTTGCTTGTGATTGATATAGGTCAGTAATTTTCGATACATGAGTCGACAAATCATTTTTTGACAAATATTCATATATGACAATTTGAGAGAAAATATTTGTGTGTAAATCTGCTGCCTGTTTAACAGTATTGACATGATTCATTAATTCTTTATTTTTTGTAATCATGTATCCTAGACGGAAACCTGGTGTCACTATTTTAGAGAAAGAACCGAGTAAAACGGAATTATCTAATTTACCCCCACCGATATAAGGTAACTGTTCACCACTCCAACGTAATTCACCATATGGATCATCTTCAATTAACACAACATCATAATTTTTCACTACATTATATACTGCTTCACGGTTTTCTTTTGTATAGGTTATTCCGGTTGGATTCTGGAAGTTTGGGACTGTATAAATAAATTTAATATTCTGATTTTTCCGAAGTGTTTCTTCTAATTGTCCAACATTTAATCCCTCATCCGTTAGTTGAACCGGGTAAAAAGTCGGTTCAGTTAAGTAGAAAGCCTGAATGGCACCTAAATAACCAGGTTCTTCAATGACAATTCCTTCCCCTTTATTGATAAGTACTTGAGAAATCATTTGTAATGCTTGTTGTGACCCTGTTGTAATTAAAATATCATCAGGTTGAATATCAAGTCCGAAATTCGCATTGTATTTATCAGCTATATATTGACGTAGTGGTAAATAACCTTCTGTTGTTGAATATTGGAATAACTTGGGGCCATGCTCCTCAATAGCTTGATTAATCGTTTGTTGCAACCCATCGATTGGAAACGAAATTGGATTTGGTAATCCACCAGCAAATGATATTACATCCTCTGACCCTGCAACTTTTAAAATATTACGAGTAAATGAGGATGGCGTTTTTAAAATTTTCTCTGAGTACTTCATTGATATATTCCCTCTTTTTCAAAATGATCGCTGAAAGGATTCCGTACATCCAATTCAGTATTAAACGATTTTATCAGATAATTTCAAAAATTTCAAAGGGATATTTAACCGGATATATTGAATAATCATATAAATTTGATAACTACATACAATAATTGCTCGAAACCTTTATTTTAATACCTTATTATGAGATAAATATTCTAACTTTTGCCCTTTTTCCAATATCAATTCCTTATGGTAATTTATACCTAAAGGATTCATAATATGTATAGCTGTTGAATTATCGAAATTGATATGTCATTTATATTGAATTTAGGGGATGGGGGCTATTATATGAATAATTTATTTACATCGTTCTTGTTGTCAATTTTTTCTGGTATTCTTCTCACATTGAGTATGCCAAGTTATGACTTATGGTATTTTGCTTGGATAGGTTTCATACCACTTTTATACACACTTCAAAACAAAAGTAGAATACAACGATACTTCTTAATTAATGTCACTAGCGTTATTTGGTCTATTGGGACTCATATATGGTATCCTTCTGTGCTATCAGATTGGGGATATTTCATCATGATTGCTGGTGGCCTATTTTACGGTAGTATTTTTCAAATTGGTTATGACATTCAAAATCGTATAAATAAATGGTACCGTATTTTTGCTCTCCCTATCACCTTTAGTGTATTAGAATGGATTAAAACCGTTATTCCTTTTACAAAAGGTTGGTGGATTGAACTAATTTCTAAATCACAATGGACGATTCCAGAGAATATACAACTATTATCGATAACTGGATTTATTGGAGTATCGTTCTTAATTGTATTAACAAATGTTATACTTTTTGAGTTTTTTCAATTTAAAAATCATACGAAAAAACAACTTATTATATTAATGGTTCTATTATTATTACCAATTGCAAACTATATATATGGTAAGGTATTGCTGTTTCAAACAGATGAGTTACTGAAAACACAACCAATAACAATCGGAGCAACTGTAGACTTAGCAAATCAAGATCAAACTATTACCTCTTTAGGTTCTAATTTAAGAGGTGGGGATGGTTATTTAGCCGATACAACAGAGATGAAGCAAGCAATTTTTAATGTTAACGCAAGCCTCTCTAGAGATATTGTACATGAACGGAAGGTAGATTTTATTGTTTGGGGGGAAAATGAATTTATGAATTACGACGACAAAGAATTTTATGACCAACTTACGGAATTAGCAAGAGAATTAAATTCCTCAATCATATCAGATATTGTATGGGAAAATAATAACAATGTCTATGATACCGCACTAATGATTGACGAAAACGGAATTGAAGTTGGGAAAACTCCTAAGATTTTCATCCTAGGAGGTGAAGAAGAATTCGGATTTTCTCCGGGACCAAGAAACTACCCTGTCTATAATACTAAATTAGGTAAAATAGCTTTAGCTGTATGTTGGGATAGGCATGACCCTACAATCATACAAAATTACGCAAGAAATGATGCAAGGTTAATATTTATACCTGCGGATGATGATTTTGGCGGAAATAAAAGATTCCCATATTTTGCAGCAAGTGACGCAGTGTTTAGAGCAGTAGAAAATCATGTTGCTATTGCAAGTGGATCGACATCTGGGGTTTCACAGATTGTTACCCCATATGGTCAAGTAACTGCTACAGGTGGCGTTAACCAACGTCAATTTATTATTGGTGAGACTTTTATTTTAGGCACTGGTACCTTTTATACACAACATGGGAATATCTTTGCTTATTTTTTAACATTCATTTTTTTACTAATGTTTATTATCTCTGAGAGAAATAAACGATTTCAAAATAAATAAGCACATCAAGTCGGGATTAATTGCTGATTATGATTATTGTTGTAATTACAAAATGTCCAAGTAATACTAATACTATTATTATTTGGACATTTTTAGCTTTATTTAGTTCGATGATATTTTTGAAAGTTCACTTTCCTTTAGCCATTTTTGCTTTTGTACTCCTGTTTTTAGCATATATTCAACCATATAAACTGTAGTTTTCTCTGCTGTATCAATTTCCCCTTCAGCACCAAACATTCCCGGCTCATAATCAGCTTCTAAAATTACTTCAGTACCTGGTGCGAGAATTTTTTCATCACCCATCCTTTGTAATTCCTCTTGTACAATCCATTTGTGGTTTTCTTCCGGTTGACTTCCATCAGTTGGGTTATAGGATACTGAATATACAATTGTATCATACGCTCCTAGTATTGCACCTTGTGCACCCTGCATTCCTACCTCATGCTCAGCATTGATAGTAACTAAATCACCAATATTGTATTTCGGATTTTCTGCTTCTTTTATTCCCTCTGGTATTTCTCTTGGTAACAATGCACTATTTGAGCTCTCAACATCTGTATTCATATTGCCAGTTGAATTTTCTATATTTTCATTTGTCTCATTTGATTCAATTATACTGTTAGTATCGTTTGTTCCATTTGTATTATTTGTTTCGTTTGTTTCGTTTGTTCCATTCTTAGCAGATAATTCAGCATTTCCTCCAGAATCTTGCGCGTTATTATTACCACATGCAGTTAGAGTAAATGCCATGACTAGTGAAAATGTAAATGCTAATAAACTTTTGTTTCCCATTTATTACCCTCCTAATATTCAAAACAATTCAAAAGAGAATGAATTAGCTTTTCTATATTAAAAGGATTCAACAATCATATACTTTCTATGCATTATACAAATTCATTTTTATTATTTCGCGCTCTACTACATTGGTTAGAATTCATACTCATTTTTTCATCAATTTATGTATGGTCACAACTAATTCATCGAGAATTTCCTCATCGCCTGCATTTAATCGATCGACAACACAGCCTTTTAAATGCCATTGTAATAACACCTTTGCTAAACTATTTAAGGCTGATTGGCTAGCAGATATTTGTGTAATAATGTCATCACAGTAAGTATCTAATTCAACCATTTTTTTAATTCCTCGTATTTGACCTTCTATACGATTTAATCGGGTAATTAAATCTTTTTTTATATATTCGGGATGATGACTTTTATGATCCAACTCCACTTGACAATTGATTGGGTTGTTTTCCAATGGTATTTACCTCCGTTCTTCATTACATTCTATGTAATGGAGGTAAACAATATAGGCTGTAAATAAATTAAAGTAAAAGATGTTCAATTAGTTACTTCTTAATTGAACATCCTACACCTTAATCATTACAACAGGTTCCATCCTCGTTTAAGTGACCGGAACGGGTAATTTTGGTTTCTAAGTAACTACGGTTATATTCCGATACATCTCCCCAAATTTGTTTTCTACCTGCCACTTTCAGTCCTGCATTTTGCAATGCCTCTAATTTTTTTGGATTATTCGTAACTAAAGTGACGGGCTTCATCCGTAATACTTTTAATACTTGTATTGCATCATTGTAATTTCTAGAATCATTGACAAAACCTAAGGCAGTATTTGCATCCACTGTATCAAATCCATTTTCTTGCAATATATAAGCCATTGCTTTACTAAATAATCCAATTCCCCTACCTTCATGGTTTGCTAAATAAAACAAGGCACCTGTTCCAAATTCGGCAATTGTTCTCATTGATTCTTTCAGTTGAAAGCCGCAATCACAACGTTTGCTACCAAAAATATCACCGGTATGACAAATTGAATGCATACGAATAATTGCTTCTTCCTCATGCTCAAAATCTCCATACACTAATACACTAGACTGTTGCATTTCTGCTAAATTTAAAGAGGTTAACTGATGAATGACTTTCGTAAAATCCTCTGTAATCTCATGGCAATTTAACCAGCAATACCATTTAAATTTTACTGTTTCACCATATAAATTAACTGGCAAGTTAACAGGTCCAACTAAGTAAATTGCTCCCTTGTCAGTAGGAATGAGCGTTATTTTATCTTCTAGTGCAGCAATCACTTTGTAATCTAATTTATTATTTACCACGAATATTCCTCCCTCGCATTAGTTTGCTACTTTATCATTGCTTTATGTTTTTTAAAATCAAAAACTTTAATAATACATGCACATTCAGCAGAACATTAATAAACTGTAGTGTTGGGTTTTATAAATATCCTACTTAAATGAAATAGGAGTGTTTTTTCATGGGTGCTATCAATGGAAAGGAATTCATTAATCGAATTAATCAGTTACAGCCAGAAATATGGTTCAATGGGGAAAAAGTTGAAGGGTTAGTTTCTGAACACCCTGCTTTTAAAGGCATAATTCAGTCCAAAGCCAAACTTTATGATTTACAACACGACCTATCATTAAAAGATGAAATGACTTTTCCCTCGCCAACTACTGGAGAACATGTTGGAATGTCCTTCCTACAGCCAAAAACAATAGAAGACTTAAAGAAAAGAAGAAGGATGATGAACAATTGGGCAAGAAACTCATACGGAATGATAGGAAGAACGCCAGATTATTTAAACACTGTTTTAATGAGTTTTGCTTCGTCAGCCAGCTTTTTACATGGTAAAGAAAATTGCTTCCCAGACCATCTCCAAAAATTTTTTGAATTTGCAAGAGACAATGATTTATCTTTTACCCACACATTTAT
Source organism: Lysinibacillus timonensis (assembly GCF_900291985.1). Classification (NCBI taxonomy): domain Bacteria; kingdom Bacillati; phylum Bacillota; class Bacilli; order Caryophanales; family Bacillaceae; genus Lysinibacillus; species Lysinibacillus timonensis. Next base: position 3,213,610 of record NZ_LT985980.1, on the reverse strand, counting down.
TAGTTCACAGGTGTATATTGAAAACAGTAGCGAGCCTATTGCCGCTAAAGTAATAGAAACAAATGAAAAAGGGATAATTATCAAAGGTGCACGTCTTTTAGCGACCCAAGGCGGTTTAACCGACGAATTACTCGTCTTTAGCGTTGGGAGGTTTCTTTTTAACGAAGAAGAAGCCTTTGCCTTTTCAATTCCAACAAACACAAAAGGTTTAAAATTTATATGTAGAGACACATTAATTGGTGGCGATTCACCCTTCGACCATCCTTTGAGTTCCCGGTATGAAGAAATGGATTCGATTGTTGTATTTGACCATGTATTAGTTCCTTGGGAGCGTGTATTTTACTATAACAATGGTGAAGTGGCCGAGGATTTTATTTTTGAGAGTTCATTCCATGCTTTTGCTAAACATCAAGTATTAACTAGACAAATTGTCAAAACAGAGTTTATTTTAGGTTTAGCCGAACTAATCGTAGATACAATTAATATTAATGAATATCAGCATGTACAAGATAAAATATCTGAGATTATTATTGGATTAGAGTCAATGAAAGCCTTATTGGAAACATCTGAAAACAACGCTACTTTAGACGAGTGGGGGTTTATGAGACCTGATATCATTCCACTTAAGGTTGCTAGTAATCTTTTCCCCAAAATTTACCCACGTTTTACTGAAATCATCCAATTGTTAGGTGCAAGCGGAATGATTACTTTGCCTACAGAGAATGCCTTTCAGTCAGTTATTCGATCAGATTTAGAACATTATCTTCAAAGTGCAGTACATTCAGCAGAAGATAGAGTGAAAATTTTCCGATTGGCATGGGATTTAACAATGAGCTCATTTGGAACACGTCAAACACAATATGAAAGATACTTTTTTGGAGATCCAGTTCGGATTGCGAGTGATTTATATAAAACTTATCCCAAAAAGGAGCATGTCCATGTAATTCGTCAATTTTTGGGGATAAAAAATGTTGAACAATAAATTCTAACGATAATCCTTTTTCCATTTTCACTATTCAAACTTTCTCAAAATTTATTCCAGCTTAGAATAATAATCATACAATACAACACTTGAATTTAGGCTTCCTTCACAATAGTTAAGTGCCTATGAAATTTAGGCAATGTAGCATATCTTGTTACGAACACAAAGTGAAAGGAAGGGATCGAATGGATCCACGTTTAAAACAATTGCTTGAAATAACTAGTTTATACGGAACGTTAGCAAAGTATTATGAACATATTGACCCAGAAAAACATATGTATTTTTACCAAAAACATTTTATGGCTGAAAAACAGTTAGTACAGATGTATTGGGCACTACAAGAACCACAGAATTATCAACATCTGTAAATAACAAATTGAAAAGTGCTATTCATGAATGGTGTTCATGAATAGCACTTTTTAATTTTAGAGGTTTACAACCTTATGAATTCAAATATTCTAAATGAAATTTTAGGAACTAAATTTATCTTATTTGCATAAAGAACCTGATTTTGACTTATGTATATTATAAGTTTAATATTTACTCTAAAATAATGAAGTACACTCTTATCACTTACATTTGAAGTAAGAAATCTTATGCTCTAATACGATTGTCTCTGTTCAAAAATAAGTAACTGTTGCCGAATGAAGAGGTGAAACTAAATGCTCGATTTCTTTTTGAATTATAATCCAATACAACAGGTAGTATTAGCAACTATTTTTACTTGGGGAATGACTGCTTTAGGAGCTGCATTAGTGTTTACAACTAAAAAGTTTAACCAAAGGTATTTAGATTTTATGTTAGGTTTTGCAGGAGGCGTGATGATTGCTGCTAGCTTTTGGTCATTATTATCTCCCGCTTTAGAGATGGCTGAAGGAGGAAGATTTCCAGCTTGGGTCCCTGTTGCAATTGGTTTTATCCTTGGGGGGATGTTTCTATTTTCTGTCGATAAATTACTACCCCATCTTCATCCTAATACGCCTATGAAGTACGCAGAGGGCATTCATCCAAAGAAAAGAAAGAGGAGTACCTTACTCGTTCTTGCGATTACATTACATAACATTCCAGAAGGATTAGCGATTGGGGTTTCATTTGGTGCTGTCGCAATCGGTTCCCCTTCCGCATCACTTGCTGGCGCTCTGGCATTAGCAATCGGAATCGGTATACAAAATATCCCAGAAGGTGTTGCAGTCTCTATGCCCTTACTTCGTGACGGAATGTCTCGTAGAAAGAGTTTTATGTTTGGACAGTTTTCCGGTATGGTTGAACCAATATCCGCAGTCATTGGATTTTTAGCTGTAGCTTATGTCGCACCGTTGTTGCCTATCGCTTTAGCATTTGCTGCAGGTGCAATGATTTTTGTAGTTGCAGAGGAAGTCATTCCAAGCTCCCAAGAGAATGGGAATCAGGATCTAGCTGTTGTAAGTCTTATGCTTGGGTTTACGATCATGATGATTTTAGATGTTGCTTTAGGTTAAAAATACATTACGTTTCAGAATGTTCTATAGGAATCTTAAACTATAGAGCATTCTTTTTTGTGCAAACTTTCATTAATCCCACTAAATATTCATTCCCGCGCATAGGGTAACTTCTTTCCCATAGGTAAAATGCTGCATGGATGGACCCAACATCCACTAGAAAAATAGGATGGTAAGTTACATCAGTATTTGATAATATTTTTTATTGTGTATATCAAAAGATATTATAAGAAAGCGGGTCTTATTATGGCTGAAACATTAAAGCAACCAATGGAAAAAATGAGCTTATTCCATTTAACTTGGCCAATCTTTTTGGAGATTTTCTTGTTTATGTTAATGGGGCTTGCGGATACATTTATGCTTGCTGCAGTATCTGATGACGCTGTTTCAGGAGTTGGGACTGCTAACCAATATATTCATATAGCTATTCTAATTTTAGAGGTAGTTGGTAACGGAGCAGCGATTGTTGTATCCCAATATCTAGGGTCACGCCGTTACTTTGAAGCAACGCGAATTTCAGCGTTAGCGATTACCCTTAACTTATGTGTAGGGGTCATTATGTCCTTTGTATTTATTTTATCTTCCAATCATCTAATGGCAATGATGAATTTACAAGGTGATGTACTTGTTCACGCACAAAAATACTTAATTATTATTGGTGGAGGTATTTTCCTTCAGGCAATTATTAATTCATTAGCGGCGATTGTTCGTGTACACGGCCAAACGAAACAAACAATGTATGTTTCTCTCGGTATGAATATTCTACATGTTGGTTTGAACTATGTTTTAATTTTTGGTCACTTTGGTGCTCCAGAACTTGGTGTACAAGGTGCGGCAATTTCATCGGTATTTAGCCGATTAGTTGCAGTCTTTGTATTTATTTACCTTTATTATCAAGTATTAGAGGTAAAAGTAGAGTGGAATTATTTCATTACATTCTCCAAAGATTATGTAAAAAAGATTCTTTCTATAGGTATACCAAGTGCCTTCGAACAAATTATGTATCAAGTTTGCCAAATTGTATTCCTCTATTATGTAACTTATTTAGGTGCAGAAGCACTTGCTGCCCGACAATACGCAATTAATATTTCCATGTTTACTTACCTTTTTGCCATCGCAATAGGTATGGGAACGTCTATCATAGTTGGACGTTATGTTGGTTCTAATGAACAGGATGCGGCATATAAGCAACTTTGGTCTAGTGTTCGCATCGCAATGATATTTACCATAGTACTAGTAGCCATTGTAACTCTATTCCGGGTCCCTTTAGTAGATCTATTTACTGATAATCCAGAAGTTATCAGGCTCGGAGCATCTGTTCTTGTCTTAAGTATATTACTAGAGACAGGAAGAACAATGAATATTACAATTATCAATACTTTACGTGCTACTGGTGATGCAAGCTTCCCAGTTAAGATTGGGTTTTTATCGATGGTTTGTATGAGCTTACCTCTTGGATATTTACTCGTATTCGTACTTGACATGGGATTAGTGGGCGTTTGGTTAGCTATTGCTGCAGATGAATGGTGTCGCGCCATTATCGTGTTCTTTAGATGGAGAAGTCGAAAATGGGAAAAATATTCTTTAGTTACACCAACTAATGAAAAAGAATTAATTAAGACGACCTAAAAGAGAGAGGCTGGGACAAAAGTGGAAAAGAACAGTTCTTCTTTCATTTTAGATAGTATCTTTTGGATATATGAAAGTTCGTTTCCGATGCTGACTTCGCTTTCCACGGGGAAGCCTTGAGCCTCCTCGAGCTAAAGCTCTGCGGTGTCTCGGGCCAACAGGATGTTGGTCACAAAGGCGTTGCCACAGGACGTGGCGCTTTTAGCCTTTGTTCATCTATGCTTCTACATCCCGTAGGAGTCTCAGTCTGCATCTCCAACGAACGACTTCCAAATAAACAGATAAGCAAATTTTTACTATATCCAAAACGCTCTGTTTGTTGAAAACTAACTTTTGTCCCAGCCTCCTTTTTGCTATATTATTATTTACTATTAATTTAAAAAACCCCACAAACCATGTTTAAGTTTGAAGGGTTATATTTCTTTTTCCTCTGTCTCTTCTGTTGTTTTCGTTAACATCATATTTGATGACAGTGACATATTCTGTTTGACTTTTTGAATGTAAGAAATAGCTTGTTGATATACTTTTTCAATTTTTTCTTCTAAGTAGTTCGAACGTTCAAATATGATAAATCGAACATTATCGATTTGGTGAATCAACTTTTCAATTAACCCTTCTTGCCCATCTACTCGTTGAATAATCTCTTTTTGTCCCTCTTCAATATTTATCACCTTATTTGCTATATCCTGTTGTATTGAAGTTTGTTCATCAATTTTGTTTAATACTATCTCATTTGAAGCATTTACTTGTTCGAATCGGTGCATAACTTCTTCCTTAAATGAAGCAATTACATCTAATCGTTTTTTTAGATTTTCTTTCGCTTCATTAACCTCATTTAATTGTTGGAGAACCTCTTCCTGAGATGCTGCAATATTTTGAACATGTGATAGTAACCGTTGTTTGTCTTGTTGCTCATGATTTACTAATACACGAAGTGCATCCTGTTTATTTTCCAATTTCCTCAACCACGAAATCACTTCTCTTTCAAGCTCTTCATGCTCTTTATGGAGGTGTTTTAATTCCAACATACGATGTTCCATTTGTTGCCATTGTCTTTGCTGTTGTTCATTTAATAAATTTTGTGAATGGTTAACACCAACAATTGCTTGATGAAGCGATTTATTGGAAGCTTGTTGTTCCTTTACAAATTCCGTAAATGCATTTATGCAATACTCAACTTGATTGGGCTCTATTAACATGCCTTTTGATTTATATACATCCGGGTGCTGTTTTTTATTTATAAACAATCCCATTTCATACACCCCCATTCATTCTCTATAGTATGCAATCCAGTATAGGTACGTGAACTACAGTAATGAAATAGGATGTTCTATTGGCTTTATTTTTTCACCATTCTATAGTCCTTTACCTACATTGCTTTAAATGAAGTCTTTAAATATTGAACAAACAATCGCATCATTGGTGTGAAATGCTGTTTTTTTCGGTAAATAAGATAAATATGGCGTTCATTTACATAATTCGGTAGTGGCATTACAAACAAACGACCCTCCCTCATTTCTTTTTCAACACTTAATCTTGGTAATATAGCAATTCCGATATTCAACTCGACTGCTTCTTTGATAGTTTGAATTGATCCAATCTCCATAATAATATTTAGATCTACTTTGTTCTTATACATCCATTTTTCAGCCAATTGGTGACTAACAGCTTTTTGCTCATGCAATATAAACGGATAACGTGTTAACTCATATGGTGCAACATTTTCTTTTCTACTAAGCGGATAATCATTTGACATGATTAAAACTAATTCATCTTCCATAATGGGAACGACCTTTAAATCAGGATCAAACAAATCCCCGTATGCAATTACACCAAAATCCAGCTCATAATTTTTAATCTTTTCTAAAATAATTGGAGCCTTATTAACAATAAGTGATATGTATACTTGATTATGCTCTTTTTGAAATTGAGCTAAATAAGGAGGTAATATGTACGAAGCAGTCGTTTCACTTGCTCCTAATTGTAACTTCCCTCTCTTATTCAAGCGGTATTGATCTATTACTTGTTCAGATTCCCCTACAAGGCTGACAACTTGTTTTGCATAATGATAAAAATCTTTACCGGCATCTGTTAACACCCACTGTTTGCCACTATTATCCTCAAATAATGCGATTCCTAAATGCTCTTGTAATGCCCTTAAATGGAAGGTTACGGTCGGTTGTTTTATTTCTAACTGTTTTGCTACAACACTTAACTTCCCGAACTGAACAGTACTAACAAATACTCTTAATTGTTGTAGATTCAAATTATATCACCTCACAGAAAATATAGATAATTTCTATGTACTTATCAATATTATTAGATATTATTTAACTTACTCTTTACAATCCCTTCACATTCTATTAAATGCGAAAAGATATGCTTACATTGTTCAACAAATAATGAAAGAGGTTAAACAATGAAAAAATCATTATTCACATTAACAAGTTTTACTGCATTATTATTAGCCGCATGTTCTTCAGGTGATGAAGTAAAAACAAACGAAACTACTTCAAACGCTACTCCTTCGGGAGAAACAGCTACAAGTAAAGAAGTTAAACAAACAGAGCCACTAGTAGTCTATTTAAATGATTTCGATGAACTGATTGAACCGTTATTTGAAGAAGAAACAGGTTATGATATTGAACTTGTTGTTGGAAACGGAGCTGAAATTCAATCACGTATTGAATCCGAAAAAGCAAACCCTAATTGGGATGTTGTATGGATGGATGGACAAGCTTCATTTTCACGCTGGGACCAAGATGGGATATTCCTTAAAGATTTAGCTTTAGAAAATGAAGAAAACCTAAATGATTTCGGTACTTCCCTACTTCCAGAAGATAAAGCTTTCTATCCAACGGGTGCACATGCTGCAGGAATTATCGTTTACAATACGAATGAAATTTCAGCAGAAGATGCTCCAAAAACTTGGGAAGATCTCTCAGATTCACAATTCAAAGATATTGTCGGTATGGCGGACCCTTCCATTGCAGCCCCTGCATATCCATTTGTTTCATGGTTCTTTGAAGATTTAGGTATGGATGGTGGTAAGGAATACTTTACGAAGCTATTTAATAATGGAGCAAAAGTATATCCAAAAAATCCGAATATCGTTGAGGCTCTACTTGCTGGAGATTTAAAGGTTGCTGCGCTACAAGAATCTAACGCATATAAAATGAAGAAAGATGGGGAACCAATTGAAATTATTTGGCCAGAAGAAGGTGCCCCCGCTTCTGTACGTTATGCAGCGGTAAGTAAAGACACAGACCAAGTAGAAGTTGCAAAGGCGTTTATTAATTTCTTACTTGAAAAAGAAACACAAGATGCAATGGTTGCTGCTGGTGTTGAAGGTTATTACACTTCAACAGTTAAAGATGTAGCGAGTCCTGAAGATCGTGATACTAAAGCACCTCTATTAGTTGCCAATCCAGAACTTGCAGCAGAAAATGAAGCAGATATCAAATCATGGTTTGCAGATCAATCCGTTCAATAAAAATTTTACCTAAACTTACGAGTGTGTTTAGGTAATAGTTGATTACTTACGCACCTATAAAAAACGCAGGGACACACACTTTTCTATCACCTTTTCCTCCATAATTTTTATAGAAAGATAGAAGAGTGTAGGTTCTTGTATTTATCCTGTCTTATAAATGAGGTATTAAAACTGTTATGCTAAAACTCAAAAAAAAGCTCAGCGCTCCAACATTACTAGGATGGGGCGTAGTCTTTATTTTAATATTGTTGATACTCTTACCACTTTCTGCAGTGTTAGTTCAAATTGTTCTTCCTGGGATTTTTTTTGGTAAACTCGACTTCCAAGGCTTTGGGTTAGTGTTTGAAATTTTTGAGCGTAAATTGTGGAGTAAATCGTTAACTAACTCTTTGTTACTTGGAGCCGGCACTGCTATTCTCGGAACCATTTTGGGTACTGTGCTTGCAATTATGCGAAAGTCTAGATCCTTTCATACGTCCCTATTACTCGACTTTACAGCTTGGGCACTTCTTATCTTACCTTCCTTCATCATTGCACAAGGTTGGGTACTTTTTTCAAGTGGAAACGGAATTGCTAGTCAGATATTAGGCTTGCCTTGGGTAAAAGACCTTGTGTTCCAACCGATTGGACTCATATTTATCATGGCATTATGTAAATTTCCGTATGCCTATCTAGCTGTGACTGCAGCACTAGAATGGAATGTATCATATTTTAATGATGCAGCTCGTTTAAATGGAGCATCGAGTTTGAGAGCGCTTAAAACAATTCAAATACCTTTAGTCATTCCTGCACTTCTTTCTGGTGCAGCGTTAATCTTTATGGATACTATTGGAGACTTCGGTTTACCTGCATCACTTGCAGCCGTTTATAGTTTCCCTACGCTGTCGTATTCAATTTATACTGCTCTTTATACAGCACCTATTCGTTATGATATGGCAGGAATACTTTCTTTTTACTTAGTTGCGATTATTGTTATCGTCATGCTATTCCAACTTTGGATCTTACGTAAAGGAAATTACTCTACGATCTCAGGGCGTGCCATTCGTACAAATCCATTAGTAACCAAAAATAGTTGGTTGTACGATTTGATCAATGTAGTTTTTTTATTAATAGCACTAGGCATTCCAATTGGCAGTAGCATCATTGTATCGTTTATGGGTTCTATCGGTGCTGGTGTGTCGATTAGTAATTTTACGCTTGAGAATTATCAACAATTAATGAATATTGATTCTACAATAATAGAAGGTCTGAAAAATTCCTTAATAATAGCAGCACTCGCAGGGGTTATTGGTTTAATTGTAGGGATTGGGATTGGATATGTTCTAATTTTTACTGATTTTAAGTTCCGATCATTTATCGATTCGTTATCGGTTGTGTCATTAGCTGTTCCTGGTGTTGTCCTTGGAATTGGATATATTTTCATTTGGAATCAGCCATTTTTAGAGCATATACATCTTCATTTATATGGCACACCAGCAATATTAGTCTTAGCTAGTGTTGCAGGTGCTATACCAATTGCAGCTAGACTTATGATAAGCGCTATGACAAAGATTCCAACTAGTTTATTATCATCAGCATCAATTCAAGGAGCCTCATTACCGCGCAGAATGTATACGATTTTACTCCCTCTAATGCGAGCATCAATTTTAACAGCTGGATTAACTGCATTTGGGACGAGTATTTTTGATTTGGCGATAACATCCATTTTATATCCACCAAATTTCGTTACTTTACCAGTTGCTATCAATAAAGCGTTTGAAGATTTAAATTACGGCTATGCAACTGCTGCCACAATAACTAGCGGCACAATCATTATTATTTTCATGATGGCATTTAAATGGTTTGTAGAAAAAGGAATAGGCTACATTCTTAATCCATCGAAAAAGGAGAAGTCCCATGTCTTTAAAAATTCAAAACGTGTCAAAGAAGTTTAATGATTTTCAAGCAATCAATGATGTAAGCTTTACTGTCAATAATGGCGAAATCGTTAGTATATTAGGACCTTCTGGTTGTGGGAAATCAACATTAATGGAGATTGTAGCAGGATTACAAACTGTAGACTCTGGTGAAGTTACATTGAATGAAAAAGTTATCTCATCTGTTAAACATATAGTACCTCCTGAAAAACGTGGCATTAATATGGTGTTTCAAGATTACGCGTTATGGCCACACATGAATGTATCCCAAAATATATTTTACGGTTCAAAAATTCGTAAAGAAGAAAAATTTGAATTACTTAAGAAGCAAAAGTTTTTATTTGATTTATTACAACTAAATGGACTAGAAAATCGATATCCTAGTGAGTTATCAGGTGGACAGCAGCAGCGTGTTGCAATAGCCCGTGCATTATCAACAAATCCTTCACTTTTACTAATGGATGAACCGTTATCTAATCTAGATATGCAATTGCGATTTGAAATGCGAACAGAGCTTTCATACTTATTACGTCAATTTGGAACAACTGTTTTACATGTAACACATGATCCACTGGAAGCATACGCACTTGCTGATCGTATTTTAATTCTTCGTGAAGGACGTATTGAGCAATTTGGGACACCTGAAGAAGTTCGTCAAAATCCAGCATCCTTATGGGTGGCAGGACTTCTTGGCATGACAAATAGAATTAAAGCAATACCTATAAGTAAGACGACAGCAAAAATTGGTGAATCCAATGTTTCAGGTATCGGTCAATTATCAATGGATCATGATGCAGTCGTTGTTGTGGATTCTGATGCAATTCAAATCCACACATACCAACAGGATTGTCATGATTTAAATACAATCGATGGAAAAATTACTCATGTAATTTATGAGGGGCACAAATGGCGCATTATTTTACAAACCGTTGGTGGGAGAATTTCGGCATTAAGTAATAAACGTCTCGAGGTTAGTCAAGATGTAAAGATTGTTTTTGAACCAAAGCATACATTCCTTTTTTCACAAAAAACAAATTCAAATAGATTGGGCGTTTTGAAATAAGAAAGCAGGTAGTTTATGAATAGAATTTTGGCCATATCTGACATTCACGGACATCTTGAAGCATTAAAGACGTTATTGCATTTTGCCGAGTATGAGCCAAATAAAGATGAACTTTATTTTGTCGGAGACTATATCGATAAAGGACCTAATAGTGTAGGGACATTACGTGCTGTTAAACAATATGTTGAAAATGGTGCCTTCGCTATTATGGGCAACCATGAAAAGAGAGCAATAAAAGAAGATATCAAATCTGGAATTTCTATATGGGGTGAATTGTCAGATTTCTTAGAAAGCCTTCCACTTTATATTGAAAGACCTCCATATATTTTTGTGCATGCTGGAATACGCACAGGAATCCCTCTACATAAGCAAAAAGAGGAAGATCTCCTTACTATTCGAGAGCCCTTTTTTAACAATCGGATAGAAGAAGAAGCAATTGTAGTATTCGGTCATACACCAACACATCGATTAGATGTCCCTATTGGAATACTTTGGAGTAGCGTAAAAAAACTAGGTATTGATACGGGTGCTGGTTTAAATCATTATTTGAGTTTAGTTGATTTAACTAATAGAATTCACTATCGCGTACCTGTACTACATCCGTTTAAACAATCTGTAAAGGTATTTCGATTTTAAATATCACCTTAGTTTAGAGCTGACTAAAAAGAGTCAAGGTAGGACTCATTAGAGCATAGAATACAGAAGAGTACAATTCAGTTAAAAACTGAATTGTACTCTTTTACATTACATCAGAAAAAGTATTGCCCTTTTATAGTAGTTACTAAAACACTATCCTCTCTCAGACCTGACCTTACCTAATTATTAATATTATTAAAGAAAACATAATTAATTAGTGCAGGAACTACTTTTTTACATCGCTTCACTTTAACTTTTTTTAGTTTTTATCTAACGGTTCTTTGGGTAATGTCTCACTTAATTTGCAGTATTGAACAAAAACACGTGCCAACTCACGAAGTCTGTTTAGAATGTCGTCATTTACGATTTTGTCATTCTCACCGAAATGCTCGGTATGTGTATAAACATAATTAGGTGTCACTAAACATCGGAAGTAGTCAAGTATTGGTTTAAATTGATTTTCTACAACAAGATGGTGTTGGTATGTACCACCACTTGCTACAATCGATGCTGGTTTGTAACGTAAAGCTTTGGGCGAAATCATGTCCAACGCATTTTTCAGCACACCAGGTATCGATGCTTGATAAATTGGTGTCGCAAATATATACCCATCCGCTTCTTCAATTTTTTTTATCATCATTTGCATATCTTCATTTAGTGGAGTACCATCCAAAATTTGATGCTTTAATTTTGAAAAGTACAGAATTTCCAATTCAAGAGTTTGATCATATTCTTTTATATATTGTTCAACTTGTCGTAATATTGCACCTGTTTTCGTCCCAAACACTGTGCCATCTACAAGTAGGATTTTCATGTAGTATTTCCTCCATCTATATCTTTTCCATTTTGTTATTGTAACAGATGCAACAATGTTGGAGTAGGAAACAAGTATTAAAATTTAAAAATTCATTCTTTTGTCTGAGATTGAGTATTAATTGCCTTTTCAATCGCTTTTTCCATTTTTCTAGTTGGCGACGTCAAACTAACAATTGTTCCGATATCAATAATCCCTTTTCTACCACTCGATAAAAAGACTAAATTATTATCCTTATCAACAGCGAAAAGTGGAATAGTTTCATCATAATTATCTTCTTTGAAATGCTCTAACGTATATTGTTCAGTTATGGTTGTTTTCCGGATCATATAACCCTTTTCAACATATCGGTTTAGTGTATGGATATCATAATCTGGAGCGAACAGTTTTTTACCCCCAATCGATTTACTATAATCATTTGGATCCCCCATATGAATGGGTGTTTGGTAAATATTCTCCCTTCCTAATTCGGGAACAAACCGCTGACAAACAAGTGCGTTATAGGCATCTTCTTCAGAAGCCGCGATAAGTGTTTCATATGGAGTTAAGTCAACATGATATTCGGTATGTTCACTCAAGATGTCCCCTACTTCTGTTTTAATGCCTAGCTGCCTTGCGTAAGAGAGCATCCCCCAAGACCTATCCATAATTAATACTGGCTTATTAAATGATTGAATAGCTTCAGCAAGCATTGCACTAAATGGCGTTCCACCGACTATTAATACTCCAGCTTCTTCCGTAGCTTGTAAACCTAGCTTTTTTCCTAACCAGCCAATAGTGAAACCGTGAGCTAAAACTGTAGCAAAAACCAAAGCTAATGTCAGAGCAGTAATTATTTCTGCTCCTTCAAACCCTACCTCTACAAGTTCGTTCGCAAAAAATCCAGATACAGTTAATGCTACAATTCCTCTTGGTGCAATCCAACCAATTAATGTACGTTCCTGAATTGTTAATCCTGTCCTAAATGTAGATAACCAGATAGACAATGGACGTACTATAAACATCATAGCTAAGACGAATAACAACATGCGCCAATTTAAGATTTCAAGTAATGTTTCTACTGTTAACGAAGCAGTTAACATAATAAATACACTTGAAATTAGCAGTACTGAGATATTTTCCTTGAAGTGAATTAAGTCCCTCAAAGATGATAAGTGCATATTTGCCATTATAATCCCCATGGCCGTGACCGCTAATAATCCAGTTTCATGCATTATTGCATCAGAAACAACAAAAACTAACAGTACACTACCTAGAACAATCGGAGATTTTAAATATTCTGGAATGTACCCGTGCTCTAACAATCTTCCAAGAATCCATCCAGCTACTGTACCTAAAACTGCGGCTAAAATAGAGGAACCAAAGAAGATAAGCAATGAATTCCCTGTTATAAATTGATTCATCCATAGCACTACTTCAAATGCAAATAATGCAAGTAATGCGCCGAATGGGTCAACAACAATTCCTTCCCACTTCAAAATGGCAGCGGGTCTCTCTTTTAATTTCGCTTGTCTTAGCAATGGCAAAATAACTGTTGGCCCTGTCACAATAAATAATCCACCGATAACAAAAGCAACATCGAGTGGTAATCCTGCAAAGAAATGAGCTGCAAGGGATCCCGTAATCCATGCAATAAATGCTCCTAGTGTCGTAATTCGAAAAATTGCCCTTGGAAATCCTTTGATTTCCCTAAAATCCAGACTCAAACTACCTTCAAACAAAATAATTGCCACCGCAAGGGAGATAATTGGGTTGAATACACCTCCAAAGCTCTCCTGTGGATCGATTAAACCTAGAAATGGTCCTACAATTAGTCCTGCAAGAGACATAACGACAATCGCCGGTAACCTGAATCGCCATGCAATCCACTGCGATAGAACTCCTAAAGCTATAATTGCAGCAATTTGAAATAATGTTGATTCTAGCATCATTACATCTCCTATCTATGTATTGTGTTGAGTTCACTACAAAATCTATATGTAGTATCTGCTTTGAACGTCCTTTCATTCTATCGAATAGTTGAATATAATGCCAATATAGGATATTCATCCCCATTTATTCAGACTAATCCCAACTCTCAAACTACTTCTTTTCCCTCTATTTTTTTCTTTCATTTTTTTGTAAGTAGCAGCATACATTTTAAAATCTAGCATTTATCTTTCTTCCACGAAGAAATGTTAATACTGCTTGGGTTTATGAAGATAATTCATCTTATTCTGTGCATTTGCATGACAAAAATAAAGTCATAGGAAATGTTTCAAGTTAGGTGTTTAACATGAACCGGGATTATTACAACATAAAGCTATTTTTAAATTAACCAAGGTGAGAAAGATTCATAATCTAAAAAATTCTACACATACTTTAGAAATTCTTACCATAACTTAATAGGGATTGGAAAGGATGGGATACTCTTGAACAATGAATTAGTACGAGCAGAAGAAAAAAAGAAAATTGCATTTATAGTCGAGCATTGCCCGACGAAAGGGCTGTATCCACTTGAACGTGTTGCAACACTTGCGAATCTAGTAGGCGAACAAGAAACTGTATGGATCTTCTTAAAATCATCTAACAATGAGGCAGTTCAAATTTTCGTTAATGAAAATCTATCGCCAATACTATTTGACCACCATAATGAGTTGACAAAACATATCCGTAATCTTCAACCGGATTTAATTGTTCAAGATGGTAAAGATACCACTTTAGAGCAAGTTGAACTTATAAAACCATACTGCAAAACGCTTGTTCACTTCGATGATTTTGGTGACGGAGCACAATTTGCGGATTGTAATATTATTGCTATATTTGAAGAGTCAAAAGAAAATACTGCCCAAAATGTATTAGCTGGCCCATATGCTTTTGCGGTTACAGATAGAATTCGAACGATTGCTGAAACGCGTGCTTCAAACGAATTATCTAATCCACCACATATAGTAGTAGCATATGAAGATGGTGATGAGAGCAATTTAACTTATCGTACTTTACGACATTTGACACAACTACAAATACCGTTAAAGGTAACTGTTGCAATCGATCACGAATATAAACATTCTGTTGAAGACTTACAGATGATGGTATTAAGTCGACGAAACACAAAGATTTTCAAAAGTGAACGAGCTTTAGAGCAGTTATTAACAGAAGCTGACATCGTTATTTGTAATGCAAACTATACTCCTTACAAAGTATCTGCAGTAGGTGTCCCTTGTATAACGGCTGCTCAAAACGACCGTGAAATTAATAACGCCTTCCCTCGTGAGCATCACGGTTTCATTCATTTAGGGTTAGGGCGAAAAATGAAACAATCAAACATTCAAAACGCTGTTATGGAGCTCCTTTTGCATGAACAGAGACGAGAACGCGCTGTTCGTAAACAATTAGAATTAGAAATTTTAGATAATAACGAGGTGTTAACTTCCCTCCTGTTAGATTTTGCGTACGAACGTCACAATATCGTTTCTTTATAGTTTACTAGATTTTTTTAGTACTAAGGAACAAAAAACAAGTAGTATGAATCATATGTGATATGTGTTACCACCTAAAATTAAAAGTTATTATAGCAGCCACCTCCCTTGAGGTTCGGCTGTTTTTTAAATGTAGTTTTGTACATCCTAATGGCATCTTTCACCTAATGCATGTTGCTTCCTATTATGTTACAATAGTTTGGAGAATTTTTTGATGTGTAATTGTGCTTTGCAATATGACTAAAAGGGGTTCGTTTTATGCTTTCAAAAAAAGAACTTGAGCAACAAATAGCTGAATTAAAAATGGATTATATCAATTTACAAGGTGATATGGAAAAGCTTGAACAAACCGGTCACGCTGGTTCTGTTGCGCAATCAGTTGAACGTCTTGAGAAAATGGAAAAACAACTAGCTGAACTGAACAAGCAGCTCGCGGCGTTGTCGTAACCCCGCGTTTTTTTTATGTTTAATTTTTAAATATTAATTTATAAATAGATACTAATTATTTTGGAGGAACATTTATTTATGGCAATATTATCAGTTGAAAATTTAGGCCATTCCTTTGGAGAGCGAACACTTTTTAAAGATGTTTCTTTTCGTTTAGTTGAAGGAGATCACATTGGTCTTGTTGGTGCAAATGGTGTTGGAAAGTCGACCTTAATGGGCATTATTACTGGGCAAGTCATTCATGATACTGGACGTGTGGAATGGTTACCAGGTACCCATTACGGATATTTAGACCAACATACGGTGTTATCTGCAGGACGCTCCATGCGCGATGTATTACGTGATGCCTTTCTTCCACTTTATAAAAAGGAAGAAGAACTAAATGACATAACGTCTAAAATGGCCGAGGCAACTCCCGAAGAACTTGAAGACTTATTAGAACAAATGGCTGATATTCAAGATGCTTTAGACGCTGGGGATTTTTATACTTTAGATATTAAAATTGAAGAAGTAGCACGTGGTCTTGGGTTAGATGCAATTGGCCTTGAACGTGATGTTGCCGCATTATCTGGTGGTCAACGAACAAAAGTTTTACTTGCGAAACTTTTACTTGAAAAACCAAAAGTATTATTACTAGATGAGCCAACAAACTATTTAGATGAAGAGCATATCACTTGGCTATCAAACTATTTAAAAAATTATCCACATGCATTTTTATTAATTTCTCACGATACGGAGTTTATGAACGGCGTTGTCGATGTCATTTTCCACTTAGAATTTGCAAAAATGACGCGTTATACTGCCACTTATGAGAAGTTCTTAGAGCTTGCTGAAATTAATAAACGTCAACATATTGATGCCTATGAAAAACAGCAAGAGTTTATTAAAAAACAAGAAGAGTTTATTGCCAAAAATAAAGCACGCTATTCTACAACTGGTCGTGCAAAGTCACGACAAAAACAGCTTGAACGTTTGGAACGTATTGACCGCCCCGAAACTGCAATAAAGCCTGAATTTAGCTTTAAAGAATCACGTGCATCGAGCCGATTTGTTGTTGAAGCAGAAAATTTATTAATTGGTTATGACAAGGCAAAACCTCTCCTTCCACCATTAACGTTTACAATTGAACGCGGAGAAAAAATTGCCCTAATCGGGATGAATGGTGTTGGTAAATCAACATTGCTAAAAACAATGCTTGGTAAAATTAATGCTTTGGGCGGAACAGTAAGACGTGGCGATTTCTTAACGCCATCTTACTTTGAACAGGAAGTAAAAGCCGGTCATATTACACCAATTGACGATGTATGGAATGCTTTTCCTAGTATGGATCAACATCAAGTTCGTGCTGCACTTGCACGAGCAGGGTTAAAAAATGAGCATATTTCACGACCATTAAATTCCCTATCTGGTGGAGAACAAGCTAAGGTACGCTTATGTAAACTTATGATGGAAGAATCGAATTGGCTTATTTTTGACGAACCGACTAACCACTTAGATGTGGATGCTAAAAATGAATTAAAAAAAGCGATGCAAGAATATAAAGGTACAATTGTATTAGTGTCTCATGAGCCAGAATTTTACGAAGGTCTTGCAACAAAGATATGGAACGTGCAAGATTGGTTTACTACTGGAAAGACAAATCTATAATAATTACTTAGAACTGCGGATATGGAGAATTGCTCCTGACCGCGGTTTTTGTTTATGTAAAAGCGACATTCTTTTCAGACGATAAATGATAAAACTACTGCTTAAAATCTCTCAAACTCATAAAATTAATATTCCCCCTCAAATCTGAATACATGGCTATTCCCTGGCTATTCCCTATTTTCTTAGTATTCTTCTAGATTATGGACACATTTTGCTAACTTTTATATACTTTTTGAAACTTTTTCAAGGATGGCACGTATATATTAGTGTAGAAACGGTTATATAAATATTAGTAATAATTTATTTTGTCTTATTTGTGAATACTATTGACTAATAGATATCTTACTAGTAAGATATTAATATATCAAATTCATCTTACTTGTAAGCTTTTATAAAATTATGAAAGCGAGGAGCTGCTATGACAGTTACTATTTATACACAATCAAGCTGTTCATCATCACGAAAAGCAATTAAGTGGTTAAAAGAAAATAATATTCATTTTATTGAGAAAAGAATCACTTCTCAACCACTTACTTTAGCGGAATTTAAAAATATTTTGCGCATGACAGAAGATGGAACAGATGAAATTATAGCTACAAATTCAAATGACTTTAAAAATCTTAATGTAGATATTGACCAACTCTCAATCCAAGAACTTTACGACTTAATCCAAAATCATCCACGCATGTTACGTAGTCCAATCTTACTTGATGAAAAACGAATTCAAGTTGGCTATAATGAAATGGATATTCGTCGTTTCATCCCACGTAAAGTTCGTGCATATGAATTAAGTGCAATGCAAAAAATCGCAAGTCAAATGTGATAATTGTTTAGTCTAATGAATGAGACTTTCTAATTGCACGAAGCTAATCATGTAGATGGAGGCTTGCGCATTATGGATAACCAAAGATACGAACATCTTTCCTCTCTTTTCGAAGTAGTCTCTTCATTAGAGCGAAAATGGGCAAATGAATGGAATCAACAAAATGATTTAGGCTTTTCGAAGTCCCACATATTATTATTAGCATTGTTAGCGAAGGAAGGTCCAAAACGTCCGTCTGCCATTGCTGAACGTTTACAAGTGACAACTGGTGGTGTTACTGTCTTAACGACTAAACTTATAAATGCTGGATTTGTTGAAAAAACCCAGAGCAACGCAGATCGACGAGCCTCCCAAATCGCCATTACTCCCGAAGGTGAAAAGATACTAGAAGAATCAAGATCCCAAGTTACGAATATGGTTAATTCTATGTTTGGGATGCTTACAAATGATGAAATTAAAACCTTACATATGATTTTTGAAAAGCTGTTATTACAAGGGAAATAAAGCAAGGTATCTGTTGGGATACCTTGCTTTTTTTGTTATGTTCCGAATCTATATCCCCTTCCCCAGTTAATAAAAAAAGCGAAAGAATAAACGGCCAAAACGGTCTATCCTTTCGCGGTCTATAATGAAATAAAAGGGGGAAAATTTAGTTAATATTACTTATGCAGTTAACACAGCGTCTGCAATCTTATCGTCTGAAAGTAAAATTTCTTTCAATCTTGCTTTTGCACGGAATAATCGTGACTTTACTGTACCAATTGAAACTTTCATTAATGAAGATATTTCCGCTAAGGAATATTGATCAACATAGAAGTACCATAATGTTTTTTGATAAATACCATCCAATAGCTTCATTTTCTCTTGAACAATTTTAGTAACTGCAACTTTTTCGACTTGTTCTTCTGTTGAGATCTCATTATTCGGAACCAAATCTAGTATTGGAACGTCTAATGTTTCGGGTTGACTTATTAAATATTTACTTCGACGAACATTTTTACGATATCGATCACGGAAAGTATTCATGGTGATTGTAGTAAGCCAAGCTTTCACATGCTCAACTTGAGAAACTTGCGCTTCATTACGCACAACTTTTACCCAAACTTCCTGCATTAAGTCTTCCGCTTCTTGCTCGTTTCTAGTAAGTTTTAAACATAAATGATATATATATCGGTTATATTCTTCATATATCCCAGCTAATTTATAACTCATTATTTTATATACCTCCGTATGAATGAAGTAATTCTTTTTATCTTTTACATTTTCTATTTTCCCAAAAATTTGTATTACACTCTATCGTATTTGCTTTCAATTACATTACATTGATGTAAGATTTCTATTTCTCCTTTGTAATGTATTATTACAATATTTAAGTTTCCCTTAATATGGTCTACCTCAAATTGAATTCGCATAAAGTGTATATTCACTTTGTGCAAGACAATCGATATGATATACTTTTTCCACAAATTGATTGAAATGAGGGATGAAAATGAGTCATTTACAAGCTATTGATTCTTATTTCGCAAAACATCGAGAAAAACATTTAGAAGAACTATTTGAGTTTCTACGTATACCTAGTATTAGTTCACTGTCTGAACATAAAACCGATATGCAAAATGCTGCTAATTGGTTGGCCAATGCCTTAAGAAAGCTAAACATCGAAAATGTTTCGGTTGATCAAACAAATGGTCATCCTGTTGTTTATGGAGAATGGCTTCACGCAGAAGGTAAACCAACTATTCTCTTTTATGGGCATTATGACGTTCAACCAGTCGATCCTTTAAATCTTTGGGTATCTGAACCATTCCATCCAGAAATCCGTGAAAACAAGTTGTATGCTCGTGGTGCTTCAGATGATAAGGGTCAAGTATTTATGCATTTGAAAATGATTGAAGCATTGTTCGAAACGGAAGGTACACTTCCTGTGAATGTCAAATTTATTTACGAAGGTGAAGAAGAAATTGGGAGTCCTAATCTTCCAGCATATGTGGAAAAACATAAGGAACGGTTAGCAAGTGATTTAATTTTAATTTCGGATACGGGTCTTTACGCACCTGGTAAGCCTGCTGTTTGTTATGCACTCCGAGGTTTGACTGGAGTTCAAATTGACGTGCGCGGTGCCAAAGGGGATCTTCATTCTGGTTCATATGGTGGAGGCGTACAAAATGCCATACACGCATTAACTGAAATTCTCGCATCATTCCGTGATGATCAGGGGAAAATTCTCGTTGAAGGTTTTTATGACAAGGTCCTCCCTCTTACTGATGAAGAGCGACAAGCTTATCGAGATTTAAATTTTAATGAGGTTAAGTTAAAAGAAGAAATTGGTGTTAAAGAACTGTTCGGAGAAAAAGGATATTCCTATTTAGAACAAACATGGGCACGCCCAACGCTAGAAGTGAACGGTATATTTGGAGGTTTTTCCGGCGAAGGTATAAAAACCGTACTCCCCGCTGAAGCAGGAGCGAAAATAACTTGCCGATTAGTACCAAATCAAGATCCAGTTGAAATTGTTGAATTGCTTCGTAAACATGTCGAGCAACATAAACCTGCTGGTATAGAGATTTCGATTACTGAATTTGATAAAGGCGCACCTTTTATAACACCTTTTGATCACCCAGTTATTCAAGCTGCTGGTCGATCTTATGAGCGAGTTTATAATGTTCCAACTGCCTTTGTACGTGCAGGCGGTTCAATCCCTATTGTTGCATCCTTTGATCAAATATTAAATAAACCGGTTGTTCTAATGGGCTTTGGTTTAGATAGTGAAAATTTCCACGCGCCAAACGAACATTTCCATCTTGAAAACTTTGATAAGGGATTACGTGTTTTAGCAGATTATTTACATGAGATTTCTATTTTAAAATCATAATTTATATTTCTAATTTACTTACCGAATCTGAGAAATTATTGTTAAAGGAAAATCACTGTCATCAAGCTATTCAGTAGTGAGAATATAGAAAAAAATCGGCTCCTTTACAAGAGCCGATTTTTTTGACTGACCTTTTCAAAAGTAAATATATAATTATAGGGGAGGTTATATATCTTGTCGAACAAACTTTTAAAAGGTTAAATGAGCTTTACTAATCACTATTACTAAAGAGCGTTCTTCATAAAAAGTAGCTTGAGTAATACTTTTTATGATGGTCTTAGTTTACCACTCATCTTGAACACTTAACACAGCTAGCGTCCAAATGTAACATTTTTATCACAATTTCGTTCACAATTTCGAAAAAATTGTTGTATAACATATCGGCTTGATTTAAAACTCTTCTTTCAATCTAAATAAAAACCTTAAAAATAAAGCGTTTTCACAACAACATCTGTACTATATACTGTACTAGGTTATTTCTAGAAAGGAAATCATCTTTGTATTTTTTTGATTCCTTAACATGAAACCGGTTTCAATAATTCCATAACAACCAATATGAGAAGTAAAAAAACCTGAGCATTATACTCAGGTTTTTAATGAACTAGCCAAATATTATAGATACTGCCGAATAAATAATTACAGTCGCAAATTCTACAGTCATAAAGAAGAGTGAATATCCAAACATCTTGTTTGCCCATGTTTTCCCTTCCATCTTATGATAACCGACAAAGCTTAACCAAAGCCAAATAACTCCTAAGATAAAAGAGGCTAATGTTAAGCCCCAACTTAACGGGATAAACAATAGACTAGTTAAAGTCAATATGACTAAATAAATGTTCGTTTGAATGTATGTTCTCCGAATTCCTTTGACTACAGGTAGCATCGGTATCCCAGCAGCTGCATAGTCATCCTTTTTACGAATTGCAATAGCGTAGAAATGAGGCATTTGCCAAATAACCATAATAAAAAAAAGTGCCCAAACAGCCGGATGCCATATTGTCGGAGCTACTGATGCCCAACCAATTAACGGAGGCATTGCACCAGATATACTTCCAACTTCTGTATTCCAAATCGTTCTTCTTTTAGTCCACATTGTATATGGCACTACATAAAAAAAGACGCCTAAAAATCCTAAAAAGGCTGCTAACCAAGTTGTCAATGACAATAAAATTAAACCAATCAATAACATAATAATCGCAACAGTTAGCACTATTGTCGTTGATAACTCACCCGTTACGGTTGGTCGATTTTTAGTTCGCTGCATTTTTAAATCTATATCACGATCGTATAAGTTATTAAATGAACCTGCAGCACCTATAATTAGAGCACTACCCAAAAAAGAATAAATAATATTTGGAATGTTATCCACAAAGTCTAGTTCGTACGTATATATTGCGAGCATAAGTGCGGCAATCATTGGTATTAAATTCGATTTAATAATACCTGTCTTGACCGTCTTAGCCCATAAGTCCAAGTAGTTTTGCATAATATGTCAAAATCTCCTCATTAATAGGCACACATCGACAAATGAGTGCTATTAACATCATACCATTGTTTAGGTATTCGCAACAATCGGGTTATACATAGTAATTTATGAAAATTGAGTGAAATAAGTTATATTGTCAAAATTAATAATTTCCTTATAAAATGTTAAGTTAATTTTTTCATTTTCTCTAGTTTAAATTATCAACCCTTGAAGCAGCCTCAATTGCGGCAACTAACCCTACCTTTTTATTCTCTTTCCAAATACTATCCCAATATTTTAATGGAACTACAGATTCTTCAACAGGAGGTCCAATTTCTACTGTTATACCAGGTAACTGATAAGTCATAATAAACCAATCCGCCGACGCACCAGAACCCGATTCTCCAGTTGGAGCCATTATACTATAACCTGTCACCTTACTTAGCTTATGAACAAGCGCTAAATCACGTTTTAAGTCGTCCCCTTTTTGATGATGATAGTAATATAGAACAGCACCTGAACTATGGTAGGAAATGTAAGATTTGATATTCCTTTTACTAATATAATCTCTTAATGCAGTTGATTCCGGCTCTGAAAAGGGCTTTTCCCCTTTATAATCCTTATATGCTGGAGATAGAGACGAATCTTTTGTTGTCCATCCTCCATCAAAATTACGATTTAAGTCAGTCCCCCTTATATTGGCCTTCCAACGATTAAAATTTGTGCTTCCATCATTTAAGATTAATGTTCCTAGAGAAAAATTCGATTTTGATTGAACTAAAGTAACCCCATCCGGATTCATCATCGGCACGAACCAAATACTTACATTGTCTAAAATTGCTTTTACATTGTATCCATCAAATTTAGAATTTTCCGCATATGCCATAGTGTATAGATCTATCATTTCTAGTAAAACATTCGTTGTTATGTGTTCTCTAGCATGTACGGAAGCATCAATTAATATTTCTTTTTTACCATTTCCTACTTTTAATGCATACAATGTTCTTCCTTCAACAGAAGTGCCAAATCGTACTAACTCAGTAAATTGTGGATATAAATTTGAAAAGAGAATAATCAAATTTTCCATTTCCGTGTAACCAATATTCTTTTTTGGATTGACTAAATTTTTATGAACAAAGTCACTTAGTTTAATAATACCGCGCATCCCTTTGAAATCAATTATGCCTAGGTTTCCTATAATCGTTTTTAATGTAACTTCCTTACCTTTCGGGATTATGCCAATTATTTGAGCCCCCTTGCCCATCATCAAAGAGTCTGTTTTAGATATTAGGTTTATTTGTAAATTATTTCCCCCCTTCAAATAACTTTCCATAATGAAGTTTTCGTTAGGAACAAACTCTTCTAAGGATAAAGTTTTACTTGTCGACTCATATGCTGAGACTTCATCAATTGAAATGATCATGATTAAATAAGCAAAGATCCAAGTAAATATATTACCTTTATTCATTCTGCCACTCTCCGTTTAAGGGTTAAATAAAAAGAATTGCTGTCTTTTCGACGGACAATTCTTTTTAATATGGCATGTTAGAATTAACTTATTCTCTTAAATTATTTAAAAACATCTACATTTTCTCTTTGAATTTGTGCACTTTTCCTATCAATCCATGTACATAAAAGTTTTAACAACGGTAAGACGACAATAAATACGAATAGTAAACGAAACATTTGAAATACCGTAACAATTGAAACGTCTGCTCCTACTGCAGTTGCAAGGAGACTCATTTGGTCTAGCCCACCAGCAGCTGTACTTAAGAAGCTTGTTGGGAGTGAATAATCTAAAAAGTATACCAATATTAACCCTTGAGTATAAGTAATAGCTAGAAGACATAATGCGCTAACGATTCCAATAACTAAATTACGTGCCCCAATCTTCAACATTTTTGGTTTTAATAGTAAACCTATGTATGCGCCAATTAATAGTTGTGCGGCATGTAATAACCAAACTGGCATTTCTGGCGTGTCAACTGATATAACTTGTAAACCAATAACGAGAAGGACAGGTGATAAAAAGAATGTAACAGGAATTTTTATTTTTTTTCCTAAAATCGCACATAACCAAGCTACTGTTATGAATAAAACTACTGGCCAAAACGTTAGGAGGCTAAATTCAAATTCCTCAACAGGTTTCACTATATGTCCTGAAACTATAAAGGGAATAATGATTACGATACTTATTACACGTACAACATGAAAATAGGTAACAATTGCAAAGTTAATATCTTTTTCTTCCTCTGCAAATGTAACAATCTGGGATAAGCCTCCAGGAACTGTACTAGTTAATGCAGTTTTTAATGAAATTTTTCCTACTTTTTGAACCCCTAATGCAAGAAGGACAGAAGCGATCACTAAAGTAATATTGAGGATAAGCATAAAAACAACTAGCCAGCCCATGCCGGCAAACAAATGAAATTGGAAAGATTGGCCTATCGAAACCCCAACAATAACAAGACCAAAATTTCGTAAATATACTGGCCACTCTAATGGAATTTTGCGAATAAAAAATTGACTTATTAGCATCGCAAAAAGTGGTCCAAGCATCCAAGGGACAGGAAAGCCGAAGAGCTCAAATAACCAAACCCCTATTAAGCTGATTGTTGTAATTAAAATCATCGAGATAATACGCAAAATGGAACCCCTTTTCTACTGATCCGTTACTCCTTATAGATTACCATAAATCCAAAATAATGAATTATCTCATATCATATAAAAACCGATCCCCTTCTGGTTGGGATCGGCTTTTATAGGTTAGTTGTGAGCTCAACAATAGTTTGTTTAATCTTCTTAGTGTTATTCTTTTTCTGTTAACATTTCTTGTAATTTTACTTGGGCCTGTTGGATTGATTTTACTTCTCTCTCAAGAGACTCCATTTTTTCTAAGATTGGTTTGAGAGCATCTTATTTGAATAATAAAGAAATTCGCTTTACCAGTGACAAATGCTACGAAAAAAGGCGGAACTCCAGAGGTTATAACGAGTTTATTAGCTCAAGATTACTCTTTCTCATGTGAAATCAGCCATTAACTCTTCTATAAATTTCAAAAATCAAAGTATTAATTAACTTGGGAACGCTTATATTGGATCATCGCGAATGTACCTAAAATAGGACCAATTGCTAAAATTAAAAATACCCATTCCCATCCTATCAACGTTTGAACAATAGGTACTAAATTAATGGAGAATATCGTTATTAAAAAGCCAATACACATTTGAAATGTAAGAGCTGTACCAACGTATTCTCTATCTGTTTCTTCGGACACTGCTGCTGAAAATTGGGCAGAATCAGAGATAATGCTAGCTCCCCAAATGAAGGCTATGGTTAAGGTCAACCATATTGAATACCCAAAGGTAAATCCGATTAATATACAACACAATGAGCTAACAACCATCGATAGAATCGTTAAGTTTGCTCTACCTATCTTATCAGATAGTAAACCACCTACAATACAACCAATTCCACCGGCAATACCTATGACTGAAAACGAGGATAATGCAATATACCATTCGGACACATGTGGTAAAGAAGTTTCAAAGCTTGCCACCAAAAATGTTGGTAGCCATGTCCACATTCCATATAACTCCCAATTATGTCCAAAATATCCGTAGTTTATTAGCATTGCCGCTTTATTTTTAACTACTTTTCTAATTAATTTAAAAGAAAAGGGTGTGTTCTTTTCTTCTTGTGGGGCATCTTCTACAATGTAATAAATAATTATACTAGCCAGAATTGCTAATAATGACGTTACTATAATAACACTTTGCCAATTTACTGATACAAAAAACACTTTTACAAAATGCGGTAAAGCTGAACCTAAAGTTAGTGCTGCGACTAAAATCCCCATTGCAAGTCCTCGCCTCTTTGGAAACCATAGGGATATCATCTTTACTGCAATTGGGTAGACCCCCGCTAGTGAGATACCAGTTAAGATTCTTAGAAGGATCCCCCAAAAAGCATGATCCGTAAAAATGAGTAGACTATTTAATAATGCGCCACATAATGCCGCTAGTGCAAAAATACCCCTAGGATTAAATCTATCTGCCATTCCAAATAATGAACTCACTAACGCACCAATTACAAATCCTAAAGGCACAGCTGATGATAACCATCCTTCTAAACTTTTATCTAAATTCCATTGATGAATTAACTGTGGACTTATTACTGATGCACTAAACCAGAGACTCAAAGCAAGTAATTCTGATAGTCCTATCCAAACTAACGCTTTCCATGCACGTGAATCCATAGTCTCCCCCTTACTAAGATTCATCTATTACTTTTTAGAAAACAGTTATTTAACTTTATTATACAAATTTATACAAATAATTTCGAAGGGTTATTTTTGCTGCGGAGAAACAATATAGTAAAAAGGAGAAATGTCGGAGGAATTTATTAAAATATAGTTATTAGAAACGTTAAGTAAGAATGATTAAATAAATAAAGTTATCTCGAAAATATTTCGAATAATTCCTCTTCAACTTGTGCTAATACAATACTGTTTGATTCAATAACTGAGTAAATTTTTGTCCCTTCCTCTAAATAGTTACTCTCAAAGTCATTATATGGAATCATATCAAAATCAACTTTGCGTTTCACTTCTCCTATTTCTTGACTAATTGTAAATAGTCCTTCTGAAAATTCACCTATTGATATATATTCAATGCCATCGATTGTTAATCTTGCCGGCGTTGTCGGTGTTGATTTTTCTATTATTTGTGAAGAAGTTTCTTGACCCAAACATCCTGTTATAAATATCGTTACTGACATAAAACAGAACAAAAGTATTTTCCACATTTCCAGTTCCCCATCTCCAACTTGAATTTATTGTTAATCATAAGGTTATCAGCTTTTCTCAGACAGTAGAATACAGAATAAAACCTCCTATCCTCGTACAAATTAAGACTCTAGGAGGTGAACAGCTATGGGAAATAAAAATAATGCAAAAACGTTAAATGAACGTACACATAATCCATTTGAAACATACAAACATTTGCATATCAATACAACAAGTCATCAGGATAACCCGGAAGATAATACGGCAGAATTTGCGGAAGAGTTTGACTCAAAAGTGAAAAATAAAAATAACGCAACGAATCATGATAAAAATCAAAAATCGAATAAGAACAAATAATAACTAATATTTCTTAAAAGTCTAATTAGCATTTTATACCTTACCTAAATTTAGGTAAGGTATATAACATTTCCATCTATTCTAAACTACGTTACTTACCTCTTATTTCTCTTTTACATATAACCGTTTTGTATTAACTCATAAGATTTTCTTACTTTCTCTATATACTTCGTTGCTTTACCCGTTTTTTTATATCCGGAGACACCTTTATTGTACGAACTTAAAACTGCTTCTTCTAATGCTACACCCGTTAGCCCATGATATTCCCAGGAGTTCGTTAATTTTGATAGCATATATGTTCCCCATTGCATATTTACATACGGGTCTAATGGATCATTCGGCGTGCCAAGCGTTTGTGATAACCAGTCGTGATTAATTGCATTTATTTGAAAGTAGCCAAAGTCTGAAGTTGCTCCAATTGCATTTGGGTCAAATTTGCTTTCGTGTTCCATAACCGCTAGAACTTTATCGTATTCTAATCCATAATCTTCACATAGTGAATACAAATACTCTTGATGTTCATATGGGATTGGAAGTTCTTTTCGGTACGGAAAGGAAGGTTGAGTTTGAGACACTTCAATTTGAGGTTGATCATTTTGTAGTTCTTCTAATTGGAGTTGCTCCACTTCGGTTTCCTCATCTTTTATATTATTTTGTAGATCAGCTATTTGCGATTGATCTTTTAAAGACTCTACCTTGGATTGCACATCCTTTGTTTCTTTCATTACCGATTTCTTTGATAACTCTTCTGATTCTAATTGATTTGTAAAAGTTAAATCTAAAGTATTGAAATTTTCCTTATTGATCATTTGCTTTTCTTCTAGTACAATCTTTTCATTTGGTCTATCATTCATGTGCGCTACTATATTCATGCAAATAATCATGAAAAGTAAAACTGAAATTAGTTTGACAGTTGGAAATATGACCATACTTTTCCTATCAAAAGTTGCTGATTTTATTAACAGTTTCAAATATTCATTAACTTTCATTTAGATATCCTCCATCATTAAACATGAAAATATTCCTTTTGAACACTAAATTTCAATTAAATACAGATAATGGATGAACTGACGCAATCTTGAAAACTATCAATTGTTAAATTTATCATTGTCAAAGATTTTTAATTTTATACACAAAAAAAGAACAGGGAATTATACCTGTTCTTTTAAATAAATATTTAAATAATCAGTGTTAAACAATTTCAGCCTCGATGAAGTAATATTCTTTCAAATGAAAAAAGCATTTGCTTAAAGGGCAAATGCTCATTATTGTTATAAAATTTCTTTTAATTATCTACGTAAAGTTACCTCGTCATTATCAATAATATTGAATATTAAACAAAATAAATTAGGTGAATCTGTTTAAAAGTTGTTGTAATATCTTTAAACCTTCTTCTAATTCTTCGTTTGTTTTTGGTGCCATAATGGATAAACGGACAGCTTGATCAGGTGAACTGTCCCCCACCACGAAGCGTTCTGCTGCATAAATTTGTACTCCATTTTCTAACGCTAAGGTTTCAAATTCTGATCCTGTGATGCTAGAAGGAAGTTGTAGCCATCTAAAACTACAATGATCTTCACCATGACAATGAAAACGACCTAAGTACTGGTTAACGATTTTGTTTCTTATTTTTATATGTTGTTGATGATTATCGACTATGTTTTCTATTGTATTGGACACAATGATACGTGAAACTAACTCTAACATTAATGGTGAAACCGCAATGTTGATACTATATAACACTTTGGTAATTTGTTGACTAAATTTGTCCGGGACTGACATAAAGGCTAATCGTAATCCCGATGCAATTGATTTGGATAAATTTGCAATATAAATTGTTTGCTCCGACGCATAGGAAGCTAGTGCTTTTTCTTTACTTTTCCTTAATAGCGTATAGGTTGCATCTTCTATAACGAAAAGGTTATATTGTTTTGCAATTTGAGCAATCGCCTTTTTACGAACAGAAGACATGTTACTAGTGGTTGGATTTTGATAATCTGGTGTGATGTAAACACCTTTGATGTTATCGTTTTGACAAGCTTTCAGTAATTCCTCTTCACTTATAGCGCCATTTTCCCATTTTATAGGAATTAGTTGGATTCCAAGCATTGTTGCAACATTTTTCAATCCTAAATATGTATGTGGATCCGTCCCTAATTTATCTCCAGGTTTACATAGCCCTAGCAAAATGGCAGTAATCGCATTTTGACCTCCATGTGCAAAATGTATTGTATGGGGAGTTGTTGAAAACCCCGCTTTTTTCATGAATAAAACAGCAGCATCCTTATGCCACTGAAGCCCATTAGGCACATTATCATTAAACTGTTTTATTAAATTTGGTTCTTTTAACATGCTTTTAAGTTGTTCCGTTAACTGTTCATTAGAAGAAATATCTGAAACCACTTTACCCATATCAATCATTTTGGGCCCATCGTTCTCGGATAGAAAATATACATTTGATAATGCTTCATAAGAAACAAATGTACCACTACCTATAGCTGTTGTTAATAATCCTTTAGATTCACTTACTTTTAGAGCTTTTGAAATGGTACTTAAATTAACGTTTAAGTAGTTAGCAAGCTCTCTTTGTGGTGGTAACTTCGTACCTGGAACAAGTATTCCTTTTAAAATATCCTGTTCTAGTTGATTCGCAATTGTAATATACAGCGGTTTAAATTTTTTATTAATAACAGGTTTCCAACTCATTATGTCACTACTAATAGAATTTACTGACATCTTCCCACTTCCTTAATCACACTCCATATAGTTGTGTGGCTATTCTATGTTTAGCCATCCTTGAATATTTCCCTTAAAAAGCGTTCTCGATTGTCTAAAAAGTATTTGGTTATTTGATAGTGTTCTGTTGATTCATAATCCACTTCTTGTATTATCCCTTCATCAAAGCTATAGATAGTAGCTCCTGGAAATCCTAAAAGAATCGGTGAATGTGTTGCGATAATGAATTGGGTATCCCCTGTAGAAACTAAATCATGGAGGATTCTTAATAATGTGAGTTGTCTTTGAGGGGATAGTGCCGCTTCCGGCTCGTCCAATAAATAAATTGCTTTTCCACCAAATCGATTAAGGAAAAGCGATAGAAAAGATTCTCCATGTGATTGCTCGTGCAATGATCTTCCACCATAGGCATCAAACACCCTTGGATCTTTAATACCTACATCATCTAGATGGGAAGCAAAATGGTAAAATGACTCCGCGCGAAGAAAGAAACCATTTGATATTTTAGGTAACCAGGAGAGTCTTAAATTTTCTGAAAGAGCAGATTCAGACGCGTGTACCTGATAAAAATTGTTTTTTCCCCCTCCTGCCGTATTAAAACCGCACTTATCTGCAATGGCTTCAAGTAATGTTGATTTACCCGTACCATTTTCCCCAACGAAAAAGGTGACATTTTGATGGAACTCAATCTGATGGAGATGTTTTATAGCAGGAATCGAAAAAGGATATTTACTAAACGACTCAATCTCTTCACGTAATAATTCAATTTTTTTTAAAAACATGTAATCACCTAATTTTTCTCATAATATCGGAATAAATATTGAGTATAAGTGTTATTTCAACATTAGCTCGACAATTCCCTTTAACACTTTTAGTTTATGGAAACATAGAAATACAGAGTAGACGTCTCAATTTGGACATTCAACTCTGTACATTTATGCATCCTTTTAATTATTTATATTAGGATCTTACAACTTTATCTGTTAATACTTCAAAAGCCTTCTTAACATCATTCGCAAATTGAATAGGTTGATCTATCTTGACAAAGTGAATATACATTAGTCTTGGATCTTCAAATAACCAATGATTGTGAAAGGCTGTAATGAACATATTTTCTTCCCGTAATTTGCTTGCTAGTGGATTAAACTCTTCTTGAAGAATGACAGATTCTCCACTGCATAACGCTTTTCCATCTGGCGTTAGTGATTCAAATACAAACATTTGTGGAATTAAGAGAAAAGACCTTCCTCGTCTGCCCATTACTCGAGGCATTATGTTTAATCTAGAATCCATGACCATACAAACGCCATTTTCAAATGTGTGCATGCCACCAAGAATATTATGGAATTGCTCGCATAATTCTTCAGCTTTTTTATGTTCAGGAGTCCAATGACCGTGAGTGCCAACCTCTTTGTTTGTAAGGACTCTAAGTGCCCTTCTCACCTTTCGAGCAAAGGATAGTGGCTCATCGATATCTTGGAAATGAATGTACATAAGTCGGGGGTTTTCAAATAACCAATGATTGTGCAAAGCCGTAACAATAATACCGTCATCTCTTAGACGAGAAATAAATGGGTTCACTTCTTCTTCAAGAATTACCGTTTCCCCTAGACATAATGCTTTTCCTGCGCTATCCAAATTCTCAAATGAAAAAGCTTGAGGCACAAACATAAACGATTCTGCTTTACGACCTAAAAGCACTGGATGGATGTTTGTCCTAGATTTAGTTGCAGTACACACACCATTAATGACGCTTGGGGTTGCTCCTAAAATCCGTGCAAATTCTTTACAAAGTTTACTAGGTTGTACGTTATGCATATCTTCCATTAGATAAAAATTCCCTTCTTTAAATTACTTATATTAAAAGTCTATTCAAGTAATTTTAAAACGTCAGGGCAAATTTCTCTCGAAATTATGACATATGGACGGAGTTGTAGTTAAATTCATCATTTACAACCTATTACCTTACATCTAAGAACTTACATCGTTATACATAAACCAAGGTAATTAATCTCATATTAAAGTGTAGAAAGGAGCTGGAAGTTAACGTGACTGATAAAAACGACTTCGATATCTATTCAAATTTTAATGATAAAGTTCCAATGAGAAAGAAAAATGAGAAAGCTCTTTACTCACGGAATGAAGAATTTGGTATGGAGAAAAATTTTGAAAAGGCAAAAGCAAAAAATATAGAATCCTTTGAGGATTGGGTTAACCGAATGACAGAAGAACAAAATAAATAGCTAATTTTTGATCACCAAAAGTATTGGTAAACACCTAGTATTTTATCTTAGAAAAACAGAGAAACATCAATTAATCATGTTTCTCTGCATTTTCTATATTTAAAAATGGTTCAGATACACTTACTTTGTCCCACTTGACCCAAAGCCACCTTCGCCCCGTTCAGTTTGAGACAACTCATTTACTTCTATAATTTGTACTTGTGGAACGATTTGAATTACCATTTGAGCAATTCGCATCGATTTCTCAACAAGAAATGATGTTGTTCCATGATTAATGAGGATTACGCCAATCTCTCCGCGATACCCTTCATCAATAGTACCTGGACTATTTAGGACGGTAATACTATGTTTTAGAGCTAGTCCACTTCTAGGACGAATTTGTGCCTCTGTCCCTTTTGGCAACTCCAGCTGTATTCCTGTTTTAATTAACTTAGATTCACCCGGTTGAATCACTACGGATTCGACCGAATAAAGATCCATGCCCGCATCGCCTGGGTTTGCCTGAAGAGGAATTTGTGCATCTTCATGTATTCGTTTCATCTTGACTTCGTAATTCATAGCTGTCATCCTTATCGATTAAATTGGAATGTATCATCTGTAATTGGAGCTACTTTCGCTTTTGCATATGAAGAGCCTTTTTGCGAGAAGAAGTCATATGTCGTACCTTCATTGCGAATCCCGTTCATTACAATTGGGTTCACTTCTTCTTCAGGGAACATCGCATCAAACCCTATGTTCATTAATGCTTTGTTTGCATTAAAACGCACATATGCTTTTACTTCTGGTGATAACCCTGTTTCGGCATATACATCATCTGTATAATTCATTTCATTTTGATAAAGATCCAGAAGTAGTTCATAACCCCATACTTTTAACTCATCTTGTTTTTCTTTTGAGAATTGTTTAAAAAGATTTTGGGCGAAGTAACCTACCGCCACACCGTGAATGGATTCGTCTCTCAATATTAGAGAAATAACTTCAGCGCTATTTCGTAAAACACCTTGTCCTCCTAGATATAATGGGTAGAAGAACCCTGAGTAAAACAAGAACGACTCCAGCATAACGGATGCATACATCGCTTTCCATAAGCTTTCAGGATTTTCATCTTCAATACTATTATAAATTTCGCTAATTTTAGTTGCTTTGTACTGTAAAAATTCGTTTTTCTTTACCCAGTCGAACAGCTCGTCAATTTCAGAGTTCGTACAAAGCGTTGTAAAAATATAAGAATAGGATTTTGCATGAATTGCTTCAAATGATGCAAATACCGTTAACACGGCTTTTTCCTGCAAATCAGTAGCATGTGATGCAATTTTGTTCATCCCTATATTTGTTTGAACTGTATCTAGTAAAGTTAGCCCAGCAAAAACCTTTTTATAGGTTTCTTGATGTTCGAAGCTTTGCCATTGTTTTACATCTTTAGATACCGCTATTTCTTCGGGAAACCAAATTTGCTTCCATTGTTGGTCCCAAAAAACTTGAGCAAGTTCGCTCGTTGGTTTATTCCAGTTGACTGCTTCATATATTAGATTTGACATGCTACACACTCCTCAAGTGTTTGTAATCGTTGACGTACGTAGTAAACGGATTTAATTCCTTTTGTCCAAGCATAAATATAAATTTTTGCTAGTTGCTCTGTTGTCCACTGATCCGTTACATAAAGCGTCATTGATATTCCTTGATCTACATGTTTTTGTGCTGCAGCATATAAATCAATTACATCATAAGGATTCACATCATATGCTTCAACATATAAATGAGCATTTTCATTTGTTAGGTGCGGCATTGGATATATCGTACGGCTATCAGCATAATCACGAATTTCCACGCGTTCTGTACACGGTGAAATCGAAGCTGTACATGATCTAATATAAGAAATTGAGCCCGTCGGTGCCACAGCTAATCGATAGCTATGGAATAGTCCATATTTCATTACATCTTCTTTTAGCGCTTGCCACATTTGTTTCGTGATGATTGGAATATTACCTAGCGCTTTTAATACTATAGGAGAAACTTCGTGCTCTTCTTTCTCCACATATTCATTAAAATAAATTCCAGAAGCATAGTCACTGTCCTCAAAGCGGTAGAAAGTTTCCCCTCGCTCCTTCGCTATTTCCATAGATGATTTAAGCGAGTAAAAATTCATTGCTTCCATAAAACAATCGATAAAGTCTACAGAATCTTTTGTACCGTATAGAATTCCTTGTGTTACAAGATGTCCATGTAAATTCATTGCACCTAACCCAACTGAATGCATTAACTGATTCGCTTTTGCGACTGATGGAACATTCTTAATGTTTGTCATCGTTGAAACGTTTGTAAGTAGTCTCATTGATGTATCTACTAATCTTTCAAAGTCTTTTACTTTGCTTGCAGCATGAATATCAATCGACCCTAAATTACAAGACACATCTAACCCATATTCATTTGGTTGGTCTTGATCAGTAATGTTACTTGTAAGCTGTACTTGAAGGATCTCCGTACATAGATTCGACATTTTCACTCGACCAATATTTTTTAGTGGATGCGCATCATTGACATTGTCATCAAAGATTTCAAATGGATAACCTGATTCAAATTGTGCTTTTTTCACTTCTGTATAGAGTCTTCGTGCATTAAGGCGTTTAATTTTACGGATATTCGGATTATCTAATAGTTCATAGTACATTTCAGTAATCGAAATCTCAGACATTCGTTTTCCGTACTCTTTATATATATCGTACGGGCTAAACAGGACGATATCTTTATCACGTCTCATTAATTCAAAGAATATACTTGGAATAATAATTCCAGTCGAAAGTGTCGCTAGTCGGATTTTATCATCTGCATTTGGCTTTTTACTTGAAATGAAATTTTCAATATCTGCATGGAAAATGTTTAAGTAGGCAACACCTGAACCATTTCGTTGTCCAAGTTGATTTGAATAGGAGAATGAATTCTCTAATAGTTTCGCAACAGGAAGTACACCGCTTGCACGATTTAAGATACCTTTGATTGGATCTCCTAGCGGTCGAAGGTCTGTTAGATTTACCCCTACTCCTCCACCTAACCGAGATAGTTCTAGACAGTAGCCAATGTTTTCAGCAATGCTATTCATCGAATCATCCATTGTTAATTTGAAACAACTAACTAGTTCCCCTCGCGCTTTTTTCCCACTATTTAATGCAGTAGGTGTTGCCGGCTGATATGCTTCCATCATCGCTTCGACCGCTTGTTCTGCAAGAGTTTTATCACCTTGTGCTAAATACAATGCAATGATGACAATACGATCTTCATATTTTTCAAGAATCTCTTCACCATCTCGACTTTTCATCGCATAGCTATCATAGAATTTACTTGCACTCATAAAAGACGGGAAACGGAAATTGTAATCATAAGCTTTCTTGTACAATTTTTTTATGAACTCCATATCGTACAGTTCAAGAAACTCTTTTTCATAGTATCCTTCATCTACTAGATAACGAACTTTTTCTTCTATATCTATAAAATAGCGTAAGCGTACATTGACAGATTCAAGGAAATATCTACGTGTTGCTTCTCTATCTTTTTCTAATTCTAATTGCCCCGTTGAGCTATAACGATTTAATACCTCATTGTTAAGTTTTAAGTAGGTTTTCATTCTTTCACCCTCGTTTCATAAAACTGTTGGATCACTTCATAGTCTGCTTGATAACCACGTAATTCAAGCTTTCTTACTAATGGGATTTGTAAAGAGCTAGCTATTTTATCTCCCGCAGCTCCATACCTTCCATGACCAAAATTACTATTTCCACTTGCTACAACGCCTTTGCAAAGTTTTCCATTATATTGTAAAAATTGAGAGACTTTATCTGGAATATCTCCAAGTCTATCTGTATAGGTAATTAAAAGATAAGGTTTGTCTATTGTTAAATCTTCTGTTATTTCAATAGCTTCTGCTTGTAATTTCGATACTATATATCTCACATTACCT
Source organism: Lysinibacillus timonensis (assembly GCF_900291985.1). NCBI lineage: Bacteria > Bacillati > Bacillota > Bacilli > Caryophanales > Bacillaceae > Lysinibacillus > Lysinibacillus timonensis. Next base: position 3,176,813 of record NZ_LT985980.1, on the reverse strand, counting down.
GTACGACTTGCATACACAATCATTGTGTAACCAACTCGATCTTAGAAACAATCTCCTTTACATCACCTATAAATTCCCCATTGTATTCTAAAACTGGAACTGAGAGAAACCCTGCACTTAAAATCTGTTCCTTTGCTTCTTCGTTATGGTCTATATTAATCATTTCAACGTCAAGTCCTGCACGTTGTAATTCAGATTTCACCCACATGCATTTAGGGCAGATTGTTTTCGTATAAAGTTTCATCTAAATTCCTCTTTTCTATATATTCATTTATTTATTTATCACTATCGAAATGTCCTTCACAGTGGTTATGAAAGACATTTTGAACGGATAGGATATTCAATTTCAATTGTCTTTCATTACTGTTTTGAAAGTCATTTTAGGTGGATTTTCAGTATTAGATGTTTTATCGTTAGTCAAATCCACTATGTATTTTTTGCCTAGTCAGCAGTGAATGCACTCTAAAAGTATCTCACTATAACAGGCACACATAAAAAAGCTATCTCTTCGTAAAAAAGATAGCTAAATGGAAACGTTCAAGTGATTGAAAAAGGGGTACGTCTCCATTCCTCAATCCCCGAAGAAATGACTGATTGTTTTGTAAGGCAGGTCTTCTGGCTAAGCCTCATCCTCCGATTTTCCTTCCCATGATCATACACACAGTGGACGTAAATCTTCATCAGCTTCACAGTTGCGGGGACAGCGCCGGCTTTTCACCGAACTTCCCTTTTAAACTACATATAGTAGTACCTTCATAAAATAAATACAATATATTGTTTTATTAATTACATTGGTAAGTGTACCACATACTAGTAATGGAGTAAATCTATAAAATTATTTTAGGTACTTTTGTAATGCATAAGTGATAAACTAGAAAAAATTTTACTAAACGAATACGATAAATCATCTAAGTATCTACTTCAATAAAATAGAAAAGGGGAAGCAATTCTGCCCCCCTTCTAGTAGAACCGAATGCATGAAATTTATCATTCGGCTCTTTCCATCATAACGATGTGCCATCTATTTTGGAATATCATTTAATATTTAAATTGTTGTATTGTTTGTTTTAAACTTTCAGCCATTATAGCTAGTTCATCAGCAGATGCTGAAATTTCCTCAATTGATGCCAATTGTTCTTCTGTCGAAGCAGAAATATTTTGCACACTCGCCAAATTGTTTTGTGATAGTTCTTGTACCGTAATCGTAGCACTTGCTACTGAATTAGATTGAAGTGTCATTTCACCTGCTGCAGACGAAACCTCTTCTACTTCATTTGATACTTCTAACACATTTTCACGAATACTAGAGAACTTCTGTCCTGCTTCATTCATGACAGTAATCCCTTTAGCTACTTCTTCAGTACCCTCTGCCATTTTACTTACTGCTTGTTCTGTTTCTAATCTGATTTGCCCGATAATCTCTGCAATTTGTGTGGTAGCTTTAGCAGATTGTTCTGCCAGTTGACGAACTTCATCTGCTACAACAGCAAAACCTTTTCCAGATTCCCCTGCTCTTGCAGCTTCAATTGCTGCATTCAATGATAATAAATTAGTTTGATCTGCGATTTGTTTGATAGCTTGAACAATATTACCAATTTCATTTGAACGCCGGCCTAAATGACCAACGGCACCCTCAATTGACTGCACTGTTGAATTAATAGAGTGCATTTGTTCAACAGCTTGTTGAATCGTATCGTCCCCAATTTGTACTTCTTTTAATGCCTGCTTCGCTTTTTGGCTGGCATTACCTGCTTTTTCTGAGATCATCTTAATATTATTTTGCATCTCTTGCATTGCTAATGAACTACTTTCCGCAGCATCTGATTGTTGTTCAGCGCCACTTGCAAAGTGTTGAATAGATTCTACTATTTGCCCAGTTGCTCTTTGATTTTCTTCCGTACTAGCAGTTAATTCGTCAGAAGATGCAGCTAATGAGTTAGATTGCTCACTTACTTGACGAATTACTGTTTGCAATGAGTCCACCATCTTATTAAAAATTACTGCCAATTTCCCAAATTCATCCTGACTCTTTATATGAATCTTTTCTCGTAAATCGCCTTCACCAATTTTTTCTGCCGCTTCTCCTAACAGTTTTAATGGTATTAAAATAGAACGAATGATTGGGTAACCTATTAGTATCGTAACAATCATTGATCCTAACAGAACGAATAATGTCACCATTAAGATACCGTTTGTTGCGGCAGACACATCCGCTTTCATTAATGTCCCAACAATATACCAACCTGTAAATTCATTTTGTTTAAAGAAAATATGTTTGGCAATACCGTTTTCATTTAAAACAAAATCACCATTTATCTTACCCGACATATTTTCTTTATACAGTTCACCCGCATCTGTACCGTTTTCAATTACCGGATCAGCAAGATAGGTTTGATCATTATCCATAATTGAAGCATATCCATTTTTGCCCACCTTAATAGAACTTGTCAAATCGATGATATTCTCTAAATTAATATCAATCGAAATAACACCAGAACCATCTCTTAACGCAGAAGAAACCGTCATCATTAACCTTCCATTCACTGGAGAAACATACGGATCAATAATTACTGGGCTATTAGGATTTTCCATTGCGCTTAAATACCATGGACTTTTAAATGGATTAAAGTCATCACCTAACTGAACATAAGGGTTTCTCATAAATTCTCGCCCCACTTGGGCAATCGATACTGACTCTATACTATCCTCAATCTTATTATATTGGTCTAGTTCTTGTAATATTGCTCTTTCGCTCCAATTACGAGATATAATAGAACTGTAATATTTTGCTTGATTAACAATAGGTTGAATTTCCTTTGTTATTAGATTATCTAATTGTTCTACATCTTGCACTGCACTACTACTAAGTTCAGATTGAAACTCTTTACTTGCGTTTATGTAAGAAATCGAACCAATTGCTACACTCGGAAATAATAAAACTAAAATAAATGTAACGATTAATCGAACCTTTACAGACATAACTTTGTTACTTTTCCGCTTCTTCATGTTGCCTTCCTCCAAAATTCTGACGCTTATGCAAAAAATTAATTGCAAAAAATATGCTATTGGTCTACTAGCTTTTATCTAGCATATACAATATTACTATAAAAATTTAACAATTTAACATTTAATTGAGAATAATCTATTTTACCTTTTAAAACATCACTAGATTGAAAAAAGCATTTCTCCTATGCGGAAGAAATGCTCGAGACATTTTGATTATCGTTCTTCTTGTACTTCATGTGCTTCTGCTACTATTACATCCGCTTTTGTTTCATGTACTGTACCTTGTGGGTGATGTGGTGGTGCATATATTGAATAGATCTTAAGTGGTTTTTCTCCTGTATTAATTACATTATGCCATGTTCCAGCTGGGACTAATATAACATAATCATCAAATACATCTTCTTCAAAGTCAAATTGATTTTCGTTATCACCCATTCGAACAATCCCTTGACCTTCTTCTATCCGTAAAAATTGGTCTGTATCTGGATGCATCTCTATTCCTATATCTTCTCCAACATTAATACTCATTAATGTTAATTGTAAGTATTGTCCTGTCCATAAAGCCGTACGGAATGCTTCATTTCGTTTTGTCATTTCATCGATATTCACAACAAATGGATCAGGGCCATAGTCTCGTATGACCTTCGTTATTTGAGGAACTGAAGGAGTCGCTTCAGTTGTATTTACACTTTGAGAAGACTTCATCATACTAAATCTTGTTGCATGTTTGATTTCGTCTGTAAATGCACGTAGGAAAACATCTCGTATTGTTTGATTTCTTGTTTTTAAGTATTGATTTCGATATGTTTCATAATCTTTTAGTTCATCTTCAAACGCTTCTTGTATTCCCTCTTCAAACGAGTTAAAGCCTACTCTAGTAGGTTGATATTGGGGATGACGTCCCGTTAACGTAAAATAAAGGTTAACAAAACTTTGCAAATGGGCTTTTTCATCTTCTACAATTTTTAAGATTTCCTGTTTGTCCTTTTGATTTGTTGTCATGTCGGCCAATCTACTATAGAAATCGACAGCCGATGCTTCACCTTGCATCGCATTTAATAGCGTTTGGAGTAGACCATTCTCATTATACATAGGAGAGTAATTGGGGCTAGGATTGCCGTGGTTATATCGATTCATCATTTACCTACCATTCCTTCCATTTTAAACATTCGACCTTAACATATGTTATTTGAATCATAAATGTTATTTTTTAAAAGATTGCCTGAGTTCTGTATTATTCAGGCATAAAATAGAAAAAAGCTAAGCTCTATTCACGAGAACTTAGCCTTGATTAACATATTGGTGAATGAATTTATACCTCTCTATGAAATCATGTTCCACAAAACGTTCTATAGGGCATATTTGTATCAGGTGGAAGAGCACAGTAATCTTCCTGTTCAGGTGTATAGGCATATGGATCAGATAAAACTTCTAATAATTTTTCCATCACGCTTAAATCACCATTTTCTACCGCAGCATCTAATGCCTCTTCCACTCGATGGTTTCTCGGAATAACCGCCGGATTACTAACTTTCATTAGCTCCTCTGCTTCCTCTCTAGATTGCTCTTGACGGTCAAGTCTAGCTTGCCATTTTTCATTCCATTCTTGGAAATCCTTTGACCCGAAGAATGCCATATTCTCTAGTCTATTTATCGTTAACGCACGGAATGTATTTGTGTAGTCAGCTCGGTACTGCTGCATGAAATCGAGTAGTTCATGAATAAGGACTTTGTCATCATCCTCTTCATTAAATATTCCTAGTTTCGCTCTCATCCCAGTTAGCCAACTTTGAGTATAATATTTAGGGTAATCTTCCAAGATGCTTTGAGCAATTTCCACTGCTTTTTCTTCATCTTGATGGATTAGCGGTAGTAACGATTCCGCAAATCGTGTTAAGTTCCAAAGTCCGATGTTCGGTTGATTTTCGTATGAATAACGTCCGTGACGATCAATAGAGCTAAACACTGTTTTTGGATCATACCTATCCATAAATGCACACGGACCATAATCGATTGTCTCTCCACTAATCGTCATATTATCTGTGTTCATTACACCGTGAATAAAGCCAACGAGCATCCACTTCGATATGAGTTCCGCTTGTCGCTTTACAACTTCGTGTAGGAAATTGCCGTAACGTGTATCATCATATTCAATGTCTGGATAATGCCTTACAATCGCATATTCCGCCAATGTTTGAAGGTCTTCAAATGTCCCCCACTGCGCGGCGTATTGGAAAGTCCCTACTCTTAAATGACTCGCAGCGATGCGAGTGAGTATTGCACCAGGTAAATCTGTTTCTCGCATAATTGCTTCACCTGTAGTGACTACTGCCAGACTTCTAGTCGTTGGAATGCCTAATGCGTCCATTGCTTCACTAATAATATATTCTCTTAACATTGGACCTAGAGCGGCACGTCCATCCCCACCTCTTGAATATGGAGTTCGACCAGCACCTTTTAGTTGGATATCAAAACGCTCACCTTCAGGGGTTAGTTTCTCCCCTAGTAAAACCGCACGCCCATCGCCCAACATTGTAAAATGTCCGAATTGATGTCCAGCGTAAGCTTGAGAAATAGGCTCTGCTCCTTCAGGGATATGGTTCCCTGCAAATATTGCAACACCTTTATTACTACCTAAGTTTTGTGGAGTTAACCCTAATGACTCTGCTAATGAATCATTTAACACAACTAACCTCGGCTCTGAAACTGGTGTTGGATTTGTTTTACTAAAAAAAGTTTCAGGTAGACGAGCGTAACTGTTATCAAAATTCCAACCCGTATCCATGGGTATCAAAACCTCACTCTCTATGGTCTGGACACTTAGCAATATTAAGTAGTACCATCCATTTAAAATACATCAAAGTATATTTTACAAAATTATTTTTTGCTGCTTTTAGTCGTTTATACTTCACTACATACAAATGAAAATAAACATTTACTCAATAAAAATACTCTAATTCCATTATTTTATATTAATGAATATAAAGATGCTTACAAATAGTTTTGAGGAGAAAGATCCATTCATTAAATATATCTTCTAACTTGTTTCGTTTTTTGTTACTTCTTAGTCTCTTCTATAATCCAATCGCTAGCGGATAATAAATCTGGAAATACCGCATCCGCAAGATCATCCCTATCTCCTAAAAAAACTGTTTTGGTTCCTGCTTTTTTCCCTGCAATTATATCTGTGTCCGTATCACCTACCATGAATGACATTGATAAATCGACTTCATATTGACAGGCTAAATCTTCTATTAGCTTAGAATTAGGTTTTCTACATTCACAACCTGCTTTTGGTTTATGTGGGCAATACACTACATCATGTACAATAGCCCCTTCTTTTTGTAGTTCCTTCACCATATGTTCATGTATTTTTCTGAGTTGATTTTCCTTCATATAACCTAATCCAACTCCACCTTGATTTGTCACAACAAAAATATAATCAAACTGTTCATTTAATTTTTTTATAGCTTCAGGAACACCTGGTAAGAAATATAAATCTCGTGGCTTGTTTACAAATTTTACGCGGTTGGTTAAAACTTCATTAATTACACCGTCTCGATCAAGAAATACTGCTTTTTTCAATTTGGACTCACCTTTTCGTATAGATTAAATATTAATAATATCCCCTTTTCTATTTCACCTTATCGAGCTCTAAAACTGGTAATAATAAGTACTTACTGTTTACAACTTTTATTAATGATTTCTAAAATGTTCAATATATTTTAAATAGGGAGGGAATCTAATGAAGTTAATTGGATGGGCATTTGTCGCTACCGTATTATTGTTTATCTTAAGTCTGTTGATAATAAGCCCGATTTTATCGAGCTTTGGTTATTATGATTCTGTAGAAGGTTCATATCACCAAGTGACACACTCTCTTATTTTCACACTAATCTTCACAGTTATTGTATCCGCAATCATTAGTACACAAGTGATTATAGAGAAATTAGATAACCATAAACAAGATGATTAAATTTTAATTAGAAAAAAGCTTATACATTCACAAAAAAATATAAACGAGTTCGTTCTACATTATTTGTAGAGCAAACTCGTTCCTTATAACATTTTCTACTTATTCCGTGTCATCGTCTAGTATTTCGTCAAAAGCAGCTGACACCTTATCGAATTCTTCATCACTTTCAATTGATTCGAAATCACCATCTTTATCAACTCTTAAAAAGAATACATCAATATCTTCTTCTGTGTCCTCTTGTAAATCTTCAACAAATCCAACCGCAACATATTGTGTTCCTTCTAGGTTAATAGCAGCAAGTACTTCGACTTCATGTTCTTCTTGCTCTTCGTCACCAATTGTAAAAATTTCCCCAACTTTAATTTCTTCCACGGAAATATCCCTCTCTTCATCAAAGATACAATTATTATTTTTCCATAGTAGTTAAATCATGCACTGTTAATATTTATCTTTTTTATCATGCAGTACTTTAACAAGGCTAAGTCCTCAAATACGTTCTCGAAATCTAAAGGCAATTTAATTTTGAGTCGATTTGAAAATATACCCAATCCCATTATGGGGTAGTTATTTTCTCGTTACAATAGGGAGTATTTACTCTTTCGGGTTTATTATAGTTCCCATGAATAAAATAGCACCCGATGTTTCATCTACAATTGAGATAAAAAATGGACGATTTACTTCCATATAAAAAGGTTTGTTCATCGGTTGCATTGAAGTAGTATGGATTTCTACAGACGTAGTTGCTGCTGCTTCCGTCCCTTCCTCATCAACTTCTATAAATGTTTTTTGCTTTACACTACTGATGGCTATACCTGAATCTTCTTGAATTATTCCAGAAAAGTCTGCATGATCATTAAAGGCTGAAACCACACCTAACGCTTCTAATGTACCTTTAAATTCTATAGCTTGTTCCATTTTAAACTTTGGAAGTAGGATAGTTCCTTCAGTATCATAAAATTCACGTAACCACTTCTGCCAATTACTTAAGTTAAGCTCTTCCTCAAATTCATCAATCGAAATGTTTTCTTTTGGTAGAAAAATCTTCATACTCATTCCTTCGTCACTATATGGCAGTGAGATAGCTTGGAACAGTTCATTTTCCAAGTATTTTAACTCTTCATGAAGACGCATCATTGGAACTTTCTTCACTGCACTATCCTGCAAATTGAAGGGACGCTCCTCTGTTAGTGAACTGTCAAAAGGATAAGTCCAATATCCTTTAAAGTAAATGGCATTGATAAGTATTGTAAGTATATCTGGGCTCAATTCACCTCCAATAATTTGAGGTATTTTGCCATCTGTCTTTTGATTGATCCAGTTATTTATCATTTTAGGCGAGTTCGAATCATGCACATTAAATTGGTTTATTTCTGCATTAAAATAATCTTTGCTATTTGTCGTAAACCGCTCTCGGAATTGATATTGTTCATTAAGCCAAATGGAGTTTGCTATGGTTAATTGCATATTTTCAGCATCTCGGTTCAGTAAATTCATTAATGAAACGTTTGCTTTATTTAAGTCTTCATCATAAAGCTCTTCTATGTGAAGAACTTTTGCTAGTTCTTTTTTTGTATGACTTTCTGCACCATTATATACCATCGCCATAGCCATAAATAAACTTATAGGTGAAATAAGCTTATTCCCTTCACTATCAATTGGTGCCTTGGCTAAGAGATCGAACCCTAATTCATTGTTCGGAGAGACTATTTTCATATAGTCTTTTTCGTTAAACTCAACCTGACTTGCATTTTCTAGTTTTTTATTGTCCATAGGTGTATTTGTTCCGCAACTAGCAAGAACTAATATGAGGAACATTAATAACACTTTGAATTTTTTCATATCGTCACCACCATTATAAATTGCGTTTCTTAAGATTTAAGGTTAGCACTACTTAACATAATACTTTTAACTCATTTACTACGTTCCAAAGTATTATGTGCCTGTTATCACTTTATACATTGTTCCTATAAATTTTGTCCGTCACTAATAAACTTACAAAAATTGACTTTAGGATAATTTTAAAAAAACCGTACAAAATAATTATCGGAGGTGATGAACATGGCAAAGAAAAATAACCGTAACAACAACAATAACAATCAAAACCAAGAAATCGCTCAAGAGTTAGATGCAAAAGAAGTACAAAAATTAGCGAAAAAGAATAATAAGAAAAACAATAAAAATAAGTAAACAACACCATATAAAAATTTCTAAAGGCTTCTAAAGTAGCTTTCCCTACTTTAGAAGCCTTTATTATATAACGTAATATTATTTAACGTTCAATTTTGGTACAATATGAAAAAACTATGTAAGGAAGGTGTTTCCAGTGCAATTTCTAATTAATGCTTTTGATGGAACTGATGATAAAGCTATTGAAAGAAGACTCGCTGCAAGAGAAGAACATTTAAAATCAGTTGAACAACGTGCCGCTGCAGGTGAACACTTGTACGCTACTGCCATTTTAAATGATGATGGGAAAATGATTGGCTCAATGATGGTTGTTGAGTATCCTTCAAAGAAAGAACTAGATAACTGGTTAAAAGTAGAACCTTATATTTTAGGAAACGTTTGGGAACAGGTTCAGATACACCCTTGCAGTGTTCCGAGTATTTTTAAGAAAACTAATTAACGTAAGATTTATATTTACTGCTTTTTTCCAACTTAATACATAATATATTTATATACATGGAAATATAGTAGGATTATAGAAATGTTATATATAATTAATTTTTCCCTTAAAGGAGGAAGTAATATGGAACAATCTTTTAATGCATTAGTCGTTAATAAATCAGAAGAAGAATTTTCTGTAAAAGTCGAAACATTAACAACAGAGGATTTACCTAATGGAGAAGTATTAATCCGCGTTCATTATTCAGGTGTGAACTATAAGGACAGTCTAGCAGCTATTCCCAATGGTAATATCGTAAATTCTTACCCTTTTATTCCTGGGATTGATTTGGCTGGTATCGTCGTTTCTTCAGAGGATCCAAGATTTAATGAAGGTGATGAGGTTATCGCAACGAGCTATGAGATAGGGGTCTCTCATTTCGGTGGATATAGCGAATACGCTAGAGTAAAAGCTGATTGGGTCGTACCGCTTCCTAAAGGACTTACTTTAAAAGAGGCTATGGTTATTGGTACTGCAGGCTTTACTGCAGCTTTATGTGTTCAACGCTTAGAGGAAAATGGACTTTCACCTAACAAAGGGCCCGTTTTAGTAACTGGAGCAACGGGTGGTGTTGGTAGTTTTGCTGTGTCTATTCTCTCTACATTAGGATATGAGGTTGTGGCAAGTACGGGTAAAGAATCCGAGCACGAATTTCTTAAGGGCATTGGTGCTAATTCGATTGTTTCCAGAGAAGAAGTATATGACGGGAAAGTTCGCGCTTTAGGTAAACAAAAATGGGCCGCTGCTGTTGATGCAACTGGTGGCGAACCGCTCGCATCAATTCTAAGTCAAATCAAGTATGGTGGTTCTGTTGCTGCATGCGGTTTAACTGCAGGTTCTAGTCTACCTACTTCAGTTTTTCCATTTATTTTACGTGGTGTAAACTTATTAGGTGTTGACTCAGTATATTGTCCAATGGAGACTCGTACAAAAACTTGGAATCGCTTGGCAACGGATTTTAAACCAGAGAGCTATGAGCAATTTGTTCAAGAAGAAATTTCACTACAAGAACTTCCAGACGCCTTACCAATTCTTTTAAAAGGACAGGCAAAAGGTCGTATTTTGGTTAAGCTATGATGATTTAAGTGACAAGGTTACAGTCTTGTCACTTTTTATCTTCCTTCAACAATCTACATTTGAAATAGTTGATACATTAAATAACTGTATCCGGATAAAATAAGAATCAAATGACGGTTATTGGAGGAGATCATATGAAAAAAGAGGAACATTGGAACGGACAAGCTGCAATGAATAATAATATAGGTTCTTCTACTATACAGATGAATTCAACGATAGCAAAAGAACATGTGAAACCGAAAACAGATAAAGTGGATGTACAGAAGAAAAATGAATCGAAAAACGTATAAAATGTTGAACTACGGCAACACCACATTCATCCGGTGTTGCCTTGTTTGTTAAAACGATTATGTCTAACAAATAGTTGACTTTGTTCATAATTTCTCGTTTTCACAATTGAGGTTGTTAACAACGTGCTACTCCTCTTGGATAAATTTCACTACATCATATCCACAGTCTTCACAAACCATTAAATGAGGACAGATTTGATTGTGAGCGGTATTTGGGTACCCATCCCCCATTTTAACTGTTTCCTCATCATTATAATGACCATACGGATCTAGGTAGTCAGATACTTTTCCGGAATCCTTTAGTTGCTTATTACAATTTGGGCAATTTACTTTCAATTCTTTTATTGAGTTACATAAAGGACACATTGCCATGAACATCAACACCTTCACCTGTATAATAGTAATAACCTCAATCAAAATTCACATTAAATATGACTTGCTATATCCCTATTCTTATACTATCAATCCTACTTCTAGCATTGAATGAGTGGCCAAATCTGAACTTCTACTTTTTTTGAATAGTGGAAGATAGGGGTATTCTTTAGAATTTCGATCCCTACCCCCGATAAAAGTGAATTGTGATGATAATCTACTTCCGCATCATGTAACAACCATGAACGATGTAATATATCGCTGCGCAATGGTTTGCCCTTTTTATTAACTGTGTAGAGGCAATATCTTTCAACTAGCCACTCCTCAAGAGAACCTTTTTCCGCAAGCCTTTGTTCAGAGATTGGTCGATAAACCCATTTATATCTCCCATCATTTTTAAAGAACGTCTGGCTTTTAAAATGTATATAATCACCTTTCTTATTAAAGTCCATTTTCAGATAATGATACGGTAGTTTAAACATCATTTTTGCCATATTTACCGTCAACCAGTTTGATGCAGCGATACTAAAGAAATACACACCAGGCTTTCCATTCAAGTTAACATAAGTGCGTATATTAAACCCAGGAATACTACTAATACCTGGAATAGGTGGAATACCGCGCACTCTTACTGAACTTGTCAAATAAGGTACAATGGAAACCCATCCAGTCTCATCGAATGTGTCAATTGGTAATGAAGGTGGGACAAGTTCTGAGAGCACCTCCTTTTTGACCGGGTAATGAACTAACAATGTATCCAACCAAGTTTGTCTCATTATCCAAGGCGTAAGTCTAGAATGATTTAAACGCTGATGATCATATACGTCCAAGAAATCACCTCACAACTCTTTATTGGATTGATTATTTACTCCTATTTTCTACTTTAGCTTTCTCTAATTTATCCAATATTAAACAGAATCAAATAATAGAGAATAATCTGAACCTGGTCATGTTAATAATAATTGTGATATGGAAGTGATTTGACTATACAGAGGAGGATTCGGAGTTGAATATTCAAAGAGCCCAAGAAATAGCAGAGTCAGGCCATTTAGCTAAGGTATTTTATAACGGAGAACGTGTTTATATTCAACATGTAGATGAACAAAAGGAGACAGCAAGAATTTATCCTTTAGATGATCCACAAAATGAACAAGAAGTGTCTTTAGCAAGCTTGAAAGAAAAACTAAATTAAGTATTATAACTAATGTTGATGATAAAATTGAAAGCGAGAACTAGATGGTTTTCATCAACGGTTCTCGCTTTTTTTATACGCTGTTTGTTTATTCTATGAGGGACTTTTCTTTTGTAATTTCCTACATCATTACACTTTGCTACATCAACATTAAGTAAAATGGCAATAGTAATTAATTCATTACTTCTATAGCTACTAACAGCCATGCAACAAGGAACAATAAACCGCCAATAGGCGTAATAGCACCAAGTTTACGAATGCCTTTTAGTGATAGCACATACAGACTTCCACTAAAGAACACCACTCCTGCAAACATTAAATAGCTAGCCCAAGTAAAAAGAGTAGTAGTGCCTAACAGATTTTCCATCGATAATATTCCAATTATGAATAGACCTAACGCATGATACATTTGGTATTGCACAGCTGTATTCCAAATCTCAGCGTAACGGGCTTCACGAAACTTATCTTTCAACGCGTGTGCACCAAACGCTCCAAGTACGACTCCTACAAAAGCAAGAATTGCTCCTAAAAATAAACTTATGTTCATCATGCCCCTCCTATTATGTACTTCCAGTTCACCTTATCGTCTTTAAGTGTTATCTAACGATGTCATAAGACGAATGTGAATTCTTCTCATTTATGATATCAATTTCTTGGCGCTAGTAACATGATCGAGACACCTACTAAACAAATTACTGCCCCAACCCAATCATAGATATCTGGTGTTTTCTTATCTACTCCCCATCCCCATAATACTGAAAGAACGATAAACACACCACCATAAGCTGCATAAACACGTCCAAAAGATGGGAACACCTGCCAAGTTGCAATAATTCCATATAAAACTAATGCAATCCCACCGAGTAAACCGAATAATGCTGATTTGTCTTCACGTAGCCATTGCCATATTAAGTACCCCCCACCAATTTCCGCAATACCAGCCAATAAAAAAATCAAGATTGCTTTTACCATCCTACAAACCTCTTCATACAAAGAATCAATACTATTTCAATTATATAGTCACTCATTTTAAAATGCATTTTAATCACACATAAAGAAAGAACCTTAGAAGATTTCGTAACTCTTCATAAGGTCCAAAAAAAGTTAACAAGTATTAGTAATTAAAAAATTAAACATAAGAAATGTAACGTTTCTGCTCTACTATCCCCCAAAGAACAAATCTAAAATATTCGAGCCAGTAGAAGATTTCTTATTGTAGAACTCCGAATACCCACAGTTTTCACAGTAAACGACAACAAATTGATTATTTTGAATATCAAACATTTTAGACAACCCTGTTCCTGTCATTGCTACTTCTTTTGTTGCGGCATTTGTACTACCACATTTAATACACCCTTGATTCATCATTTTTTCCTCCCTTAAATATTATTAACTTTTATACGTTCTATCTATTAGGAAGTTCCCATTAAGTAATAAAAGTATCCGTAATTTCTATATTTGTTATGACTAAACATCTCCATTTATTGAAATATTTTGGAAATACTATTTTACTAGAATAATAATACCTACTATACTACTCAAATTTATAAAAATACAATGTTTACAATTCAGATAGGTATTGTTAAAATAATTTTTGTTACATAATTTTCTATTTAAGGATTATTAAGTAGGTGAGAATTTGACTAAAAAGAAAAGCGGAAAGAAATGGTATGACAATCGTCTAGTACCTTGGGTTTTACCTATTGTCATCGTCATTTTGTGGCAATTACTAGTACAATTCAAAATCATTACAAGTACATTATTACCCTCCCCGCTTGAAGTGATCGATGCAGCTATCCGTCTCTTTGAAAGTGGTGAATTGCAACAACATGTAATGATCAGTACCCAACGCGCATTAATAGGTTTTGTTATTGGTGGTGTGCTTGGATTTGTACTTGGATTAATAAACGGAACGGTTCTCTTCTTTGAAAGAACAGTTGATACATCCATCCAAATGATTCGAACAATTCCTCATTTGGCATTAATACCACTTGTCATATTATGGTTTGGTATTGGGGAAAGTGCAAAAATTTTCCTAGTCGCAATTGGTGTCATGTTCCCGATTTATATTAATACTTTTAACGGTATTAAAAATGTAGATAGAAAGCTAATTGAAATGGGAAAAGTTTATGGACTATCACCCGGGAAATTATTCACAAATATTATTTTACCCGGTTCTCTTCCTTCTATATTAGTCGGAATTCGTTACGCACTAGGGGTTATGTGGGTATCCTTAATCATTGCTGAAACAATTGGTACAGATGCTGGGATTGGGTTTATGGCGACAAGTGCACGGGAATTTATGCAGATGGATATTATCGTGTTAACAATCGTGCTATATGCCATTTTGGGTAAATTATCCGATTTAATTGCCAAGCTATTTGAACATCGCTTATTAAAATGGCATCCAGCTTTTCGTAAGAAATAAAGTGAACTCGAGGTGTGACGATGTTTGGCATTGAACTAAAAGATGTAAGTAAAAGTTATGGGGATAATGAGGTACTCAAAACTATCAATCTTTCAATTGAACGTGGTAGTTTTACTGCAATAGTTGGGAAAAGTGGCTGTGGGAAAAGTACCTTACTAAGAGTAATCGCTCAACTTGAAGATATTTCAAACGGTACATTATCCTATTCAGGTGCTGGTGATAAACCAAAGATTCGCATTATGTTTCAAGATGATCGCCTAATTCCTTGGAAAAGTATTATCAATAACATTGAACTTGGAGCTGTGAATAAAGGGATTGCACAAGAATCCCTTGAAAAAGTTGGTTTAATCGACAAGAAAAATGATTGGCCTGATCAATTATCAGGAGGTCAAAAACAACGTATTGCCCTTGCACGTGCATTAGCGAGTAACCCAAATATTTTACTTTTTGATGAACCACTAGGAGCTCTAGATGCGCTGACTCGCATTGAAATGCAAAACCTGATTGAAGAATTATGGCAACAACAGCAGTTTACATCGCTACTTGTTACGCACGATGTAACAGAAGCAGTACGTCTTGCAGATCGCGTTATTGTCATTGATAAGGGCAATATTCAATTAGATGAACAAATCGAACTACCAAGGCCTCGTGAACGTGATGATAAGTTTACGTATTACGAGCAAAAAATACTTAATCAAATTTTAGGGGGAAATGAATGATGAAAAAGACATTATTACTATTCATCACTGCTCTTTTCGCATTTGTTTTAGCAGCATGCGGATCAAGTAGTACGACAGAGAATTCAACAACAAATGGTTCAACAGATGAAGAAACAAGTGGTGAAGCTTCAAATGCTGAAAAAGAAGTGATAAGAATTGGTTATCAAAAAGGAAATACAATCAACATTTTAAAAGAACATGGAAATTTAGATACTGCTTTAGAAGAAGCTGGTTATGCCGTTGAGTGGAATGTCTTCCCTACTGGCACAGTTTTATTAGAAGCATTATTAACAGACAACATTGACTTTGGTCATGCTTCTGACGGTAATGCTGTATTTATGCAGGCTGGTGGGCACCCATTAAACTACGTAGCTTCTGAAGCTCCATATCCAGAAGGTGTTGCATTAGTTGTAAAAGCAGATTCAGACATCCAATCCGTTGAGGACTTCAAAGGCAAAAAAATCGGAGTAACACGTGGGGGTAACCAACATTATCTATTACTTGTTGCATTAGAAAAAGCTGGAGTTTCGCAAGATGAAGTTGAAATTATTTTCTATAAAGATGCTGCTGAAGGTTTAGCTGCCTTTACAAAAGGTGAATTTGATGTTTATGGTTCTTGGGATCCTTACTTAGCAATCGTTGAAAATACAGTGGAAACTCGCACAATCGTTAGTGGATCTGACTTAACAGAAAACCGTACATTCTACTTTGCTACTGAAAAATTATTATCTGAAAAACCAGAAGTGGCAAAAATTATTTTAGAAGAACTACAAAATGCTGATCAATGGGCAAATGAAAATAAAGATGAAGTAGCTGAAATATTAGCCGCTGAATTAGGGTTAGATGCTGCCCCACTTAAACAAGCGAATAACCGTCGTACATTCGGTGTTCAAAAGATTGATGAAGCAATTATTACAAGCCAACAACAACTTGCCGATACATTCTTTAATGCAGGTATCTTGGAAACAGAAATTAGTGTTAAAGATGCCGTGAATGTTGATGCAGCAATTATTCCAAGTAATATCGAATAAACTTTGGAGGGATTAAAATGACTCAAACTATTGAAAATACTCATTTAAGCTATGGTTCTCCTGAAGCTCCTGTAAAAGTGGAAGTATTTTTAAACCTTGCCTGTCCATATTGTGCAACATTCTTTGAAAATGCCGACCAAACATTACAATCGTATATTCAAGATGGCAAAGTCCAATACATTATTAAGCATTTCGATAAACCTCGTGAAATGCTATTATACGGTACTTTAGCAAACTGCTTCTTTGATTATAATGAGCCTGAAAAAATTTATGAGTTAATGAAGGATTTATTTGCTAAACAAAGTGAATGGCATGAAAAAGATAGTGATACAATTAAGAAAATGTTAGTTGAAGAGTACGGTTTAAAAGAGGAGCCTGAAACAATCGATATTGGTCTACAAATTGTAGCGGAAGCCGTGAAGCGTAATGTGAAAATGGTACCAGCTGTTTTTATTAACGATAAAGAATTCCAATACCCAGTCGAACTAGACGCTGAACAGTTGAAGAACGAAATCGATCAATTACTATAGTTATAAAAAAGCGCTGATTATAGAAGTTTCTATAGTCAACGCTTTTTTCACTCTCATTACTTATCTTCTTCTTTTCGATAACACTGTTAAAAGAATAATAAGGACAATCACACAGATAGCAATTACAACCCATGTATTTAATAGTCCCCCACCGTCATTCGTACTCACA
The DNA here is from genome assembly GCF_900291985.1 of Lysinibacillus timonensis. Lineage (NCBI taxonomy): Bacteria > Bacillati > Bacillota > Bacilli > Caryophanales > Bacillaceae > Lysinibacillus > Lysinibacillus timonensis. Next base: position 3,159,358 of record NZ_LT985980.1, on the reverse strand, counting down.
TCTGTAGAAGTTTCTGCTGTATTTACCATAAATAAATATGTCCCATCAATTTGGTGACCATCTTCACCAATAACCTTCCAATCTACTTCATATGTACCATTTTTTAAAGGAGCTGGGATTTGTGCAACCAAAGTATTAGTATTAACTGAAATAGTGACTGGAATCTGTTCCCCATTCTCACTTAATAATGTTAATGAACTTGTATTTTCGATACTTGTGTCAAATTGAAGCTTCAATTCTTTTAAGTTACCATCAACTACTTCACCATCAGATGGAGTTGAACTTGTTAAGTTGGAATGGGCGAACGCCGTCGTCGATAACATGACAAACAGAACTAAAGCCAACCAAAAAATTCTTTTCATTTTGTCCCTCCAAACGTATATTTTCAATTGGTACATTATATAGTTACAGAATGGATATTAGACTAGACATGCCGTTCAATAATTAATTACATTTCGCTATTTTCTGATGAATCTATAAGCTTAGGAGGTTCTTAGAAGATTACTTTCTAGACTATTGTCAATCTTCCCCACTTTTTGCTAGAATGAATAGTGAAAGTTCATATCGAGAAGAATGTAGGGGAGCTGGTATTGTCCAGCTGAGATTGTATCCGCTAGATACTAACCCTTTGAACCTGATTTGGTTAATACCAGCGTAGGGAACATTGACTTCAAATTGCTCTTCATTTGAAATGAATGTTTAATACGTCTGGGATATCATCCTAGACGTTTTTTATTTCTCCCGGTGCGACCGTCTGTAAAACTCTCACCTCTCAAATTAAGATAAACAATGATGTTTGCGTGGGAGTTAACGGACTAGCATCCTGATTGGTTCAACTAACAATCCGTGGAGTTGGAAAACCCACACTGATTGCAGTTTCACTTTATTCGAGGTATGAATTTATCAATTCATATTTATGGGGGTTTCAACATGAAAAGACTTTTCTTCTTGCTTATGATTGCAGTGTTAGCACTAGTTGGCTGTCAATCACAACCACAGACAAACGAAACACAGACAGAGTCAAACACAGACACAAATGAACAAACAGAGAAAGAACTGCAAAAAATATCAGTGGTTCTTGATTGGACACCGAATACAAACCACACAGGTTTATATGTGGCTAAAGAAAAAGGTTATTTTGAAGAACAAGGCTTAGACGTTGATATTATTATGCCTGGAGATGCAGGTTCGGACCAATTGATAGCATCAGGCAACGCAGAATTTGGTGTGAGTATCCAAGAAAACATCACCCTTGCACGTACACAAGGAGTGCCAATTGTTTCGATTGCAGCAGTTATTCAACATAACACTTCGGGCTTTGCTTCACCAGTTGATTTAAATATTACTTCACCAAAAGACTTTGAAGGTAAAACATATGGCGGTTGGGGTTCACCAATTGAGCAAGCTGTTTTACAAACTTTGATGTCAGTTGAACAAGCAGATATTAATCAATTAGACATTGTAAATGCTGGAAATGCAGACTTCTTCACTATGAAAAACCAAGGAATTGATTTTGCATGGATCTACTATGGCTGGACAGGTGTTGAAGCTGAACTACGTGGAGAAGACATCAACATGGTTTATCTAACTGATTATTCAGAGAAACTTGATTACTATACACCAGTACTTGCAACAAATGAATCAATGATTGCTGAAAATCCTGAAACGGTAAAAGCTTTTGTCTCAGCTGCAGCTAAAGGCTATCAATTCGCTATTGAAAACCCTGAAGAAGCTGCAAACATCTTATCAGCAGCGGCTCCTGAACTTGATTCAGAGCTTATATTAGAAAGTCAAAAGTGGCTAAGTACGAAATATCAAGACGATGCACCTCGCTGGGGTGAGCAAAAGCTGGATGTTTGGAAAAACTATGCGGATTGGATGAGCGAACATGGTGTTTTAGAAGGCGAATTTGATCCAGAAAAAGCATTCACAAATGAATTTCTACCGGAATAAGGAGGAACAAGTATGGCAAATGCATTAGTTAGTATTCAAATACTACCGAAAGCAAAAAATGGTGAGGACATAATCCCTTTAGTTGATGCTGCCATTGCAGTAATTGACGCATCAGGCGTGAAATATCAAGTAAATCCATTAGAGACGACAATGGAGGGAGAACTTTCTGAGTTACTTTCTATTATAGAAAAAATGAATTTAAAGATGATTGAATTAGGTTGTCCAGGTGTACTTTCCCAAGTGAAAATTTCTTATAATCCAAACGGTGTTTCTATGGATAAATTAACGGAGAAATATCGTTAATGAAAAGCGCGTGGGTTCGTGGAGGAAAATCATTTCTTTTCCTCCTCTTTTTATTCATTCTTTGGGAAGTGTTAGTACGAGTATCTAAAACACCGAAATGGTTATTACCAGCACCTAGTGATGTAATCAAAGAAGCTATTGTCGGCTTCGATCTATTTTATGGCCATATTTATTCTACAGTAACTTTGTCATTACTTGGCCTATTGATTGGTTGTGGTGTTGGACTAATTATTGCAATTATCCTTTACCGTTTACCAAGAGTAAATGAATTGTTATATCCACTATTAATTTTGTCTCAAAACATACCGACGATTGTCCTTGCTCCACTTCTCATTATTTGGTTTGGGTTTGGGATGTTTCCTAAGCTAATCGTTATTAGTCTAGTGTGCTTCTTCCCTATCGTAGTAG